>JAUYLZ010000011.1 GCA_030698385.1 bacterium | reverse complement strand
AACCAAGTTCCTAAAGAGAGGTTGCTTGAGTTTATCGGGACCATCGGTATTCCCGCCACCGCCGAGCAATTTTTCGTCAAGAAAAAATTTGTGATTGACATCAGCGCCACCGCGCCGGTGAAAATTAGCTTTATTAGCATTAATTTTGAAGAGTTCTTCCTTGTCGGAAAAGGAAAGATTGAGGAACCGATTACAAAGAAGACGCTTTGCTTCCAAAAATTGTTGCGGAGTTCGTCGGATACGCTCATCATTGACGAGCTCGGCGGTGAGGGAGAAGCTGAAACCACGCTTACCGAGCTCTACGCCTTGATGGTGTTACAGTCAAACGGCGAGGACGGTGCTCTCCTCACTAACGGATGTGCGAACATTTTTTATGTTGGCGATGATTTCAGCGGCGTGCTGCGTGCCGTGTACGTTTACTGGATTGGTGGCGTCTGGCACGTGTATACCTCTCCGGTTGTTGACCCGCTCGGGTGGGATGACGGCATTCGGGTCTTCTCCCGTAATTCTGAATCTTTTGAGTCTTTGGCTTCATGAGCCTCTGACTCTTAGGCTTTTTGACCCTTTTGGAAGTGTGTGGAAATACTTACTTCTTCCAAAAGGGTTTTTGTTTTTTTATATAATGCTTATGACTAAAGTTTTATTTAGTTTAGCCCAGCTCTAATTATGTATTATGGTAGAGAGTTATCAACTAACGTGATATTGACGATTTTTTTCCTAAGATATAGAATATAGATAACTTATGCATTATTCATACGCCAACAACAATCAGAATCAGAGCAACGACAATATTTTGTCGGCGTTTTTTGTGTAGTGCCTAATTAATCATATAGAATAAATAGCAAAGAACGACCGATGAAACAAGTCGTTCTTTTTTATTTTTTGCACCTTACAACCTTAATTCAAGAAAAGAGAGGAAAAAAGCAATGAATAATTCGCTGGTATTAAAAAAAGGTTTGGATTACAGCATTGAAGAGTTTTTACAAATTATTAATCAGCATACAGACAAGGTGGTACAGATGCCGCACGTGGGAAACTTGCGTGTCTCGGATTTATATCTGCTCAGACAGGGAGTGAGTGCGGTGTACTTTGACCGCAATCAGGGCCGGCACCTGTATGACGAAAGAGTTATTGGTGACTACGTTTTTCGTCCAGAGTCAGTTTTAACCAATGGCCATTGGCATGTATGTTCGCCTACCAAGCCATATACGCTCGCCGCGGCGTTGCCGGTCACTTCGTACCCATCAACACTAGCTCGCTGTGACGCGCTGTTTTCATCAAATCCAACGACAATTCACTTGCGTTCGTTGCATAGTCTTTTCAACGGCAGCACGCAGACGGTATCTCAGCTGTTTTTGTCGGAGTACTATTTAGCTGATGGCTGGCTGAAGTCATTCATCCGGGCAGATGACGTGAATCTTTTTGACCGCCGGATAGATGATGGCGCGGTTCTGCCAATTTTTGATTATATTTCGCAGAGGATATCTTTGGGTACTGGCATTGAAGGTTTTTGGGAGGTTACTCAGAAGCTCGTCAGACTTGAAACAGAGCTTAAAGAGAATACTTCATTGGGGCGCGGATATTTGCTTAACGCGGTTATATTCAATACTCTGGAAATCGCGTTGCTGGCGGCACAGCGGCAGACAGATACGCTCTTTGTCTGCTGTGATGATCAGGTTTCCTATATGCTGGAAAAAAAGAAATACAAATTGGCGCAGCGGGTGTATCAGTTGTTGCGGCAAAACTGTTCTGTGTTGCCTGATCAGCTCAAGGTTGTATTTGTACCCGCCGGTTTGCTTCAGCAGCATATTACTGTCAGCGGCTGTCCGCACACCGGACCGATTAGTCAGTATGATTTGATTAACTATCCGGGGATACGACTGCAACTGCAGGAAGAGTGCCTTCCTCTGACCTTTCGTGAATTGAAGGAACAACAATAAGCTCTTTTTTAACAAATCTCCCCACTACGTTTAAGTAGTGGGGTATTTTTTATAATTTTTTCGTCATATATGTCCCTTCCAGTTTATAGCCCAGCTTGGTTTTGTAATAATCCCGCACGCCAATGCCGGCGATAACGGCCATTTTATTTATCCCGAGGTTTCGGGATTTTTTGGCAATGCTCTCCGCTTTAGTCATTAATTTTGTACCCAGACCCTTATGTTGGGTTGCTTGTGAAGCAGTGCCAATGGTCTGGAGCGCGCCGTAGGTATGCAGTTCGCGGATGAGCGCGGCATTTTTTAATTCATCAAACAATACGTTAGGGTTTTTACCTGGAATTCTTAATCTGACAAAGGCATAGAGCAGGTCGCGTTTTTTTGACTCATAAGAGATAAAGTATTCCGTGCCGCCGTTGGCTTGGTAGGTATCAATGAATAGGTAAACCCCACCCCTGCCCCCTCCCCTAATTAGGGGAGGGGAAACGGGGAGAGGTGTATTCCGAACTTCACGGCAACGAATGCACTTGCAGACCAGATTTCTTTTTTTCATCTCAATCTCCAAAAGCTGTCTTAAATTGGTCACCTTATTGCCGGCAATGATGCTCTCACCGGGGATATCGCGAATGAGGCGGTTAATGCGGCAGTAATAGGGAACAATAGTTTTTAATTTTAATAACAAATCAACCAGTTTTTCATGTTCATAAGGCTTATATCGGCCGTCTTGGTACCATTCGTTGAGCTCGGCGAATTCGTTGACAATGGTTGGGTAGAGTTTAATTTGATCCGGCTTAAAGCGCTCATCAGCAAAGGCCAGTTCAACGGTTTTGATGTCTTTTTCAATCGTGGCGCCCGGCAAGTTCGGCATGAAGTGATAGTCAAACTTGAAACAGTTATCGCGCAACTTTTTGGTCGCGGTTGCCAGATGGTGAATGTGATGGCCGCGCTTGATTAGATCTAGAACCTCATCGTCCAGAATTTGCGCGCCCAGCTGGACACGGGTACAGCCGAGTTCGCGCAAGCGTTTAACCTCTTTGTCCGTTACCCAGTCCGGCCGCGTTTCCAGCGTAACGCCGATAACGCGATACTTAGCCTGTTCATTTATTTTTTGCGCCTGTGTCAGAGTGTATGAGCGCTTGGTTTTTGGGATGGTTTTTTTTCGCGAGGTAAATTCAAAGTAGTTCGCCCCCTCAAAACAGCGTTTGATAAACCACTTTTGATAGTCCCACGGGTATGATGACCAGGTGCCTCCCAGAACCAGCAGTTCAATTTTTTCCGGACTATGGCCATTATCAATTAAAGCCTGCAGACGGCGCTGGACCATTTGGAATGGGTCAAAGTTCAGCCCCTTGGCGCGCATGGCGGCCGGCTCATTGCTTAAATAGCTTTTGGGCATGCCGGCTTCAGTCGGGCAGTAAACGCACTTGCCCGGACAGGGAAAGGGTTTGGTCAAAACCGTAATCGGCGCGACACCGGAGAGCGTGCGCACGGCGCGGACTTTGAGCAGTCTGGATAAATGCTGGTTGCTTGCCAGCTCGCCTTTTTTTACCATCTGATCGTAGTGCTGAGCGATTATTCTTTTTGGCAGTGGCGCCATGTCAAAACGCCGCGTGACGGCGCGGTTTATTTTCATCAGCGTTTTTTCATCGGTTGGATTTTTAGCGATGATTTCAGAAACAATATTTTCAGTGATTTTAGCTGAATTTTTGGAAGTTGGGGTTGACATTTTTTTAAAACTTTGTTAGGCTTGTTTAGTAAAATATTGCTATTACCTTAGCATTTTTAGATAACAAAAGCAATGATTGCTCTTTTAAAAAAAATCATTGGCCATGGCAGAAAGCAGTCTATTCTTAAACTCTTTTCTGCTGTGGCAAATATATTTTGCCAAATATAACAGCATATTCTTTAGTAAAGGAGAAAGGCAATGGGACAAATCACTATTGACCAATCCTATGCCATTATGGCTATTCTGACAACGAATGCCAGATGGGAAGAAATTGATTTTGAAATTTCGAGGTTGCAAGATTCAGTTATCCGCGACCCACAGGGGGCCGGCGGGCGTTTTACCGATTTTCTTAAAAACGGTTGCCAGTTTGCGAAGTCTATCTTGACCAAACCGTTTAACCCCGCCGAATTTATCGGTGAGGAGTGGACAGTCTGGAAAGGGCCGGACGATGGCGACGGCCTTTCCGGAGAAGAGGATATTGATCCTCGTTCGCTGGCGCTCGTCAAAATTGAAGTCTCACAATTTTTATTTGAAACCTGTTTACAGGCAAGTGATGATTCAATCACTGGAGAGGAAAAGCTTCGCCGTTTGAAAGCAGCGTCGAATTTTACTAGGTTTGGCGCTAATGTTTTTTTTGGACTGTGGCTTGATTATAAGTCTAATAAGGAAAACAGCGTTCTTGAAAGGTTGTACCAAGAACGTAAAGTGACTTATCTTGATTTTCCTGGTACCGTTCTTCGCGCTCCGATCGGCCATCGCAACGTGCTTTGCCTCTGCCGCGACGTTGATGGGCAGTGGGGCTGGTGCGGCCACTGGCTTGCTTACGGCTGGAGTGCCGCCGATCTTTCCGCGGGTTGCGCAAGTTAGTTTTTTGGGCTTTGTTCCTTTATTTTTTTAAACTTTTGAACCTTAACCCTTAGCCCTTAAAATTATAAACATCGTACAGCAATGTGCGATGTTTTTTCTTGAAAAAAAACGAGAAATATTGTAAGCTAAAAACAGTACATTTATAATTCTAAAGTAATAAATATTTATAGAAATGAAAAGAGGTGAGGTTGATGCATATTTTAATAACGGATCATGCCATGGAAAAGTATCTAAGAATATGTCGTAATACCTTTAACTATCAGCCAGAAAGCGCTGGTCAAGAAATTATTGAACTTTTTAAAAATAGTAAAAAATTAAGACTTGCTCGTGTTTTATTACCAAGATGTGATGCTAAGCGCCTCAACTATTTAGAAAGAGAATATTATAAAAATGGGAAATGGTGTCTTGTTGTTAGAAAAGATTTTAGAGAAAAGAAAGTTTTTATTATAACAATAATGAATGATTGTATTATTCTACGAAAAAGGAATAAAAGAGGTAGAAAATAAAAAAATGATAATATTGATATTTTTTTGCAAGGGTTCTGCGGAACCCTTTTTGTTTTTCTTGAAAAAAAATGAGAAATAGAATAGAATAAATAAACTACGAATTAATATAATATGCATGTCGCAAATTAACTATTTGAGGCATTTGAATTCATCTGAAGAAATTTAAGTCCGTGAAGAGGATTTGCATTAACGGTTTGCAAATATTACTAAGCTCAATTAAAGTTACTTGAACTATGAAGTATTTCATCAAAACTTTCGGCTGTCAGGCCAATGTGGCGGACTCGGAGCGGGTTGCGAGCTTTTACGAAGCGCGCGGTTTTACACCGGCTGTAGACATTGATGATGCCGACACGGTGATAATCAATACCTGCGTAGTGCGTCAAAAAGCCGAAGATAAAGTTTATAGTCTGGTGCACGATTTGGCCGAGAAGAAAAAAGTAAATAAAAATTTAAAAATTATTATCACCGGCTGTCTGGTGGGAACCGCTAACCGCGAACCGACCGGGCGGGTAAAGAAATATCTGCGTGATCGTCTGCCCGGCGTTGACGAGTTCTTGCCGATTGAAGAGGTGGGTTTTGATCATCAGCCCTTGCGTCAGGACAAGACGAAGGCGCTGGTACCAATTTCCAACGGCTGTAACAACCTGTGCACTTTTTGCGTGGTGCCATACTCGCGCGGGCGGGAAGTTTCCCGTCCCTTTGCCGATATTATTCATGAGGTGGAACATTTGTCTCAACAGGGCTATAAAGAAATTACCCTGCTGGGGCAGAACGTGAATTCATACGGGGCGGACATACTTCAGCCGCTAGTGGCTGAAGGTAAAAAGACCGGCAAGGAGTTTGCCTATGAATTACCAGGCGGTAAAACCGTCGTGCCGGTGATGGTTAAGCATCTGGGGCGCGTGCGCATTCCAACACTGTTTCCATATTTACTAGAAGAAGCGGCCAAAACTAAGGGGTTAGAGAAAATTAATTTTATCTCTTCAAATCCTTGGGATTTTTCTGATGAGTTAATAGAAGTAATTTCTAAATACGATAATATTAATCGAGAAATTCATCTGCCGGTTCAGTCTGGAGATAATAAAGTATTAAAAAACATGAACCGCTGGTACACGCGCGAGGAGTACTTGGATTTGATACAAAAAATTAGAGCCAAAGTTCCAACCGCTGAATTTACCACCGATATTATTGTCGGTTTCCCGGGCGAGAGTGAAGAGCAGTTTAAACAAACCGTTGATTTGTGCCGGCAAGTAAAATTTAACATCGCTTACATTTCCGGCTATTCGCCGCGGCCGGGAACGCGTGGAGAGCAATTAGCAGATGCTATTCCTTGGGCGGAGAAAAAAAGGCGGTTTCATCTGCTGGATGAATTAATTAATAAATCCCAGATTGGCGCAACGGTTAAAAACCGGCGGACGTCTGGTTATTCCAATTCAGCGCTTCATCTGGCAGATTGATAAAGTTGCTAAAACAGCCTTAAAAATAAAGAATTTCCTGGTTTTGTTCTTATATTATTGCAATGATTTTAATTTCGTGCTACCCTTTATTAAGGTATTTATTTGTTGGGTTCTTTTTTACTATCAAATTTTTTACAGAAAAAGGAGAATATCATGACCGAAGAAATGTATCAAGAAATGCAAAGAGAGGCGTATGGCGGCAATTTTATTATCGCTATGAGTATGGTTAGTTTTTTTGTAGTAATGTTTATAGTTGTTTTGGCAACGATATTTTGTTTTTGAAATTTCATTTAGCCGTTCTGTGTTTTTGCAGGGCGGCTTTTTATTTACAATTTTATATTAGCATGTTAGGATTGCTTTAGATAATGCGCGGGTATAGTATAACGGCTATTATGCTAGCCCTGCCTATCGGCAGATAAATTTCCAAGCTGAATAATATATGATTATTGTGTATGCAATTCATGATATTGCGAGTAACCAGGTTTATGTAGGAATGACTAATAATTTAGACAGAAGATTATCTGAACATAAAAGGGGACAAAGTTTTTATACAAAAAATTTTAAAAATTTTAATTTAATATATCAAGAAGAATGTAATGATTATGCATCTGGCAGAAAGAGGGAAAAATATTTTAAGTCAGGTTGCGGCAAAGAGTTTTTAAAAAATTTAATAAAATAAATGCGGGTATCGTATAATGGCTTTTATGTCAGCCTTCCAAGCTGAAGATGGGGGTTCGATTCCCCCTACCCGCTCCATAATTTTTTTAGCCCTGCCTATCGGCAGATAAACTTCCAAGCTGAAGATGGGGGTTCGACTTGTCTGCCGGAGTCCCGCCACGGCGG
Organism: bacterium; assembly: GCA_030698385.1. Taxonomy (GTDB): domain Bacteria; phylum Patescibacteriota; class Patescibacteriia; order Patescibacteriales; family XYC2-FULL-47-12; genus JAUYLZ01. The sequence goes on along the minus strand of JAUYLZ010000011.1, from coordinate 370 downwards.
GGCGTAGGCAGGTTCCCCCTACCCGCTCCATAATTTTTTAGCCCTGTCTATCGGCAGAATGGGGGTTCGACTTGTCTGCCGGAGTCCCGCCACGGCGGGGCGTAGGCAGGTTCCCCCTACCCGCTCCATAATTTTTTAGCCCTGTCTATCGGCATAATGGGGGTTCGACTTGTCTGCCGGAGTCCCGCCACGGCGGGGCGTAGGCAGGTTCCCCCTACCCGCTCATACAATTTTAGATTTACGATTTTAGATTTTAGAATGAATAATTGAAATTAACAATAGCATAAATTTGCATTTTGCAATTTTAATTTTGAATTTTTACTATGGATATCAACGACCTTTTAGACAATGTGAAAAATCTGGAAGACTG
>JAUYLZ010000009.1 GCA_030698385.1 bacterium | reverse complement strand
GAATTTTCGCAGTATCAGCATGGAGCGATAGGGGTAGCCTTCATTATAGGCGGGTTCTAGCCCGTCCGAGGTAAAACCAAACACGCCGTTAGCACTTAAATAACCCTGATCCATAGCCTGCTTTACCGTTAATCTTTTTTCAATGGCCTGCCTGAATTTTTCATCTATGACGCAATTGGTTGGCCCGGCCTTATTCGGGTTGGGACAGGTTACCAATTCGCCTAAAATTTCATAATCGCCTCGAACTTTAAAACTTGGTTCGGTCAAACTTCTAAAACGATTTTCCGCACCGGTAACTCCTTCAGTTGGATTTTGCGCATTAATGTCGGTTAAACTGCTCATTCTTTCCGGAAAATTAGTTACTATGCCTTTTTTTAACCATTTATCCAATAATTTACCTGCCAATGTATTGATAAAAATATCAATTGCGTCAGCAACAGCTGAACCAGTGTAAGTACTCTCTAACACTGTGCCTTTAGTAATAGGATCTATGGCGTACTGCCTGACTACCGAAACAGGAGTTTTAACATTTCCAGTTATAGGATCGGTCACGGGCTTAATACCCTGATTGGTTATATTCCCGGTCACAGCCTGACTAACCTTATTACTAATTTCCGATTCTAGGCCGGTTTGCAAGGTTAGAGCTATACCCAAATCATTTGACCAAGGATTAAACATGTCCTGAAATTTAGGCAAGAAATCTTTATCTTTTAACGCCGTGTCCCAATTTTTGGTCATCTCTGAAAAAGTACAGCTCGGTTTTGTGGGCCTTTGTGTCTTTTGCAACCCCAAATTTATTTTTACCATTACATCTAAATTCGGTTTGCAAAGATTAAATTTAAGCGGTCCATCTTTACCCAAAGTCTCTAAAAAAGCCCCGGCCGCGCCATCAGCCGCATCAGTTAGAATTTTATTTAAAGGCCTTGTTTCAAACATCGGCCCTTGGCCCTGATCTCCGGTAGCTAAATAAGTAGCCGTATCAACCGCTAAAGTGTTTAAAAAATATTTTAACCCGGCCTTATAGGCAGTGTCAGTTGCTATTTTTGAATATTTGGCTAAATTATCAATAAACTTTTCCCATGTCCATTTTTGATTTTCTTTATTTATTAATTCCGTTAATCTTTTGTATTCCTTTTCTAGTGCTAATAAGGTCGCTTCCGTAGCAGCCTTATCAACTGTTTTTATTAAAGTCGGATCGTCAAGTTTTGCTTTAATTGCAGATATTTGATCCTCTATATCATAGGCTTGTAATTGATTATCGCTTATATTGCCATAGTCTGCAGTCCCTACCAAATCACCAGCCGCTAAAATTGAAGTAGGAAGTAATAAAAAAACTGCTAGTAGTAGTATTATTATTAATATATATTGACTTCCTTGACTTTTTTTCATAAATATGATATTATAAATTCACAAAGAATGCTCTTATTAAATACTATGGAGGTGTAAGAAAATGAAAGTAAAAGAATACTTTATGGTCGCATTGGTGGCAGTAATTTTTAACGGATGCGGAACAGCTCTTCAAACTGCTGTTATAGTTGGCGATATTGCCTTTAAGGCAAAAGATGTCGCCGACGCGCTCCCCAATCGGAAGTCTGGACCCGATATCATCATCGGTAAAGAGCTGGAGGTTTACCGCGTCAGAGAATACACGGTAAAACTTTCTGAAGGCTCTTTCAAGAATGAGCCTATTCTTTACTTTATAGCCTATAAAGATGATAGTCGGGCAGGTAGCATATCTTTTCAGAAAAACAACTCTGACGATATGCAGATGATTAGAGAATTCAACCGAATGAGTGAGGCGGAAAAAAAGGTGCAACTCAGAAAATGGTTTTTGGAATATTCTATCGTCAAACTTGACCTCGGTCCGATAGAGACGGAAACGGCTCAAAAATCGTCAACCGCTCCATCTACATCGGCACCAAACTTTACAATCCCAAGTTTCGCGCCCGGATCACTGCCCCGCTAACCCTCAACCTCGAAAGGAACTTTACTCATGCACCTATTCATTTTCTTCTTCGGAGGACTTAAGCGTCCTCGCTTCGGCCTCGCGGATTCTATGTTAACTCAAGTGACAGTGTTAACAGAAAATCCCCGAGGCTTTTTTCTTGCCCCCTTTATTAAAGGGGGTTGGGGGGATTTAATCTTTTCCTCGCATCTACCAAATCCTCAAACCCCCTTAGTCCCCCTTGATAAGGGGGACTTAACTCCCAGGCTCATTTTATTTTAAATATCTAACTTTTTTATTTTGTAAATAATTATTTTTTGAAACAATCGTTCTGCCAATCCGCCTTTCAATCTGTTTTCTGGCCGAACCGGCAATCTGACCGCCGACTCTGGCATCATCTTTAAGCCGCGGCACTCCGCGGGTATCTTTAGTTCGGTGTATTTCGGTGGTGGTTCTTTCGCCCAGCATAGTTAAAATTAATTCAAAATCATCCATATGGTCGCGCAGATTTTGCCGTTTAAGGCCTTTAACCTTTTTGTATTCAGCCGGCGTAACGCCGAAAGTCGCCTTAGAAATTTCCGCGGTTAAAATCTCGTAGTCTTTTTCATGCTCCGCGCCGCGCTTTTGCCACTCATCGGTAAGTTCTTCGCGAACCGCGATGCCGCGCATTCTCTTTTCAATCCAGTCATCCGGATAACCCTTCAGCTTATACAACATTTTAGTTCTCTTAATCGCCAATTCGGGATTTTCAATTTCCTGTATTCTTTCATAACCGACTCTGGCCAGCCAGCGCTTAAGCGGTTCGGCTTTGGACGAGGGAATTGATTGGATAATTCGTAACATGCCTTCAGTATCAGCGCAGTCGGTTTCGCGCATTTTTCCGTCCTCAGCTGTCATTTTCAACTGTTCCCAAAACGGGAACGGTTGGGACATTTCCTTGTCCCGCTCTTTCATTTTAGCCCAATAAGTCTTAGGCCGCGGACTATCAGTTAAAACCCCAATAACATCTAAAATAGAAAACCACCATTCTTTATTATAAATAGTTTTTCTGATTTGCTTACCCCTGAAAATGGCGATTTGGTTTGTCATAAATGCAAAATAAAATGTCCTCACCCTCGCCTCGCGGATTCTATGTTAACTCAAGTGACAGTGTTAACAGAAAATCCCCGAGGCTTTTTTTATTACCCCCTTTATCAAAGGGGGATAGGGGGATTTAACCTTTTTTAAAATAACTACAACCGAACAATAAACCGCCATAAAAACCCCCGCCCTTGCGGGCGACCCCGTTATTAAAGGGGTTTTATATTTTTAATCTGCTTCTCAATTATACTTTCCACTTCAGCCAAACCATCTAAAATATCATCATTCCAAAAACGTAATATTTTTATGCCTAATTTATTTAAGTCTGCAGTTCTTTTTTTATCATG
>JAUYLZ010000028.1 GCA_030698385.1 bacterium | reverse complement strand
GGCCGGCGCCATGGAAGCGGAGTTTGACGGACAAGGCAGAATACTTTTGCCTGAGTACCTGCGTAAGTATGCCGGGATTGACAAAAAAGCCATTGTTGCCGGAATCTACAACCGCATCGAAATCTGGGATGCCGGCAAGTGGGAACGCTATAGCAAAGAAAATGAAAAAAATAGCGTCAAAATCGCTGAAGAATTAGGCGAGTTTGGCGATAAATAGAATTTATGTATTTCAAAAAAAATATTTTACCAAACATTATTTTTATCTTTATCGTCATTGTCGTGCCTGTCTTTTTTATGTTTATATCCTCGCTTGGCGCCGAGTCAGAAGTTATAAAAATTGTCTTACGCTAAAATGTCAAACTATCATGAGCCAGTAATGCTCAAGGAGGTATTAGAAAATCTAAATCCCAAGGCGGGGCAGATTTTTGTGGACGCTACGCTAGGCGGCGGCGGTTATACCGAAGCGCTCGCCCAAAGCGTTGGCAAAGAGGGAAAAGTGTTGGCCATTGATGCCGATGAAATGGCGATTGAAAACGCAAAAAAATTAATTAAAGAAAAAAAAATAAATAACATAGCGCTTGTTCATGATAACTTTCGAAATTTACAAAACATTTTGGTCAAAAATAAGCTGGATGTCATTGATGGCATTGTCGCTGATCTTGGTTTATCATCAGCTCAATTACAAGACCGGAGCCGTGGATTTAGTTTTGGACTGGATGCGCCGCTAGTAATGTCTTTTGACAGCGCTGACCAAGAGACGACTCTGGATATAGTAAATAAATATTCAAAGGAAAAATTAGAACAAATAATTCGAGAATATGGCGAAGAGAGGTATGCTGGCCGCATTTCCGGAGCAATCGTCCAAGCAAGGAGGAGTCCAGAAACCATGCATTCTGGACGGAGGATCGCTCCAGCAATTCGATCAGCCAAACAATTGGCGCAGATAATTTTTAACGCGGTGCCGGCCGCTTACCGCCACGGCCGCGTTCATCCGGCAACGCGCACTTTTCAAGCATTGCGAATCGCGACCAATGATGAACTTACCAGCCTTCAGGAATTATTAAGCCAATCTGTCAGTGTTTTAAAAAAAGGCGGCAGAATAGCAGTTGTATCTTTTCACTCGCTTGAGGACAGGATTGTCAAGAATTTTTTTAGAACCCAAGCCAAGGATTGCGTTTGTCCCAGTGAAATTCCCATCTGCCAATGCGGCCACCAAAGAAGTTTAAAAATTATCAATAAAAAAGTGATTACTCCCAGTATTGGAGAAATTAAAAATAACGCGCGTTCACGCAGCGCAAAACTGCGGGTGGCGCAAAGAATTTAAATATGTTAGATTTAAACTCAGAAAACATTAATCTCAAAGAAATAGCGGCGGCAGATGATCTTGACCAAGCGTCGCGTCTGCCGGCGAGAAAGCGGCGGTCATTTTCTTTAAATGTCAGTATCATTAATTTTTTTATATTTTTTGCAATAATATCAATGAGTGTCGGCTATTTTTTGATTAGCAACAATTTAATTTATCAGGGTTTTTACATCAATGAAGTCAAAGATGAAATGGAGGAAAAACAAAAAACAAATAAGGATTTGGAGTTGGCGGTTATGAATATGGAATCTTACGAAGAGGTTGAGAAAAGAATCAAAGAGCTTGGCATGGTGGCTGTCGGCGAGATAGAATATTTAGAAGTCAAGAGTGGAGAAGTGGCTATGAAATAAACAAACAAAAATATAGTATGATTTGGAGCGCGAATAGATACAAAAAACAGGCGAGAGATGGCGTAGAAGATAATCGTATCAAAATACTTGTTGCGATTATTTTTTTAATTGGCGCGGCTATTTTTGGCCGTTTATTTATACTGCAATTTTTACACTATGATCTTTATGCCGCCAAAGCAATGAGCCAGCACGGAGTCAAACGCGAAATCTTGCCGCAACGCGGACGTATTTTTGTTCATAGCCGCGATGCCGAGCTTTATCCGCTGGCGGCGAACAAAGATTTCGCGCAAATTTATGCCGTGCCAAAAGATATTGTTGATGTTGATTACGCGGTTGAGCAATTGGCGCCGATTCTTTTTCGTCTAACTTACGAGGAGCCTGATATGAAACATTTGCTTGTCCTAAGCGAGCAACGCTTGCGTGAAGAGATGGCTAATTTTATAAAAAATAGCGGCGAGCTAAAGCCGGGAGAAGAAATTGTGATTGACGCTGAACAATTAAGAATCGGCTTGGAAAAAGAGAGGTTATTGATTGAAGAGCAGTTAAAAAAAGAATATGAAGAAGGAATGAAAGAGTACGCGAATAGTTTGCGTGAAAAATTATCGAAAAAAAATGATCCTTATGAACCGTTGGCTAAAAAAGTCGATGAAGAAAAATTAAATGAGATAATGAGTTTAAAATTGTCCGGAGTGGATTTTATGACTAGCGAGTATCGCTATTATCCTGAGAATAATATTTCATCAAATATTTTGGGCTATGTGATTGAAGACGTAAATATTAGCTTAACTCAAGGGTCTTACGGTATTGAAGGATTTTTTAATAATGAATTAGCCGGAGTAATGGGGTCGCTGGTCGCCGAGCGCGACGCTTCGGGACAAACAATCATTCTCTCTGACCGCAAAGTAACGCCGGCGGTAAAAGGCAGTGATATTATTTTAACAATTGATAAAACTATCCAAAACGTCGCTTGCCGCGTATTAAATGAAGCGACTCTGCGCCATGGGGCCGATCAGGGAGTGGTTATTATCATGAATCCAAAAACCGGCGCGATTATCGCAATGTGTTCATATCCTGATTTTAATCCCAATGACTATGGTAAAACCAAAGATCTTAATTATTTTAATAATACAGCCATCTTTCATGCTTACGAGCCGGGGTCAATTTTTAAGCCAATCACTATGGCCATGGGCATTGATCTTGGTTTGGTGGAGCCGGATACGATGTTCACCGACACCGGATCGGTGACTATTGCGACTGAAACTATCAAAAATGCTGATAGTAAAGTGTATGGCGCCGTGAGTATGAACGGAGTGCTGGAGAATTCAGTTAATACCGGCGCCATATATGTGGCGCGTCTGATGGGTGTTAATAACTTTGTAAAATACCTCAATGATTTTGGGTTTGGCGCGTTAACCGGTGTTGAGCTAAAAACCGAGGTGCAGGGTAATATTAGCTCACTGGCTGATCCGTTGCACGGCGCTGATTTAAACCTTGCCGTTGCCTCATTCGGACAGGGTATAACCGCTACGCCGCTCCAGATGGTACACGCTTTCGCCGCCATTGCCAATGGCGGGAAGTTAATGCAACCCTACATTGTTGATGAAATCATCAGGCCAAACGGCGAAAAAATCAAAACCGAACCTAAAGAAATTAAGCAGGTTATTGCCCAGCGAACGGCCGCGCTGGTTTCGGGGATGTTGGTGAACGTCGTTGAGAACGGACACGCCAAACGCGCCGCCGTCAGCGGGTACTACGTAGCGGCAAAAACCGGCACCGCGCAAATCGCCTCTGAAAACAGCCGCGGTTATTCTGAACGCACGAGTCATTCGTTGGTAGGCTTTGCTCCGGCCGATGATCCGCGCTTTGTGATGATTACTTATTTCAAAAATCCTAAGGACGCCCGCTATGCTGAATCAACCGCCGCGCCGCTTTTTGGTGAAATTGCCGAATTTGTGTTAAACTACTATCAGGTAGAAAAAGAAAGATAAGAAGCATGAAGTATGGAGTTTTGCATAAAAAAATCGCCGGTTTTTTTAAAATCAGCGAATGGGTATTTTATAATATTCGTAAATTACAAAAAAAAGCAAATTTAATATTTATAAATATTTTTCAACGCGATGAAAAAAATTATCCAATTAAAACTCAAAATATTAGCAAAATTAACTATTCGCAAGTATAAGCCAAAAATTATCGGTATAACCGGAACTATTGGCAAAACCAGCACCAAAGAAGCGGTTTACACGGTTTTATCGTCAAAATTTAACGTCAGGCGAAATATCAAGAATTACAACAATGAAATCGGGTTGCCGCTGACAATTATCGGTGAGGAGTCAGCCGGGCGCAATATTTTTGGCTGGTGGGCGATATTTTGGCGCGCCACGCTGAAACTAGTTATTCGAGACAAGGATTATCCGCAGATTTTAGTATTAGAGATGGGAATTGACCGGCCGCGCAATATGGACTATTTATTAAAAATTATCAAACCAACCGTTGGCATTGTGACCGGTATTGATTTTACGCACGTGGAGTTTTTTCGTGATTTAGAAAGTTTGATTTCTGAAAAATCAAAACTGGTGGAAAATATTTCAGAAGACGGGCTGGTTATTTTTAATATTGACGACAAGCATGTTTTTAGTATGCGCCGTAATGTCAAGGCAAAAATGGTTACTTACGGTTTTGACAAAATAGCCGATATAAATGCCGACCACGTGCGCTTCAGCTTTCGCGGCAGTCAAGAGGATGTGAACAATCTGCAAGGGTTGAGTTTCAAAGTAACTTACCAAGGCGCGACCGTACCGGTCTTAATGCCGGATTGTTTGGGTATTGGACAAATTTATGCCGCGCTAGCGGCAACCGCTATCGGCATCAAATATAATATGAATTTGGTTGATATCAGCCAGGCTCTGCGTAATTTTCGCTCGCCAACCGGACGGATGCGCTTGCTTGAAGGAATTAAACATACCAAAATTATCGATGACACTTATAACGCCTCGCCGCTTTCGACCTTGGCGGCGTTGGATACGCTGGCCAAGATTCCATTGCCAGCTGGCAAAAGGCGCTACGCGATTCTCGGCGATATGCTAGAGCTGGGCTCAGTTAGTGTGAAATCACACTCCGGAGTTGGCAAAAAAGTCCAAGAACTGGGTTGTGATGTTTTGATTACCGTAGGTGAGCGCGCTCGCGATATTGCTCGCGGCGCCAAAGAAGCCGGCATGAACA
>JAUYLZ010000049.1 GCA_030698385.1 bacterium | reverse complement strand
TTGGCAAAGTAAAAGAATTTATCACTGATGATTTATTTAGCGAAAGAGTTGATCTTAATGACGCAAATATTTTAAGAAATCTATCCGAATTGGAAGCGGTAAAAACAATCGTGGAAACATTTAAAAAAGAAATAAACAATCTGACCGTGCAAGATGTTGGCGATACAGAAATAAAAAATTATCTAAGAGTAAGCAGTGCCAGACCGTTTGTGGTGACTGATAAAAAATATTTGCTACCCAAAAAGAGCGTATTCAATAAAATTGTTGGCGATAGTGATTTTGAGTTAGAATTTGCCGACTTTTTGGAAGGTGCTGACGATGTAATTTCTTTCGCAAAAAATTATTATGAAATTCATTTCAAAATTGATTACAAAAACGCCAGTGGTGCAATTTCCAGCTATTATCCCGACTTTTTCGTAAAGACAGACAACAAAACAATTTATATCGTGGAAACGAAGGGGCGGGAAGATTTAGACGATATTGAAAAAATAAAGAGATTAGCACAATGGTGCGAGGACGCAAGCGATAGACAGAAAAAGATCGTCTACAAAATGCTTTACGTGAAGCAGGAGGAATGGGATAAATACAAACCAACGAGTTTTAAGCAGTTGGCGGAGACATTTGGTAAAAGCAAAATATATTTTTTTTGAGTTATAACAATGAGGGTTTAATGACCTTGGGCGATATCAAGAAAATAATGAGCCTGCGGGGAAAATATGGGAATTTGATAAAATAAGTCAAAAGGTGGCGCGTCAACTTCGTTGGCACGAAAAAACGTTAAAATAATTTTATGAAAGTATATAGAGGAACATTAGAAAAGCCAATAGTTTTTCCAGAAAGTATAGTCATTACAGTTGAAAATTTGAATTCCATTGATTTTGATAAAGTGATTTATTGTGAAATTTCTCCAATGGGGGCTATGGGCAATGAAGGTGGAATTCTCATCTATGTGCTAAGTGACGAAGACAATCTGATCACTTATGAGACTAATGCGTCCATGGATCAACAATCCTTTGATGCTGTGCTAGAGCGGATTGATCAAAATGCGAATTTTTTTGTTAATTACAGAGGTGGTTTTGGAAACTATGTTTATATCAAGGAAAATACTCAGCTTGAAATTGACGAAAAATATGGTTGCTTTTGGTATCATTCACAGAATACTAAGTTGAGAATTGATAGTTCTGTCCAGGGTGTTTTTCTTTCCGTAGTTGCTGATATGAAAGGTGAGGCCGTAACCAAAGATGAATAGGTGGCGCGCCAATGAAATTGGCACAGCCTCAAATCTGCCTGTTCCGCCAAAAAAAAGAATCGTCCCCGCGCGTGCGATTGTCGGGATTGCTTTCAAAATAAGTTCTCATTTCGTCCAAACAGTGCCGCTTATTTAATAAAAAAATATTCAGAAATTTATAATATGCGAATAAAAAAAAGTATCAATTTGCCGGCAGGCCATACCCATCAGAATAACCATTGGAACTGCGGTCCGGCCGCGCTCAATATCGCCTTGGGGAGACAGGGCTGGCGGACGCATTTTATTGATGACCTCGCGCGCGTTCTGAACACGACGCCGGAGTATGGCACAAAAAATCGGCGGATGGTGGCCTATGTACGGCGGCTCTTGGTTGACTATGAAGTTGTCTCGCCAACCAGCCTGCATGACCTGCGCCGCTGGCTTGCCGGCGGTTATTCTGTTATCGTGCTCTATTATGATGTTTATGACCGTTGCGGGCATTTCTCAGTTATTACTAATATCAGTAAAGGCAGGGTTGCTTTGGATGACCCTTGGTTTGGCAAGGGGCATTCGTATTCGTTGAATTACTTCTACAAAATTTGGCGCGATAGCGAGAACAACCGCCGCTGGTCGCTGGCCTTTCGCAGGCAAAGCAGGCGCAAGTATTAAACAAAAAAAACCGGCGAGATTTGTAAATTTCGCCGGTTTTTTATTTTATCTAGTATTCCTATAAATTCATCTCTTTTTTCAGCTGATTCAGAAGCTCCTCGGCTCGCAGAGGTTCAGGATGCTGTTTTACCAAAAAAAATACTACGGTACGCAGAGCGGCCCAATTATAGTAGTTTTTGATGCGTTTTTTTACTTCGTTGTCCAGTTTGATATTGGCCGCTTTGATATATTCGTCTATAAATATTTTTTTTAAAGAATTTATTATTTTTTTATTCTTAATATGGCGGACGGCCATGTATTCAACTTGTTGCGAAAAGGCGCCAAGGTCGCGGGCAAAATCCGCCAAGCACATATCCGTGAAGTCAATCACGCCGAGCTGGGTATCAGAAATTTTAATTACATTTTCCGGGTGGGCATCGCCGTGGATTAGCCAGCGCTGATCGGTGGAGTCCAAGAACTTTTTTTCCGCGTCGTTTATAATATTAAAAATATTTCTTACCAAAGTAAAATACTCAGGCTGTTTGTAGCGAATGCTATCCAGCCAGTGTTTGGCGCCGGGAACAATTGTTTCAATGCGGCTGTTGGCAACGCTAAAGTTTTTCGCGCCGGCGGTATCTAGACTATGCAGTTTGGCAAACCACTGCGCGCTGAGTTTGGCTAGAATTTTTATCTCGTTAATTTCTTCATTTTTTATATAGCGGTAAAAATTTTTTCCTTTTATGCCCCGATAAAAAATGCCCTTGAATTCTTCTGAGTAGCACAGGGCGTGCGGAATGGTCAGCTGGTCATGAGCGAAACCTTTTGACCAAAGGAAACTCAGCGCTTCAAAGACATTTTTTCTTTCTTCTTCGCTATGCGCCGAACAGTAGATTTGCAGGCGGGTAGTCTCTCCTTTTTCATCAACAAAAAAAGTGTCATAGCCGATGACAACATGGTAGGTTACCTCCCAGATATGGTTTTTGATACCATGGATGTTTATTTTTTTTATGCTCTTAAAGCACGGATACAACGGCAGGATTTTTTCATCAAAAAATTTTTTGATAAATTCTTCGTCGTAGAGTTTGTGGATTATATTCATAAGTTCAAGGGATGTTATTTAGAGATGGTTGTAAAATTACTTTTAAGCGACTTTATATCAGTTTAGGTTCAGGCGACATTACGACTAGCGTTTCCAAAAGGTTGTCCAGTGAGTGGTCCAGATCATTTTTTTAATCTCGCCATAGATGTCCTCAGACAGGATTTTTTCTTCATGAGCGGTGGAACTGTGCAGACTGCGAATCGCGCGGATAAGTTCATCGGCGCCTTTTTCAATCTCATCCGGATTCCACAGCGTGGTTTCCCAGAGCGGCAGCGTATTACCCGATGCCCACCAAAAAGTGCAGCTGGCCAATCCGCGATTGAGATGATACTGCGCCCATTGACATTCTTTGTCAGCAGAATATTTTTTGACAAAACCCCAGCTCAACTTAGCTAGTTTCCATAGTTTGCCTTGCAAGACATTATCATCATTATACCACAGCGCAAAGGGTTGGCCATTTTTTAATTCCTCGGCGGTTGATTCCCAGCTGGATGATACTAGCTTCACAGTTTTTTCAGGGGCGTTATTTTTAATAAACTCAGAAATTGTCTGCGTGTTAAAAGCGTTGGTTTTGGAAATTTTTTCTAATGAGCCGGTGCGGTCAGCGTGGCGCAGACCATAGAGCTCGGCATCGGTTGCGGTTATGATAGTCGCGTTACTTTTTTGCTTAATCAGATTATTAATCTGCTGGGGGACATAACTTTGGGAAATATTTTTTTGCCGAAAGAGCGCGGTCAGGCCGCTGGCTGAATCAATCTGAGGCTTCCGCAAATCGTTTTTGTCCAACCGGCCATTTGCGGAAATTTCATCAAGAATCAGCCATTGATAACCGAGTTTTTTTATCAGAATCGCCACCTTGGCGCTATAGGCCATTTCCGGCAGGAAGAAGCCTTTTAGTTCAACATCGCCCAGATATTTTTTTATAAATTCCTTTTGCTGTTCAATTTGTTTGCGCGCCTCGTCTTCCGGGATGAGCGGAAGAATGGGGTGAAAGGAGGCGCTGCCGACAATTTCAATTTGCCCTTTTTTTATCAATTCTTTTAGGTCTGACAATAATTCATGATAGCCAAGTTCGGCGATACGCTCAAGCAGACAGCCGTTAATATTTATGGTAAATTTAATATTGGGATGGCGCTTGAGTATCTTAATAATCCGCAGATAACTTTTTTCTATCGCTTCAATAGTTTTGTCATCAGCCAGCGTGGCCGGCTGGTAAAAATGTAAGAAATTAATCCAGAGCATATAATATTTTGTTATTTTTTTTCGTTGCCGTTAATTATTTTTTTATAAAGGCTTAGGTATTTTTTGGCCGGGATTTCCCAGGAATTTGATTGTTGCAGGTCGCGGATGACTATTTGCCGCCAGTGCTTCGCGTTTTTGAAGTTTTCCAGCGCCTTGATAATAGCGCCGTATAATTCGTAAGTGTCAAAATTATTAAAAACAAACCCGGTGCCGGTGTTGTTTTTTACGCTATAATTAACTACCGTGTCATAGAGTCCGCCAACCTTATGGACGATAGGCACGCAACCATAGCGCATCGCAATCATCTGGTTCAGCCCGCAAGGTTCATGATGCGACGGTAAAAGCAGCATATCAGAGCCGGCATAGATTAGGGTTTCATACTTTTGATTTTGTTCGTGCGAAGGAATGACCACCAGGCGCTTGGGATAATGTTTGGCAAGTCTTTCCAGCTTTTTTATATAATCTTTGTCGCCGGCGCCGATCACAATTAGCTGAATGTTCAGTTTCAAAATTTGTTCAGCTATTTTTAAAAGCAATTCAAAGCCTTTTTGAAAGACAATCCGCGAGGTCATGGAAATAAGCGCCACTTCGTTATCTACGTTTAGTCCGAATTTTTGCTGTAGATATTTTTTGTTGTTTTTTTTGCCGTGAATTGACTTGGCATTATATTTTTTATAAATATTATTATCAGTAGCCGGATTATAAGCATGATAGTCAATGCCGTTAATAATGCCAAAAACTTTGTGCTGGCGATTTTTCAGAATGTGATGCAAGTCCTGGCCGAATTTTTTGGTCATTATTTCTTGGGCGTAATTTTCCGATACGGTGTTGATGGCATCCGCGCTCATGATGGCGCGTTTGGCGAAATTAATGTATTCAATATTTTTGTCATCAAGGCTCGGCAGTTTGCTCTTGCCGTAATCTTTTAACTTGGGCGGCACTTCCCACCAGTTTTGGCCGAATTGAAAGACCAGATTATGGATGGTGTAGAGAGTTTTTGTTTTTGATAAATCTTTCGTGTAATGGAATTTTGTTTTTATATAAAATGGAATCAGTCCGGCCATCCAGTCGTGGCAGTGAATAATGTCAGGTTGCAGCTTTAGCATATTTATCAGGCGCAAGGCCGCTACATTAAAAACCATAAAACGGGCATTTTCGTGAGTTGACCCGTAGAGCGTTTTTCTTTTGCAAAAGTACTTGTTATTTTCAACAAAGTAAACCGGCAAGCCGTGCATTAAATAACCGCGGTAAAAGTTTACTTTTACCGTGTCCTTGCTGTTTATCACTATTTCAATGTTTTTTTCAATTAATTTTAATCCATGTTTTTTCTTGTCTATGAGCTGTTCGTATAACGGGGTTATCAAGCAAACATCATGGCCAAGTCTTTTTTGCGCCTTGGAAAGACTGCGCGTAACATCGGCCAGACCGCCTGACTTTGAAAAAGGGTCAACCTCGGAGGCAACATGGATGATATTTAATTTTTTTGTATTTTGCATACTATATTAATTAGCGGTATTAGCGCAGGTAATTGCGACAGCGAGCGCGTCGGCCGCGTCATCCGGCTTAGGAATATCTTTGAGGTTGAGTAAAAGTTTCACCATTTTTTGCACTTGTTTTTTGTCAGCTTTGCCGTAAGCGCTGACCGCTTGTTTGACCTGCAGCGGCGTATATTCATAAACGGGAATTTTGTGCTGGCAAATCGTCAGCATTACCACGCCGCGAGCCTCGCCGACGGTCAGGGCTGTTTTGACATTGCTGGCGAAAAAGAGTTTTTCCACGGCGCCGGCGTCCGGCTGGTACTTCTCAATAATACCGCGTAATTGATCGTGAATTTCTTTGAGGCGAACGGAGTGCGCCTCGCCGGCTTTGGTTAGGATACAGCCATAGTCCACTAGCTTCAAGTTTTGTCCGCTGACGGCAATTACGCCAAAACCGGTAGTGGCAATACCTGGATCAATGCCGAGTATTATTTTTTTTATTTTATTTGATTGGTTCATCTGTTAAAAAATCAGAAAATAGTTATCAAGAAAATAGAAATTGGTAATAGAAAATAGAAATTGGAAAAAAGTTAACTAATTTCTAATTTCTATTTTCCAAAACTAGGTAACTAATTTTCAACAACCAATCTCATTTTTTTAATTTTAACCTAAAGCAACATCAGTATAAAAATTACTCACATCATTATTTTCATCAAGCGCGTCTATAAATGGACCAATTTTTTCTTGATCCGTTGGCGAAAGCTCTTTTACTTCTTTGGCCAGATATTCGATTTGCGCCGATTCAACCGCAATATTTTTTTTGTCTAAAAAAGTTTTCATTTTTTGCAGATCTGGAATACTCGTGATAATGGTAATGCCTTCAGCTTCTTTATTTATGTCAATCGCGCCATTGTCGATTAGTTCAAGTTCTAGCTCATCAAAATTAAATGATTTTGTTTGGTCAATAGCGACGCGAATCACGCCGCTATGGTCGAATTTCCAATTGACGCTGTTGGTCGCGCCTAAAGAACCGTTGAATTTTGTGAAAATGTGGCGGATTTCTGAGGCCGTGCGATTTTTATTATCAGTAACAGCCTCAATAATAAAAGCGGCTTTGGCAGGACCAAAGCCCTCATAAGTTAGCTCCTCAATCGCCGCGCCGCCGAGTTCGCCGGTGCCGCGTTTGATTGCTCGTTCAATATTTTCTTTGGGCATATTAGCCTGCTTGGCGCGTTCAACGGCCAAGCGCAGAGAAAAGTTCGCTTCCGGGTCGCCGCCGGTTCGCGCGGCAATACTAATATTATTTCCCAGTTTTGTGAATACAGTGCCGCGTTTCGCGTCTTTTGTCTCTTTGGCGCGCTTGATTGTGGCCCATTTTGAGTGTCCGGACATATTATTAATGTTATAAAAAAAGCAACTCTAATGTTGCTATATTGAATTTAGTATAACTTATTTTATAATATAAATCAAGGTTATGATATACTTTAGAATATAAATACATTATTATATGTGGTTTTTCTACTTACTGTTTATTATCATTTTTATTCTGCTGTTTAGTTACATGCTAGCGGCTGTTTCTCTAGCGCCGTGGGTGCCGGCTTGCCGGCGTGACTTGGCGCGGGTTTTTGCTTTGGCTGATTTAAAAAGCGGCGAGACATTTTATGATCTAGGGTGTGGCAATGGGCGAATGGTATTCTACGCCGCGCAGAATTTTGACGTGAAAGCGTTCGGCATTGAGCTGGCTCTGCCGATGATTATTATCTGCAAGCTGCGTTTATTTTTTCATAAAAATAAAAACGTAGTATTTCGCTGGCAGAATTTATTCAAAGCCGACCTGAGCCGGGCGGATGTGGTATATATTTTTGGCTTGCCGGAAAAATTAAAGAATAAAATTTCTCAAAAATTAAAAAAAGATTTGAAACCGGGCGCGCGCGTTGTGTCCTACGCCTTCAAAATAGCCGGCTGGCAGCCGGTTGAAGCAAGCAAACCGGAGGCAAAAGACGTGTCTATTTATCTTTACCATGTCATTTAAATTTAGCGAGTTAATCCGCTTGTCTGTATTAAGCAGATAGCTTTTTTCTGTTATAATTAAAGCAATGGCTAAAAGGTTGATAAAAATTTTTCTTTTTCTGGCAATAGCAGGCTTTGTCGGCTACAGATATTTTTATTATGTAGATAGAGATAGCAACTGCTTCATAAAAATTAAGCCGTCATATCTTGAGTTCAGCGCTAGCAATATCAAAGAAGGCATCAAGATTTTGAAATATGCGGTTCCTGAAGAGTATGAAAAACTTTGTATTTATGTCGACACCATTAACCCGAATATTTCCTGCGGCGGTTTTCAGGGCGGCTGTTATTCGTTCTATAATGACAATGTCAAAGAAATTGACATCAGCACGGCCAACCACGATTTTTTGAGTTCGACCGCCAGCGTCATTGCGCATGAGACCTGCCACGCCATTCAGTTCCAGACATATGGCCGCGAGGGCATTGACGAAAAAGAGTGTTATGCGGTTGGCAACAAGGTCATGACCGCGGTGATTGATTTTTAATTTATGGAAAATTCAATTTTTCAAAAAATTTCCTTTTTCGCTGTCTTAGGACTTATATTAATTATTATAATTTATCTATCGGTAAATGCCGCGTCTTATTTTGATCCGTTGTCTTGGTGCCATATAAAAATACATGGCGATATTGCCGGAGGGAGTGAAAAGACAATTAAGCAGGCTTTGCGTACGATAAAAAAAACCAACCCCGGCGCTTATGCCGAAGTTTGCAATTATGTAGATACTATCAGTGAAAAGCGTTATTGCCAGACGGGAGATTCGCGCGTCGAGTCAGGTCTGGAGGGAGGCGGCTGGATTGATCCGCCCTGCTACGTCAAGGGGTCAAAAACAATTTACCTGCTTTCGGACAAAGAAGAGTCTGAGGCCGTCGTTTCCAAA
The DNA here is from genome assembly GCA_030698385.1 of bacterium. GTDB lineage: Bacteria > Patescibacteriota > Patescibacteriia > Patescibacteriales > XYC2-FULL-47-12 > JAUYLZ01. The sequence goes on along the minus strand of JAUYLZ010000049.1, from coordinate 687 downwards.
CGGGCGGCGCAAATCGTGGAGTTCGCCCGGCGCAGTCAGACTTTTTGGCAGCCGATTGACTTATTTATGAAGTAAAAAAACAGAGCATATGTCGCTTTTGTTAAAAGTGATACAATGGTAATAGAACATAACTACTATTTTCTATGAGCAAAAAAGCAATAGAATATTTAAAATTAAATAAGAATAAATACAGTGAAACTGCATTGGTTGAGGCATTGAAAAAGGCAGGATACAGCAGTCATGATATTTTGGACAGTATTAATGAAGTTTTTGGAAAAAGTTCAGAGTCCGATGGAAGGCGGACTGACTTTTGGAATTTTAGAGACAAAAAGAAATATTTAAATGGTTTAGAAAAAACGGCAGACTTTTTTTTCGGATTGGGCGTGCCGACAGCTATCTATGTATTTTTTCTTTTTTTCTTTTTTTTCATATTTATTCTGCAAATCGTGGGCATAATATACTTCTGGAAACGCAGACGACATATTGCCATTGGTATATTGGTAAGCATTGTAACCGGGCCAGTAGTAGCTTTATTTGGAATGTTATTTTTTTATTAAAGTTATTTTTACTTAATTAATATTTATTATGCCAGAAAATAATTATACAGATGAAATTTTAAAAGATATTCAAAAATCAATTGGTCATTTGGAAAAAGAAATTAAAAAGCAAGGAAGGAGAATTGATACG
>JAUYLZ010000047.1 GCA_030698385.1 bacterium | reverse complement strand
TTTGCTCACCCAAAAAATGCTCATTTTGCCAGAATCTGATTTTAACTGATTCGGATTTTAAATCAGGAACCATCCGCAACTCGACAGTTTGGCGCGGGGCGCCATTAGGCACTCTTAGCTCAATATTGTTGAAAGATATTTTTCGGTAGCTATCAACCGTCCGCTCGGCACGCAGGCAGAAAACATCGTCAATCGTCTGATTCGGTCTTTCCACGCGAAATTGTTTAAACAATGTTTTCCTGTTTCTAATGGCATTTTCAAATCTGACAATCGGTATTTCTTTGGTCGTTGAATGAATCCATTTAGTATTATATGTATTTACTAATTCATTTAAAACTTTCTTGATTTGATCTGCGGTAGTTAATTTTTCTTTAGCCGCGGTCCTGACAATCCGATCTTGCAGCCAACGGTAGGGTCGCTCGATTTTTCCTTTAGCCTGCGGCGACAGAGCGTAGGTCAACCCAACACCGCAATTTTGCAAGACCTGCTTCCATTGAGGATCAATGTCATCGGTGAATTTAGTGTAATTATTCCAGGGCCGATTTTTATCTCGGTCTTTGACATAACGGAAGATGGCGTGTTGGTCAGGATAGTATTTGAAGGGACAGCCATACTGCAAAAATACCGATTTTAAGGCCATAATATGCGCCCAGACATTTTCTTTCTCTACCAGTTCGGCATACAAGAGCAGTCGGGAATAATCGTCTATGGTAGTGATTAAATACAGTTTTGTTTTCATGTAAGGCGACCAGAGATGAAGCGAACTGTCGTGTTGCAATAGTTCGCCGATCAGGTTAGTCAGCACTTCACGGTCATGAATTTTCCTTTCAGGCTTTTTCAGATAGTAGCCGTGAACTTTGGCAAGATTGATGATGGTCGGCAGAGAAACCGATACTTTACCCAAGGCGTCTTTAACCGCCGAGTAGTTGTAGAATTTAATCGGCATGGCCTTGTTGTCAATTAACATTTTTTCTTTCTTTAATTCTTTTAGAATCAAAGATGATGCATCTTTAGAAATTTTGCGATTGCCGGCATTGCCTTTATGTTTAACGGTAAAATTATCTGACCCATCCCGATAGCGAGAGGCTAGATTGAAAAATTGCGATCTTCCCAATTCCAGTTTGGCCATGGCCTCTTTGGCGGAAATCTCTTTAGTCAGGTAATTTTCTAAAATAGCAATTACTTGCTCATCGGAAAACTTTTTGTGGATTTGTTGGTTGCTCATACTTTTAGACTAATTTATGAATTAATCTAACAGTATGGACTACTAATCGAAAAACGCCAATTTTACTAAAAAAGTCCGATTTCTATTTTAAGACAGTCCGATTTCTATTTTTAAATAACAAATAAATAAGCCTAATTGACCAAACTCCGGCAAAATGCTACCATAGAAAAGACCAAACGAGGTCTTTTTTTGGTACTAATATAAACATATTTCCAGGCATTTCAAAAAAATAGCGGTAAATACCTTACTGACCTTAATACAGGGCGTTAATTTAATTGCCCGAGCGTTTTACGCTGGTTCAACACAATTGGTAATTTTTCCATTTTATAAAATCAGCAAAAAACTATTCGGCCGTACAATTATCAGAAGCTACGGCATTTTTATAATTATTCGCGGTAAAATACGCAGTAATCGCAAGGCGCGCATTTACTCCATTCTCACTCATAATTATACCGTTCATGCCACAATTATCATTATTACTCTCGGCATATTTATTTCTAACGTTACGCTAGCTGGCAAAATCACTCTGGCGGCTGACAATGTTAATTCGCAACCGCCGCTTTTTTATTTAATAAACAGTGAGTTTGCTGAAGACGAAGAATTGGTAATTGAAACTTTTAGCGGATCAGAATTTATATCGCCGGCCGAGGAAGACTATTTAAAAAACTTATCCAGCGTCCGCGTGCAACCGCAACTGGAGATTAAATCAACTGAAGAAGCTGATCTTACCGAAACAGACAGTACTGTTCAAGGAGGCAGCGCCGTGATATCTCCTAACATCGCCAAGACAAAAAAAGTGCAACGAGAACGCAAAACAATTGTCTACCACACCGTACAGCCAAACGATACTATCAGCACTATCTCCCAACAATATGATGTCAGTGTCGCAACCATTCTTTGGGAAAACGACCTAAACTCTTACTCAATTATCCGCCCCGGACAAAGACTGGCTATATTGCCAATCAGCGGTATTTCTTACCTGGTGGCGAAAGGCGACACAATGACTGCCATTGCCGGCAAGTACGATGTAGAACAGGAAGAAATTCTTGAATTTAATAATATAATCGATTCCGCTTATCTAAAAATCGGACAAAAAATCATCATCCCCGGCGGACAAAAGAAATATATTGCCCAGACCTCGACGCAGTATTCCGGCCTGGACGCGCTCAAGAGCCTAGTAACACCAAAATCAGCTCAGCCGGCGCCGGGCAACAAGATGAATTGGCCGACCGAGGGTCATCGCATCACGCAGTACTACAATTGGCAGCACTACGCCGTTGATATTGCGAATAAAATCGGCACGCCAATCTATGCGGCCGATGCCGGCACGGTTGAGTCAGCTGGCTGGGGTACTGGTTATGGCAATCAAATAGTCATTGATCACGGCGGCGGCAAAAAAACACGCTATGCTCATGCCTCCAAACTGTTTGTCGCTGTCGGCGATGAAATTACCAAAGGACAAACCATTGCCGCCATGGGTTCGACTGGGAACTCTACCGGTTCGCACGTTCATTTCGAGGTAATTATCAACGGCCGTAAATATAACCCGCTTGACTATATTCGTTAAATACTTTAATATATTAAACTAACGCCTATGCATTTCATCTATGGCCTTATTGGCATGGTCATTGGCGGCGCGATGGTTATCTACGCCGACGCGCTACTCAACACATTTGGACGAATGGATTTTTTTGATCACTGGCTGGGGACTTTTGGCGGCACGCGCCTGGGCTACAAGCTCATCGGCCTTATCGTCTTTTTTCTCTCCTTAATAATGTTCATCGGACTGTTTGATAATTTCATGTACTGGGCGCTCTCGCCATTGCTGGGTCCGGCGCAGAGAACTTTTTAGAAAAAAAACAAATCATTGGCCATTAACTCAAGTCTTGCCCGCCCGAATATTCGGGCGGGTGGAGTTAGAGCGTTATTTAATGGAATAAATGAAAAAGACGCGTATAATAGAGATAGAATAAGTATGGGCCAGTAGCTCATCTGGTAGAGCATCGCGTTTGCAACGCGAGGGTGGCAGGTTCGAGTCCTGTCTGGTCCACAGTAACTAGAATGCCCCGATGTACATCGGGGAGGTCGTGGGTTTTTACCAAAAGCTTTGCCTCGGGGCAAATCCCTTAGTGTCCGCCAATAAAAAAGTTCGGGTTGAAATCCGAACTTTTTTGATACTTAATACTTAATTATAATATTTTCCCTTTTCGCACCTGAATCTGCGCGTTGCTGTCAATAATAACTGTATCGCGGCGAGTTAACTCACCGGCTAAAATCTGGTTGGCGATTTGGCTCTCTATCGTATCTTGCAACAGACGGCGCAAGGGACGCGCGCCAAACTGCGGATCATAGCCCTGCTGAGCCAAGATTTTGATGCCGGAAACCGTTGTCTCCAAGGCAATACCTTGTTTCTCCATATTTACCGCCAGCTTATTTAACATCAGCTTGGTAATTTGTTCAACATCAGTGATTGATAATGGCTTGAATACAACTACGCCGTCAAAACGATTGATAAGTTCGGGGCGCAAAACTTTTTGCAAATGATCATTAAGCAATTCTACTTTTATTTTTTCTATTGGCACGCTGGCCCTGACTTGTTCCTGAATATAAACCGCGCCGGCATTTGATGTCGCAATAATTATCGTGTTGGTAAAATCAACGGTCTGTCCATATCCATCGGTCAAACGGCCGTCTTCCATTACCTGCAGGAAAAGGTTTAGAATATTGGAATTGGCTTTTTCAAACTCATCCAAAAGTAAAAGCGCGAATGGCTGAGTGCGCACGGCTTCGGTGAGATATCCCTTGTTGCCGCGCGGCTCACCGATGAGTTTTGTGATGCTGTCCGGATGTTGGTATTCGCTCATATCAACGCGGATCATAAACTCCTCGCCGCCGAAATAAATACGCGATAATGTTTTTGCCAGTTCGGTCTTACCAACGCCGGTGGGGCCCAGAAACAGAAAATTAGCGATCGGCCGCTTGTTTGACTGCAACTGCGCCCGAGCGCGGCGCATGCTGGAAGCGACAATTTTTACGGCTTCTTCCTGATCAATTAATTGCTCATGTATTTTTTTCTCAAGGTTCAATAATAATTTTCCTTCTTCAGCGGTAGCTCTTTGCACCGGAATATTGGTTGCTTCGCTAATAACTTTTCCCATGTAGAGCTTATCTATTACTTTTACTTCCTGCTTTTTTGCCTGTGCCGCCGCTAGCTCCAGCATCTCAATCGCTTTTTCCGGCAAAACCCGGTCATGCATATACTGCATTGTTAATTTAATTGAGGCCTCCAGCGCGTCGTAGGTGAAATACACATTGTGTTTGCCCTCAAGCGCGCCGATTTTTGAACTGATTATTTGAATAGCCTGATCATCAAGCGGTTCTTCAATATCTACTTTTTTCATAACATTGCCCAGCGCCGTGCGCTCCACATACTGACTCCAGTTCACGTCGGTAACTGTCGCGAAACAAATCAACTGGCGCGAATCAATAGCGCTAACCAAGACCTCGGAGAGATCAAGGCTCTGCTCAGCGCCGGCGGAAACGCCAATCATGTTTTCAATATCGCGAATAGCGAGAATAATGTTTCCGGAGTGAGTGGCTTCATCCATTACTGCCATCAATCTGCCCTCTGATTCAGACGCTCCGGCGCCGCTGATCAAACGCGCAACGTCTATTTCCACTAAGCGCTTATCGCGCATAAAAGCCGGCACTTCTTCGGAAACCATGCGCTGAGCAATTCCGGAAATAACCGTGTACTTGCCGACACCGACCGGACCGCTCAAAATCACGCCGCAACTGCCGCTTTCCAGATGGGTAAAAACTTCTTCAATTTCTTTATCTCGCGCCACGCAAAAAGGCAACCGTCCGCGCTTGGCCGCCACCGTCAAATCGCGCCCTAGCTGGTTAAGCAGCGGCGTGGCCACGGCGGTATAGGCGCGGTCCATTTGCTTTCCCGGTTTAAATATTGACCGGCGGCGGTACTCATGCCAGCGTCTGACCTGCTGGCGATTGATGCTGAACCAACGAATCGTATTGTAAACTTTTCGCAAATCAATATCATAATTGTACAAAAGCTCGTTAATCTGGGCATCATAACGCGCGCACTGCAGCCATATTTCAAGAGTGCTAACTTTGTCATTACCGAACTCGCTGGCCAAAACATATGAATCCAGCAATGCTTCTATTAAATTAGGTTCTAGCACAATATCATCAGCTGATTTTTTGACGCCGCTATTTGGCCGGATCCAGCTCTCTACCTTATTTTTCAGAACTCTGGGATCAATGCCTAGCCTGCCCATAACCGCCTGAATTGAATTATCGCTTAATAACGCGACAAACAAATGTTTAATGCTGGGATTTTGATTTTTTTTAATTGCCGCCAAAACAGTATTTTCCACCACTCTAAATGTTGATGGCAGCAGGTATCTTGATACATTAATTCTTTTTATCTTTTTTAAATTTTTTACACTCTGCTCATCCAGCCACGCCTTTTCGGTTGAACTCAAATTAACCGCCGCCTCTACCTTGAATAAATCATTCAAACGTCCTTCCATTTTCAGGCGATAAAAATTATAAAGCAAAGCGATAATGCCCAGCCAAAATATCAACAAACGCTTGCTTTCAAACTGCCAGAACGCGTAATGGTCAATGTCAATAAACCAATTCGTATTCTCGGCTAGCCACCACAAAAGAGCGGCTACGCCAATTATACCAAAAACCATGGCCGCGCCCTCCAGGCCGCGATAGACCATTTTTTCCAGACGGCGCATCAGAATCTGCGCGGTCTTCAAATGAGCTTTCCAAACGAGATAATTTTTGCCATAGAGCAAGCCGAACTCGCCGGCCGCCGCGGCTTTTTTGGAAACTCTGTAATTTTCATTTATCTGCTTATCCATTTTTATCTATTTTAACTGTTTGTAGATATTGATAATTATAATCAGTGGCATCATCAGCCAGGCAATGAATACAAAAAAAGCGATTAAAAACCAAACTGCCATCATAATACTGCGCAGAATTATCTGTACCAAGCGCATAAAAAAACTGATTATCCGCCCCTGCCAGTCGCTTTGGGCGTACATTGGTTTAAAAATATTTTTTATCCAAACCATTATCGCCATCATCTGCGCCTGTCCGACCAAAAAATTCTTAATCCCAATAATTAAATTAATCGCGCCCAGGCTGTACCACCAAATGGGGAAAAACAAAACATCCCGTGCGACTACGGCTGCGATTTTGGTAATGTAATATAGAGAGTATCCCATATTTAAATCTGACTAAAAAAACTTATCCCAAAAAACAATTACGGAAAATATGCCAAAGAAGACAAAAACGCCTGACATAATTAGCTTGCGCCAAATGGCGGCTTGGAAAGGTTTTTCCAAAGTTTTGAAATTCATCCAATTCACCAGGCCGACATGCACAAACATGGCAAAAGCGTTGATCACCGCGCCGAGAATCAAAAGAAACTTCGGTTCGGAAATATGAATGGCGGGAAACGCCAAATCCAGCAAAAAAAGCAAAATGCCAAAAATAACCTGTGCCCAAAGAAACAAAAAATAAATTTTGGAAAGATGTATCTTGCCGCTGGTATTTTTTCCCAACTTTTTTAACGCCAAATTTTCTGACATGATGCGCGAGGTTGAATCCATTATCCCCAGCTGGGTCTGAAACAGCATGATACTGACAACAAGCAAAAATATAGTGCCGACAATCGGCGCGAGCATTGCGCCAATTGCCACTCCTTCATTTATAACAAACTGAATGCCGGTTGCGTTACTCTCCATGCCATATGTCGTCGCGTAGGCAAGCAACATTAGCAGCGACATCGCCAGCGCGCCGAGAAACCAAAATATCATCAAATGCTCGGTATTGACCAGCTTCCACCATTCATTAAAACGTTTGATATTTTGTTTGTCTGCTTTGAAGTTTTCACCGGCGAGTTTTACCTTTTGCTCTTTTTTTGCATTCTGAAAAAGACCGGCGATTTTTTGCGAATACTTGCCCATGCCATAACCTTTTTCCCGAATATAAATTGACTGCGTGAGATTTAAATTACCGCCGGCGCCGGCATAAGCAAACGCGCCCAGAAACAAGGCCAAAAAACCAACCTCAGGATCTTTTGGCAAAAATCGGTAACCATCGCCAATGCCCATCAACCCCTGTGCAAGAACCGACCAATCAATGCCCTTGGCGACGAAAAAGGTTAAAATCAATATAAAAGGAATTCCTAAAAAAATAATTGTCCTAGTCACCTTCTCCATCATGTCATAAACAGTTTTGCCCATACTAATAATCAAACCGATGGTAATTAAAAAAATAATCGCTATCCACTCATGGCTTTCAAAACCAAAAACATAAGCAAAGGTTGTGGCGCTGGAAGCGATAATGCCGGGCAAGCCAAAACCGATAAAAGTGGAAATAATAAACCACCACGGCGCCCAGCGCCAGATTCTGTTCATGCCAACAAATACGGATTCTCCTTTGACCAGAGCGTAACGCTCAATTTCCATATTCATAAAAAACTGAAAGGTAATGCCCAGCAACGCGCCCCAAGCGATGCCGAGTCCATAGTTTGAGGATAAAAGCGGCCACAAGATAACTTCGCCGGAGCCAAGGCCGAGCGCCAGAATAATAAAACTGGGCCCGAGCATTTTTGTTAAAGATATTGTTTCTGGAAACTCCTTGGACATAGATTTGAAGTGATTAATTAACTTTAACTAATAAACAGAATAATTAAAAAAGTTTTATTATTGACTGTTCACTTTTTAAGTTTACCATATTTTAATTTTTTTGGCTTTAAAAACAAAAAGTCCTGATTTTTCATCAGGACGATAACTTCTTATTTATCAAAGAATAAACCCGCATTATTATTTATTACTGTTACCAAAACTGTGGTAAGCTTGTGTTCACACATGGTGATATTAACACAAAGAGTTTCAATGCTTTTCACAAAAACAAGGTCATAAAATTCATCAAATTCTTCTGTGTTAGATGGTATTGTATAACCGTTTTTTTTATAGAATTGAATAATACACCCTCTAACCCTATCTTTATTTACCTCTTTTCGAAAAATTAAGATGAAGTTTTCTTTATACTCGTCAACCTCCTCTTTTTTTATTAACGCGTCATCTTCACTTAGCTTGAATTCGCGCTTTAAATGATTTAGCAAAGAATCTGTGGTTATCATTTTTTTCTCCTTAGATAAAAGATCTGATAATTGATAACTTTAGCATAAAATTAATTTTTTGCAAATGTAAATTACCCTGCGGCAAAGACCGCGGTGTGAAATTATTATTTTTCAAATAACGAATAACACGCTAACTGGCAACATGCCGTCAATTATTCCGGTTTGTAACGGCCTGAAGCCCTGCCTACTGGCAAGCAGGCGTGACTGCAGACCGTGTCGTTTACTATCCGATTTTTTTACCAACTTTTCTGAAAAAAAACATCCCTGTACCAACCGAGGTCAATACAGGGATAAAACTACCAAGAAACCGAGAACCACGAGCCCCGAGAATTAAAGGGCTCAAGCGCCATGTTTGCGGCGGAGCAACCGGCAGCCACCGCCCCAACCGCCGGCGAGCCAGTTCCAGCCCTCGATATAAAGGTCGTCGAGCCATTGAACACCACAGACGCACCCAGAGTCGCCGGGGAGGCGCCAGTCCGTGAAGACGAATATGACCTTACCACGGAGGGCGGCGGGGATCTCGTCCTGGTGGACCAATAAATACTGGCCGTCGTCTTTCCCGAGATGAGCGTTCATCTCTTGGGCGCGTGCGACCATCGTAGAGCCAACCACTAATTTCTCATCTCCCCACAGGAAACCGAGGATTTCGTAGGTGCGGCCGGCGATGGTCATCTCGGTCGGTAAGTGGTCGTTCTCAAACCGACCCTCCACGATCTGCTGGAGAGCATTAGCCACTACATCGGGATTCAGTGTTCCCTCCATTACCCGACGCAGGACTTCCCACCAACGTCTGGTAATCGTACCCAGAACGTCGTCTGCGACAACGTGTTTTGTCGTCATGATAACAACCTCCTATTTATGGTTTACCCCGACCATTCGGGATAATTTCAGGACGATGTCCTGATAGCATCAAAAATAGCATAAAACTGTAAAAAAGTCAAACAAAAATAAAAATCACCCTTAAATACACATTATACAACACCCGCTATCTGTAAGGTGAAACATCCCGCATCCGCGGGACGTCAGATAGCGGTGTACGTTAAGCTCAATAATTCTGGGCAATCAAGCTTGACAATGACTAGGCCTGATATCGCGGATAGAAACAAAAAGCGCCCGAATTAATTCGAGCGCAATATAAAATTTAGAGATTAAAAAAAGAGCAAAAGAAATAATGACGCAAATAATGCTATCCCGCAAAAGGCGTTAACGCGTTGTTGCGTGTAGGTGCTGGGCGGGGGAGTTTTATTCGGAATAAAAAACCATAATAGTGAGAAGACGGCTCCCAGTGCTAATACCAAAACATAAAACCAATAAACAAAAAAACTAATCAATCCTGCCATAGCTAGCCTCCTTGATTTAACTACCTTTCCGGGTAGTTTTTTATTTTTTTTAAAGATACTGGTTCACAAACCAATGGTTGTTCTATTTTAAATGATAAATACCAAATTGACCAGAGGAGTAATATTATACCAAAAACGCTAAATTCCAGCCCATGCAAAGGTAAAAAATTTATTAACGCCGCGGTTGCTGAAAGGCCAAAAATTGAAGTGATTAGAATTGACCCGCAGGCCGAACAGCCAATGCCCAAAAAACTAATAATAATACCAAAAAAACCCACACCGGCGGCACGGCGCGTACTTACCTGCTTTTTAAAATAAAACACCATTTGCGCCACCGCCACGCCGGTTAAAACAGCCATAATAATATAGAGCGTCTGAGAAATACCGGTAAAATTAAAATAAAAAATTTGCGCCGCGAACCAAAATATTTTTGGTTTGGCAAACCAATCCAGCGTTCCCAACAAAACTTTTAACAATTGTCCGTTGTTTAAAATTGTTACCGCTAAAATAAGCGCTAACGCCACCACGGCGGTAATAACAAAAGAAAGCGGGCGTTTAAAAACATCACGCAGAGAAATTATCACCGGTTGAATTATTTTGGCTTTTTTCATAGTTAAGTAACTATATCAAGAGTTTAAAAAACAGACAACTATTTAAAAAATTATAGTGAGATAATATACGCCTCGCCATCGGTAAAAAATAAATCGCCGGTAAAATTCTGTGCGGGCATTGGCTCTACAAATGGCTTCTTTTGAAAATCAAATCTGACGCCCGATGATTGCAAACTATTAAATAAAAACTCTCGTTCAGCATCTATGTTTGGATTGACGCGGCGCGTCAGTCCCCACTTAATGCCAGTATCAAAACTAGCCGTTCCCACATACACAATTTTGTTGTTCGCGGTAACATAGCTCGTCTGCCAAAAACGAGCCTGATGGCGTTCGCGAGCAGTAGTGGAATCAGTCGTTTTTTCAAAACCAAAAGTATGCACCGCTGAATTCCAAAAATCCGGCCTCATCGGCGCGGTCGAATATGGTTCTTTTAAAATAACGGCCTTTGCTTCTCTGGCGATGGAATGAAAAGTGATATTATCCGCCAAAAGCCACCCCGCTTGATTCAAAGCATCAACTAAACTTTGACCACTGTCAGCAATGATTATGAAGCTGAGCGGTTCTTGCTGTCCGCCAACGAGCGTTTCCGTATACTTCAACTGATTGTCAGAAAATATTTCGTCCACCTGAGAAACAATTATTTTTTCTGGCAACACCAGTGAAATAGTCAGCTGTGGATGATAGTTAAGCGCAAAACTAATATAAAGTAAAATTGCCATGATAATTACACCCGCCGAAATAACTAACGCTTTTATTTTTTCTAAACGCATGCTTGGCTCTTTTTTTGTAGAATTCAGCCATTCCGCGATGCTAATGCCGATAATGAGCCACAATGCCCCCGCCAAGTAACCGCCCCAAACATCACTGACATAATGAACGCCCAGATACAAACGGCTAAAACCGATAAATAATATGAGCATAATACCGGCAAAAAATATATTTACCTGCAGTTGCCATTTTTTGAAAAAACGCAGACAAAAATAGGTAATAAATCCGTAAAGCGCCACTGCCACAGCGGCATGCCCGCTGGGAAATGAAAAAGAAGTTTCAGTATAGACCGCTGTTTCTGGACGAATACGATAAAAAATTAATTTTCCCAGCCAGACAAACACTTCACTGCCAATGACTACTGACACAAATGGCGCGATATAGCTGCGCTGGCGCCAAAGCCATAATATAGCAACGAAGGCTAAACAAAAAATCAAAGCAACCTGCCAAGAACCCAGTACAGTCACCCAAAGAAAAAATTCTACCAACTCCTCACTCCGAAAAACAGCCAGGAAGCTCGCGGCACGAACATCAAAAAAAGTAATAACATCCGAACTAACGACGCTTTCTACCACTCCGCCAAAAAGAAAAAGGATATAAACAAATGCTACAACCAACAATGTAAAAGGCCGGCCGGAAAATTTTTGCTTGCTGAGACGCTCGTGAATAAACTTAAAAAACAAAGGATGTCTTTTAACCATTTCTTGCGCGCTATTACTACTCATAATCGCGCGCGCCATCGAAGCGCTGATTGAAGCAAGAAAAATAAAAAATTGCTTGCCTTTTTTGATAATAAAAATTTTCAAAAAATATAAAACTATCAAAAAAATCAGCAACGCCGCCAAAAAAAATCCGGCGCGCGTAGCCCACAACCGCGCCAAATTAAGAGAATGGGCAAAAAAATACCCCGGCAAAATCCAAGCTAAGCTCCAGATAAACGCGCCGGCTACATTCCAGATAAAAAATGGCCATCGTTTCATACCCAGCGTTCCGGCGATAAAAGGCGCGCTTTCTTTTAAGGTCGGAAAAAATCTGCCCAAAAATACGCTTTTACCGCCGTGTTTATTAAAAAAATCTTTGCCTTTTTCAAAATGCTCTTTTTTTATAAACCAAAAACCACGCGAAAAAAATCCGGCGCCATATTTTTTACCCAAATAATAATTAATATTATCTCCCAAAATCGCCCCCAAGGCGGCAAACCAAATGAGATCGTCCAAATCAAAACTGCCGGTAGCGGCGAGCGCGCCCATGAGCAAGATAATCGTTCCGCCGGGAATGACCAAGCCAATGACAATCACCGTCTCAAGTAACGCGGCGAAAAAAGCAATCCAGTAACCAAACGCATGGAGATTTTCAAGAGCCGGTAAAAATTGGGTTAAAAAATCCATAAAAATTAGTGCTAAATTTAATATATTCCATTATACCACGTCTAAAATAACCCTAATAAAAATGCCAAGCCTTAATATAAATATCTTGGCTGGGCATTTTTTTTGGCGCTAAGACAATATTTATAACTCAATACTCACGCCGCGTCAATTCTTACCTTCATAATAGCTAAAAAATATGAAAATTAATACTAACGAGGTATGATAGCGCGGCATACCCATAATGCAACCAAACCAGTTACGGCCAGCTGTACGAGCGGGCTCAAACCAATGCCAAAAATTGTAGGCATCAAATCGCTGTAGGTCCACTGGTGAAAAATATATACGGCTTTAATTTCAATAATCAAGGCAATAATAACGCCGGCCATAACAATGTAAAGACTCTGCGCCGCAGAGTCTCTGCCGTAATACCACCGCCAATCTTGCCAAAGCAAAGCCCCGCCGAAAAATATCAGAAGCAACAGCGCGGTGTCAACGCTTGAAACATACGCCATCAACGGCCAAAAACTCATACTAAATGTATGCGAAGCGTACAGGTGCGGCGCGTGCAGGGATTCCCAAATAAAATTCAGCCCAAAGGCAAAAATAGCGTAGATAACCAGCGGACGAAATATGGTAGATAAAAAAGATGACATAGAAAAAAATAATTTTTAGGTTATGATTGCGAAATTAGCTGTAGCGGCGTACAATAAAAGTGAGTTGATTTTAGGTGTATCATTATCATTTTAGCATATCTAGGATAAATATTACATAAAAATATGGAGTATAAAAAAATTATAAAACCAACTATCGGTAAAATTATTTTTTTGACCGTCTTTTACTTTGCTTCAAAAATATTATCCGTATATGTATATTTGTTTGCTGAAGGCATGCCCTTCATATTTCATAAAAGTAGCCTGGATTGGCCTGGCTTAGTTAAGGGAAAGCCAGCGGAATTTAACTACATTTATCTTGTTATGGATATAATCATTTGGTATCTCATGGGATGTTTCATAATATTTTTATTTCAAAAAATTAAAAGCAAAAAGGTTGGAATAAAATTTAAGAGCTAAAGTCCTGCTTAATACGGCGGATTCGGTTTCACCAAAATTTGACTTATTGTTTCCTAAAATCTATAATAAATGCATGAAAAAAATCAATCTAAAAAATGTTGTCTGGAAAGAGGGCAGACACTATGTCTCCTGGAACATCAACACTAATGTTTCCAGTTTTGGCGATACCAAAAAAGAGGCGCTCAAGGCGCTGGAGGAGGCGTTAACACTTTACTTTGAAGACATGCCTGCGGCAAAAATAACCAAGGTGGAACAACTTGATGTGGTGCCGCTTGAACTGAAGTATGCCTAGGCCGATACAATTGAAATTAGTTTTAAAAGTCCTGCAAGCCAAGGGCTTTATTTTTATCTCCCAAAACGGCAGTCACGCTAAATTTCGTAAAACCGGCAGCCCCACTAAAACAGTCATTGTCAAAATGAGTAAAAAAGAGATCCCGCACGGAACATTTCAATCAATTTTACTTCTTTCCGGGCTTAAAGAGGATGATTTTAGAAAAAAATAAATCACTGTCCGCCGCTGGCGAAAACTTCGTATAACCGCCACACAAAAAACACCCTCTCTTAACGAAAGGGTGTTTTTTTATGCTCACTTTTTTATAATGCCCGCCGACGCAGAAGCACGGCGTTGATGGCGACACGGCCTTCATGCTTGACTATGATGATGGCATAAAAGACACACTAAACAAAATTGATGAATTTAAAAAATAACTATAAACACATAATTTTGCCGAAATTAGACAAAGCCCTATATTTATAGTAAAATTTATCTATGTCCAAACAACAAATAATTACAATTTTAAAGGCTTTCCAAAAAGCTCCGGCAAAAAGCAAATTACGCCGAGGTTATTTTAGTATGTTTGAAAAAAGAATGGCTTATCGCACAACTAAAAGTGAAAATCCAGAAGTAACAAAAGGAATGGTGGATAGGGTTTTTCTTAAAATAAAATCTTAAAAAATATGGCCAAACATATTGGCGAAACAAGCTATAAAGAAACAGCTTTTGGCATTATCCCACGATCAAAACTTATTCCTCTGGATTCATCCATTTCAGGATTACAACGGCCGTATTGGCAGATTACTGATTAACATTATTTTGCTAAATCTAAATCTTCCGCCGATTGAATTAAAAGTGGAAACAACTGCTGGCAGAAAAAATTATATTAAAGCGTTGCAATTAGCCGACGATCATAACTACACAAAGCTAAACAACATCCTTAAATCAGCCATAGATGAAATGGCGAAAGAATTGAATTCAAAAAAATAAATCACTGTCCGCCGCTGGCGAAAACTTCGTATAACCGCCGCACAAAAAACACCCTCTCTTAACGAAAGGGTGTTTTTTTATGCTCACTTTTTTATAATTCGCGCCGGCGCAGAAGCACGGCGTTAATGGCGACAATGACCGTACTTAAAGACATAAATACGGCCGCCAGCGCCGGTTCAAGGATAATACCTTTGAAAGCCAGCGCGCCGGCCGCGAGCGGCAGGGCGACAATGTTATAGCCGGTCGCCCAAAAGAGATTCTGAATCATTTTCGCGTAAGTCATCTGCGACAGCCTGATTATTTTTACGATATCGCGGGGATCGTTTCGAACTAAAATGATGCCGGCCGACTCAATGGCGACATTCGTGCCCGCGCCAATGGCGATGCCGAGATCGGCCTGCGTCAAGGCCGGAGCGTCATTGATGCCGTCGCCGACCATGGCGACTTTGAGCTTGCGGCTTTGCAGCTCTTTAACTTTGGCCGACTTTTGCTGGGGCAGGACGCGGGCGAAATACTCGTCAAGGCCGAGTTCTTGGCTTACCCACTTAGCGACATCCTCCGAATCGCCGGTAATCATCGCTGAACGCACGCCCATGGCTTTGAGCGTTTTAATCGCTTCCCGCGACTCTTCACGGATAATATCAGCCAGAGCCATCGCTCCCAAAAGTTTTTTGTCTTTGAGGGTGAAAATAATGGTCTGTCCTTTTTTTCCGCCATCCTCTGCCTGCTGTGAAATTTCATTGGGAATAGTTACTCCCAGATTTTCCAGCAACGCCGGTCCGCCCACCATAACCTCTGTTTCTGCCACATAAGCTTTTACACCCCTGCCTTTTAAGGCCTCAAACTTTGTTGGCTCGGCCAGTGAAAGTCCCAGTTCTTTGGCCTTGGCCACCACCGCCTTTGCAATCGGATGCTCGGACAAAGCGTCAAGGGAGGCGGCTAATCGCACAACCTCCTCTTTGCTCTGGCCATTTACATTCCAAATTTCTACCACGCCGAACTCTCCTTTTGTCAGAGTTCCGGTTTTATCAAACAGCACCGTATCAATAGTTCGGGCGGCTTCCAAAGCGAGCCGCTGCTTTACTAAAAAGCCGTTGTGCGCCGCTTTGGTCGTGGAAATAGAGGCCACGAGCGGCACCGCCAGCCCCAAAGCGTGCGGACACGCAATCACGAGTACCGCCACGAGCCGGGCAACCG
Source organism: bacterium (assembly GCA_030698385.1). Classification (GTDB taxonomy): domain Bacteria; phylum Patescibacteriota; class Patescibacteriia; order Patescibacteriales; family XYC2-FULL-47-12; genus JAUYLZ01. The sequence goes on along the minus strand of JAUYLZ010000047.1, from coordinate 20,870 downwards.
CGAAACCAACTTCCGCTCCGGCAGCTAGCCAAGCAACCAATGTTATAATGCCTCCCGTCACGGCGATAATTGTTAAATAAAGGGCGGCTCGGTCCGAGAGCATCTGCAGGCGCGACTTGGAGGCCTGCGCCTCGGCTACCAAACGCATGACGCCGGCCAGAAATGTTTTTTCGCCAATGCCGGCAACTTTAATTTTAAGCGCGCCGTCGCCGTTAATCGTGCCGGCAATGACCGCATCGTTTTTTTGCTTAGCCACCGGCTTTGACTCGCCGGTAACCATGGCTTCGTTCACATCGGATTCACCGTCAACAATCGTGCCGTCCGCCGGAATTTTTGTCCCCGGCTTCACCAGTACCATGTCGCCCTCCCGCAGTTCGGCCAGAGGAATAATCTCCGTCTTACCATGGCGAATCACTTCAGCGGTGTCGGGGAGTAACTTTGATAATTCTTTGAGCGCTCCCTGCGCGCCGCTGACGGCGCGCATCTCAAGCCAATGCCCCAAAAGCATAATGGTGATCAGAGTGGTGAGTTCCCAAAACAAGGTTTCCTCACCGGCAAAAACCGCATAGAGGCTCCAAAAATAAGCCGCGGAAATGGCGATGCCAATCAGTGTCATCATGCCCGGCAGACGCGCCTGCAGTTCTCGCCGCGCTCCGGCCAAAAAAACCCAGCCGCCGTAGAAAAAGACGACTGAACCAAACACCAAAGGCATGTAGGCCGACCCGGGGAAATCCGGCGGTGACCATTTGAAAATCTTTTCAGTAATATCGGCGTAGAGCACGACTGGAATCGTAAGGATGAGACTTATCCAAAACTTTCTGAAAAACATCACCGTGCTGTGGCCGGCGTGCTTGCCCGCCGACTTGTCCGCCATAGCTTTAGCGAAGGTGGAAGCTTTAGCGAAGGAGGGCTTGCCCGCCCCGTCAAAAACTTTCTTTCCGGCATGGTCGTGTCCCTCATTTTGCATTTTAATTTTTGCATTTTTAATTTTAACGAGGTTCATGCCGCATTCCGGGCACATACCAGGACTTTCCCGCCGGATTTCCGGATGCATGGGACAGGTATAAACTGTCTCTAAATTTTCGTGTGAGTTGTGATTATGATTGTTCATGGCCGTGCATTATTTTTTTACCAGGCTCGTGTTATGCATCCAGACGTAGTACCAGGCGAATATCCATGCGAACACAAAGAGATCAATGGCGCCGATAATAACTCCGCTCATTGTTCCCCAGGTAAATCCGGGGAGAAGCGCAAAAAGCGCATGATGCAATTCGGCCGCCGCACCGGATAGAAATGCGCCGTAGATTAGACAGGCTACATAGAAAACCCCTGTCCCTAATACACACTTCCAGCCGTATAATTTTAAAGATAGCTTTTCCATATACTAATTTAATTGCTTAAATCTTTTTTCTTTTCCTCAAATTCTTTCTTGCCAATCTCGCCTTTGGCGTATCGTTCTTTGAGAATATTCAGGGCGGTTTTGCCGTTATTACTCTCGGGCGCGTTTTGGCCGGCTACCCACTTTATCAAAGCGATAATGCCGGCGATTATTAAGACCCACCAAAGGACCATAAATATCCAGCCGAAACCGCCAAAAGGCATAAATCCAAAATTCATCATAGACTTAGGGTTAGTAAAATTATTATTTAGCGCTGACGAATTTGACCAGTTGCCCATCATCCCGCTGCCCAGCATCATCTGCATCATCCCGCTGTTCATCATGTTTTGGGGCATAGCCGCGTTTGGCTCGCAACTACTCATTCTTTTGCCCAGAGCGATATGCATTTCTTCCTCGCCGACCTCACCCATCATTTGAATCATCATGTTATTCATGGTTTCGTGAGAATCACCGGCCATTTGTCCCATAAAGTACTCGCCCAGCGCCCCAAAATTTTCAGCGGTTAAATCTATGCAGGTTAATTCGCTATTTTGCAATTTTCCCCAAATTTCTTTTCCCTCGGCTTCTTCACGCGCGGTATGTCCATCGTCACTTTGCGCCACGGCGTTATTAAAGTCCATCATGCCTTGAGCGCGTGAGAGCGTTGGGACAGAAAAACTGAAAACAAAAATTAAAATCGCAAGTAAAAGTAATTTTTGCATAGTGTTTGAGATTAAAAAGTTAAAATTTTATCGCTGTCCTGTACGAGTTCGTATAAATCTTTCAGGCTACTTACCGGGCAGGTATTAGTTGCCTCTTGGTTTCTTGATTTTAAACAAGCGCCGCATGCCAAAATTTTCGCTTTGTCAGATTTTAAAAATTCCACAACCTCTTCTTGAATGTTGAATTTTTCTGAATTACTTGCTTCATATTCCACACCTTCTCCAACCAAAAAAATTTTAACCTCGTCGCCTTGTTTGATGGCAAAATTAGCCAGGCGGAAAGCGTTCCAGTTTGTTTCCGGATTTGTTTGACTGATGATTATTCCTAATTTCATAAGTTATTTCGCGTTATTGATAATGTTTTGAATGATTTGATCAATTTCTTTCGGCCGCTCGCCGAAGTCGGCTTGCGGAAAAAACTGCGGCAGAACAATTGGCCGCAGACCGGAGATAACCGTCTGCCCGTCTTTTACATAAACATTTATCTTGCAGGGCAGACAAAGGCCGATCTTAATATCAATGTTCAAAAACTCGCTGGCAAACTTCGCGTTGCAAAACTCAACAATTTTAAACGGCTCTCTGGCAAAACCTTTCTCGGCTAACGTTTTCTGCACATCGTGAATATACAAAACCCGCAGACCGGCTTTGGCGATTTCGTCTTGTACGCTTTGAACCGCCTCGTCAAAATTTTTTATGGTAATTGTGGTGTAATTGAATTCCATATATTTGTTATTTATTTGATAAGGTGTTTGTAGATAATCCTCAAGGAAGCCGTTTAGTCATTATCATTTTAGCATACTTTTATTAAACGACCTATGTATCAACGAATTAAATGAAATATAGGTATAAAATAGGTATAATTTAGATATAATGATACCTATCTTGACATTTGGTATAAAATAGGTATAATTTAGATATAATTGTACCTAAATATACTCTATGAATTTCAAACTCAAAAAACCAAATTTAAAAAATATCAAACCAGATCGAATAGTGAAATTTTTCGACGCAAAAAATAAAACAGAACTATTTGATTTTATCAAAAAGTTCTTAAATTCAGAGTACATTTATTGGGATGAATTTCGTTTTAAAGAACCCCTTCCGGAAGGAGTATCTAGAGAAGAGCTTTGGCTTGCCATTAAATTTTTTAGAGAATCACAAAATCTTAAATCAATCATTACCAATACAAACGGTAAAAATTTTACATGGACAAAATTAGACTATTTTGAAGAATTTTTTCATGAATTAGACATGAGTACTGGGGGCGAACTCTTCGTTGAAAGAGCTGGCGTTGATAAAGTTAATAAACAAAAATTAATTACGAGAGGAATAATGGAGGAAGCAATAGCCTCATCACAATTAGAAGGTGCGGCTACGAGCAGACAAGCTGCAAAACAAATGCTTAGAGAAGGACGAAAACCAAAAAATGAATCTGAACAAATGATTGTAAATAGCTATATCTCCATGAAAGCAATAGAGGAAAAATATAAAAATGCTGATTTGAGTATGGATTTAATTCTGGAATTTCATAACTTAATCACAAAAGACACCCTTGACTCGACAGGCGCCAAGCCAAGATTAAGAAAGAAAGGCGAGTCAATCTATGTAAGTGATAAAATGACAGGGGACATTTATCATGAAGGCCCTGATATGAATTTTGTTAACAAAGAGCTGTTAAAATTAATAAAATTTGCAAACAACGAATCAGAAGAAAATAAATTCATTCACCCAATAATAAAAGCTATAATGATTCATTTTTGGATCGGTTATTTACATCCGTTTACAGATGGAAACGGAAGAATTGCTCGCCAATTATTTTATTGGTATCTAATAAAACAAGGATATTGGGCTTTTGTATATTTACCTATATCAAAAGTAATAAAATTGTCACCAAAGCAGTATATAATGGCTTACATATATAGCGAACAAGACGACAACAATATGACATATTTCGTTGACTATAACGTAAAAAAAATAAAATTAGCTTTAAGGGATTTTAAGAATTATGTAAAAAAGCAGTCTATTGGAAATACTAAAATGAAAAGGATGAGCGAAACAAAATATAACCTTAATATAAGACAGGTGCAACTACTCCAATATCTTCACGGAGACCCAGACGAAAGGACAAATTTAACAATCCACATGAATATTAATCAAGTGGCTAAAATGACCGCGAGCAATGATTTAAAAAATTTAGTAAAAAAAGGATTTCTAATTCCAAAAAAACAAGGTAGAAATGTTTACTATTATGGAGCTAAAAAAATTAAAAGTTTGTTTTGAAATAAATAAGGTTCGTCAAAAAAAATACCCCGCCAGCCGCGGGGTATTTTTTTATTCTCGCTTTAATTAACGCTCGGCTATAATGTTTGTCTTGAGCGTAACGGCTGGCTCGGGATTTGCCTCCATACTCCGCGAGCTGAAGCGCGCGAACTCAAAAAACAGCAACGAAAAAATAATTACCATCACTACCGGAGCGGCCAGCGACACCCAGTTGCGCCGGCCCGGCTTGAACAGGCGCAGAGTGAGTGAGTTGGTAACGACCGATACCGAACTCAACGCCATGGCCAAACCGGCGAGCTCTGGTTTTAACACCAGGCCAAACCCCATGAACACGCGCGCCGCAATGGGAATACCCACGACATTGTAAAAAAGCGCGAAAAACATATTTTGCTTTATCTTGCCCAGCGTTTCGCGCGAGAGCTGAATAGCGTGCACGACGTCGTTTAAATCGTTTCTCATGATAACCACGCCGCCAGACTCCATCGCCACATCCGTTCCCGAACCCATAGCAATACCCAAGTCGGCCTGCGCCAGCGCGGGCGCGTCGTTAATGCCGTCGCCGACCATGGCCACCACCCGTCTCGGACGGGAATTTCCAATTTCCAATTTCCAATTTCCAATTTTTCCTTCTTGTAATTCTTTAATAATTCTGGCCTTATCTTCCGGCAAAACTTCGGCCAAAACATTGGTAATACCAACCTGCGCGGCAATGGCTTTGGCCGTGCGTTCGTTGTCGCCAGTTATCATATAGACGGCTAAACCAATTTTCTGCAGCTTCTCTACTGCTGATTTGGATGTCGGTTTCACCGTATCAGCGACCGCCACGATGCCCAGCAGATTTTCTTTGGTTGCCAAGAGCATGGCGGTTTTGCCGGCCTCTTCCAGCCGCGCTAGTTTGCGATTAATTTTATCCGGACTAATATTGGCAATGCTAGTCATCATCTTCCGGTTGCCCAGATAATAGGTCGCGCCGTCAATATCGCCGCGCACGCCGTGTCCGGGGACCGCGGAAAAATCCTGTACGGTTAAAAGTTCAACATCTTCTTCCCGCGCGTAGCCGTAAATCGCCTCGGCCAGCGGATGTTCGGACTGTTTTTCTAATGAAGCGGCCAGTTGCAGAACCTCGTCTTCATCAATACCGCCCAAGGCAACAACATCGGTTACGACCGGCTGGCCGTTGGTCAGCGTGCCGGTTTTGTCAAAGACAATCGCGTTCACCTTGCAGGCCGTTTCCAGCGGCTCGCCGCCTTTGATTAAAATACCGTTTTCCGCGCCCTTACCGGTGCCAACCATTAAAGCGGTCGGCGTCGCGAGACCTAAAGCGCAGGGGCAGGCAATCACAATGACGGAGGTAAAAGCCATCAGCGCGAACGCCAAAGTCGCTCCCAAAAAGAAGTACCAGATAAGAAAGGTTACCAGCGCGAGAACGATGACTGCCGGCACGAACCACGCCGACACCCGGTCGGCAAAGGCCTGAATGGGCGCCTTTGACCCTTGAGCCTCCTCAACCAAACGAATAATTTGCGCCAGCACGGTTTCAGCGCCGATTTTGGTCACGCGGCACTCAAAACTGCCGACTTTATTCAGCGTGCCGCCGACAACCGTGTCATCGGTTTTTTTCTCAACCGGCATACTCTCACCCGTGATCATAGATTCATCCACCGCCGATGAACCGCTGGTGATGATACCATCTACCGGTACTGTTTCACCCGGCCGAACCACGACGATATCGCCGTGTACCACCTCATCAATGGCAATGTCGCTCGTTACGCCATTGCGCACGACGCGCGCGGTCTTGGCGCGCAGACCCATGAGTTTTTTTATAGCATCCGAGGTCTTGCCCTTGGTGCGCACCTCCAGCCACTTGCCCAAAATAACAAAGGTGATTAAAAACGCGGCGGTCTCAAAGTATAAATCGCCGATTTTTTCGCCCTGTAACCCAATGAGCGAGTTGTTGCCCAGCGCGTAGATAAGGTACACGGCCAAACTGTAAAGGTACGCCGTTGAGGTGCCAATGGCAATCAGGCTGTCCATGTTAAACGTCTTCATCCGCAAGGCCGACCACATGCCTTTGTAGAAACCTCGGCCGATGTAGAACTGAACCGGCGTGGTCAATAGCAGCGACACAATGCCGATGTAGGGAAGGAGCGCGGCGCGCCCGGGCAGCCAACCGAAAAAATCCAGCAACATGAAGTAAAGCATCGGCGCGCTCAAAACAGCGGCCGTAACAAACTTGCGGAAGTACGCTCTAATTTCGGTAATTCTTTTTTTCATTTCATACTCTGTGTCTTTGGCGTCAACCTCCACCGCCCGGTAACCTGCTTTTTTAACAGCGGCAATTAAATCGGCGGACCGTGTCTGCCCCTCGTTAAAGGTAATGCTGGCTTTTTCGGCAGCAAAATTAACATTAGCCTGCGTTACCCCATGCGTTTTCTTCAGCGCCCGTTCAATAATGCCGGCGCAGGAGGCGCAGTGCATGCCTGATAATGAGAGCTGTAATTTACGGTTAGCGCCGATGACCGCCGCTTGAGTCGTTGGCGCCGGCGCCGCGACTACTACCGGCGTTTCCGCTTTACCGACGGCACGGTTAAACGGGTTAAGAAACTGCGCCACGTTTGCCAATTGTTCTAAATATAGTTTGGCATCGGTATTGCCGTCAGCCGTCTGGACTTCAGCGCCGTTATCGGTGATTATTTTTCCGTCAAAATATAACTTGCCAGCGGCGTCAGCCGCAATCTTGCCGTGCGCTTCAATATGCGTATTAAATTTAACTTTAACCGGCGTGCCGACTGATTCAGATATAGCCGTATTTTTCCAGAGAACCTGTGGCGATGCGGCATCGGTCGTCACCGCCACGGTAGCCGTATAGCCGGCTCGCTGAACGGCATTGATAATGCTCTCAACCGACTGCTGGCTGGCGTCAAAAGTAACGACAGCCGTGCCGTCCGCGGCCGACACGCGCGTTTCTTGAACGCCCGGCAATTCTTTCAGCTCTTCGCTAATAAGCGTTTCGCACGAAGCGCAGTGCATGCCGGTAATTTTTAAGTGTATTGTTTTTTCCATATAATTTTGTTTTTACAAGGCAGCCTCAATGCCGTACGGCGTATCTTGCAGGGCTGACCGCAAATCAGTCAGCGTCAGCGCCGGTTCGGATTCTATGAGACCGTCCGCCTTGCTCCCGCGCCGTTCAAAAGAAGTATTTTGAACACCGGGGATACGCTTTAGTTTCAACTGCGCCACCTTAGTACAGGCGTCGCAGGTGAGGTTAGTAAGAGTGAATTTAAGAGTTGACATAAAAAATTATTATTACAAAACTTTAATTAAGCCCCGCGGCACGCCCATGGCGCAGGTGATGGGATATTCGCCTTTGGTTTGCGGCGTAAAACTCATCACGATTTTTTTACCTTTTTGCAGATACTGTGCCCGCTCATAGAGTCCGGGAATCATAATCGTGCTCATACAGCCAGAGCCGTTTTCTTTGACGTCAATTTCCAATGTTACTGGTTTGCCTGCCGAGACTGTAAACACGTTAGGTTGAATATCATCATTATAAGTATATGCTGTTTTGATTACTTGTGCGTCTGAATCATCGGCAACCGGAATTAGCTCATTTTGCGCACTACCCGTAGCGCTGTTTGGCACAAACGGTTTTCCGCCACCACAGCCACCACAACCACCACTGCCACCGCCGCCGCAACTACCGGCCGCCAATGTACCTGCGGCGCTACTTTGCGAATCGGGCGCCGCCTGATTTTCCGCGCCCGCTTCAACGACATTGAATACGCCCGTGTACATACCCATACTGCAGGAAAACTTCATCGCGCCGGCTTTCTCCGGCGTAAATTCAATCACGTTTTCACCGGGCGTTAAATTAAAGCGGCGGTTTAACGACGGTATAACCATGCTGGAGGCGCAAGAGTACGGCGCCTGCGCGTCAATAACCCAGCGTACCGGAATACCTTTTTGAATCGTAAATTTATTCGGCGTATAGCCGCCGTTATTTTCGGTCATGGTTACCACCTGAACGCCATTCTTTAGCTTAACATTGGGATCTGTCGCCACCGCGCCCGCACCAGCCGCCTTGGCTGAACTACTAAACAGGACGCTAGCATTCCAACCGAGCAGACGCGAACCGTTCGCAAGGTTAAAAACAGCGAGCGCTATTACCACCAGCCCCGCGAACTTAAAAAACCGCTTGGCAAATAAACCCTTAACCACCGAAGTAAGGCCGCCGACGCTCAAAAGTCCGGGTGCCGTACCCAAGGCAAAAATACCCATAATCAACGCGCCGGCGGTAAAACTGCCGCTACTGACCGCGTACAATTGCATCGCCTGGGTAAAGCCGCAGGGCAGAAAAAAGGTGAGCGCGCCGGTAACAACCGCTTGCGTGTGGCTGTACTCTTTGGTATGTTTTTTTATGCCGAGCCAACGACTCACATTTTTTGGCAGTGTAAACTTCCAGTTCGTCAATCGGGGAAAAATTTCAACTAGCTGTAAGCCAAGCAAAAGCATAACCCCGCCGACAACAATAGTGAGCAGGCCGGTAATATTACTTGACAGCTGTAAAACGCCGCCAACCAATCCCAAAAATCCGCCCAAAATCGCGTAACCCCCGATTCTGCCGGCATTAAAATACAGATGCGGACGAAACTTCTGCCACGCGCTCGCCTCCGGATGCGCCGCCGCGTGGCGCGTGGAAATTCCCAAAACAATTCCGCCGACGAGCGCCATACAGGTGGAAAAACCGGCGGTTAAACCGATCAATAAGACAATCGGCAGGCTAAACGAACTCGCAGCCAAACCGGCTCCCCAACCAAAAACGCCGGTATTTTTTAAGGTCAGGTATACTGCCGCCAGAATAACCAATGCGATACTCAGGTCTCGGTAATCTTTTAAATCGCGATTGAACCAATTTTTCGGTTGCGCTACGCCGATACTGTAACCGGCTTTTGACACGGCCGCGGCGAGATCATTATCCAAGGGCTTGGCCGCTTGGTAAAAAATCTCCGCATTGCCCCGTTTATGACTCACCCGCGCCTGCCGAACGCCGGCAACCTCGCTCAAGCTATCCTCCAGCAGGAACTCGCAGGAGCGGCAGTGCATGCCGCGAATGGGAATAATAAGTTTTGACATACATTTATTTTTTTTAGTAATTGAACCAATAAAAAAATCATGCCCAAAATTAAGCTCCTAAAAGCTTACGCATGATTTGTTTGGTTAACTAATAAATTTTTGGGTGCATCACGCCATCCGCTAGTAAATCGCGCATAAAACTCCAGGGACTCATGTGACGAATATAGTTATTATATCTCCGCTGATATAAACATTTGACTGCCAGTTGTAAAAGGATAGACACAGAAAACATAGCTATCAAAAAGACGCTCAGCAACAAAATCTGCTGGCCGTTCACTGCCGCGACTAACGGCGCCGCTACTCTCATTAAATCAATATGACTGATTGTTTCATGCAACTGTTCCATTGGACAGTGAGCGGCCGCAAAATGCCCCTCGGCCGCCGCTCTCCCCGCGCAGAATGGCAGCGCCAAAGGCAATAAAATCAGCGCGCCAAGAAACATGGCGGCGATAGTTTTTTTTATAATATTTTTATTCCATTTTATCCTCATAGTCCAAATTAGTATAACATGCCAAAAAATTATTTGCAATGAGCGGCACTGTAACTAAATTACCCTGCGGCAACAGGCTACCGGATCAATTCATTATTTACTATGAACAACAAGCAAATACTGATGCTCGCTACTTTAGCTCGTATCAACCAAAAAATAATATTATTAAACTTAATAGCAGCCAAGCATACTGCATAACATTTATATTAAATTCTTAATCTTTTTTCATCATCCAAACATGCATGAGCGGACACAGCAAAATAATCAGCCACACGAAGTAATCGCCGCTCACATCAAAAAATTTAATCAACGCCCCAATCAGCACGATTGGCAACAGACATCCGACCAACATCATTAAAAGATGATTATGTTTTATTTGATTTAAAATATTTTTCAGCATACTTAAATACCTTAACACCGAGCGTGCTTCTTTAATAAGAATACCATATAGGCGATACCTAGTAAATTTATCGCCAAGCCGAGCGCTAAAAATGGCTTTTGGTATTGAGCTAAGATGATGGCCGCGCCGGACAAACCAAGAATCGGCAAGACATCGGCAACGTGGTGCGCGCAGCAGGCCAGCATGGCTGTACCGGAAGCGGCGCCGGACGCACCGGGCAGGGCGCCGCTCCCTTTGATTCTGCTAATTTTTTTCAGATACACCCACAAGCCGATTTGCACGCCAAAACCAATAATAATTCCTAATATCAAATACCAATAAAAACTAAAATTATCCCAGACCTCGCGCGCGCCCATGGTCAAAAACATTATCGCCGCATAAAATCCGGCCATACTCAGGCTGGCGACAATACCCCAAAAAATTGCTTTTCCCCTGATTTTTTTTGTCATACTGTTACATTGGAATATTATCCACTTCATTGCCCGCCGCTTGCCAGGCATTTACCCCGCCGACAAGGTTGTACACATTGGTGTAACCGGCATTGATTAAATCTTTGGCGGCGGTCTCGCTCATATTGCCCGAGCGGCAGTACAACACAATGGGCGTGTCCTTATCGGCGGGCAACTCTTTCTGGCGCTGAGTGATTTCATTGAAGGGAATAAAAAAGTCAGTGCCGGGAATGTGTGCTTGTTCCGGTATATGCGTATCAATTAAGGTAAAATTTTTCTGTGTCAGCATTGCTTTGAGATCACCGGTATTAATATTTTTGTATTCTACCTGCGGCTGTTTTCCGATAAAACACTCTTGATACCTATCCGGATGATGCGACATGTGCTCCTGCCACTCCTCATTTGTATAGCCCTCCGGGGTCTGACACTTATCAGAGAGCTCCGTCTGCACGGCCTGGTTAAAGTTTTCGGCGGTACTGGCAATGAGTGATTTATTTCCAGCTGTCTGAAAAAAACTCAGAACCGACCAGGCTAACCCGCCTACAGCTACCGCAACCAGGGTAAAAATTAGTATATTTTCTTTTGACATAGTTTCTCAAATTTCAAACTTATTTCGCGTCAGCGAAATTATTTGAAGCTTATGCTAAATAAAACATTTGAGGTATAAGTTTGAAACAGCTCCCGCCACAGCGGGATCAAGTTTCAAACTCTTCTTAACAACCCCCAACCTGACTTGGTAACCCAGTATTAACCGCTGGCGCCGGGTTAGCCGGCTGATTGGCATTGGCCGCTACCGGAGCGGCGCCGGGTTCTTGCGCCTGCGCGTAGCCGCGCAGGCGTCCAATTTCAATGGCTTGAAAAAATGTTACTAAAAACAAAATGCCGACGACACTGGTGATAATGGCGGAAAACAATCTGCTTGACTGCTTGGCAGTTTCCGCGCGAGAAACTATATTACTATTTGATTCCATATAATTTTTAATTAGTGAGTAAGACAAGTTTCAAACTTGAAATCTAGCACCCGCCAACTTGACTGGGCAAGGCCTGGCTTGAGCCGCCGGCCTGTCCGGTAGGCAAGCCTGTCTGTCCGCTCTGGGCTAGGTATTTTTTAATAGTCGGCCCCGGAAAATACACCGACTTCCATTTGCTAACCTCAGTTAAAATTTGCGTGTCGCTCATTTTATCTCCCTGCGTGTCTAGTAGATAAGCAGCGACGCCGCGCATGGCGGCTGAATGAGCGCAACCGCAGGCTCTGGAGCCATCGGGAAATACCATGGTCGTAGCGCTACAACAAAATTCGCAGGAGATGCTCTGTCCGATTTTAATATAACGCGCGAGCTTGTCACCGGTGAGTTTATTCGGCCGGCTATCCTGCTCAAAGCGTGATAACACTGGAATAGCGGCGGCGGCGTCATCAAAACTGACACCCAGTTCCGCACCATAAACCGGCGGAATACCTCTGGCAATCAATTTCTGCGCCAACGCCGTGATATCAGTTGACAAAGCATTGTCCGGCGCCGCCCCCGTGTCAGACACCATCTGCTCAGCGCCGCCACTTTGGACCATAATCTTCATGTGGCTCAATTTTGAGAGCTGCCACTGATTGAATATTAATGTCAGCGCCAATACGGATAGTAAAGATATGGTTGTTGTTTTGTTCATATTGTTTCGTTAAATTAACTAAAATCCTTTTTTTCTGTTCAGGTTCTTTTTTATCAATTGCCTTGTGAACGTGTCAATTAATGACTATAATCTTTTTGTTTTGGCGCCGAAGACGGCTGTAACGCTTTTACTGTTGCCGGTGAAATGTGGCACATCGGACAATCATCGGCTTCATTCTTTTTGTCAGTCGCTTTAGATTCGCGCGCGTTAATTTTATTTTGTTTTTTATTTGTACTAAATACTTTAAACATATATTTATTTTTACCCTTTATAAATTCCTGTTTACCGGAATGACCAAGGATGAATTAAACAAACCAAATTAAAATAATAATGCCGAGCGCTATCATAGTCAGGCCGCTCCAAAACTTCAGACCTTTATCAGCCTCCGACTGCCATTGAGCCACTTTGCCTAGAGTAAATTTATTGGCGGCTAACGCCAAAAGAACGATCAACGGCGCTACAAACATTACATTATAAACCAACAAATACCCCAACCCCTGCCAAAAAGTATTGTTCGCCGCCAGGAGGCCGATAATAGCGACGTAAATGCCGCCTGAACAAGGAAAAGTGCAAAGACCGACAAAAAACGCGCCGACAATGACCGCTGGCATGGTTGATTTGGTCAGCCAATACTTCAATGTTCCCTGTGAAAATTTCGGGATTTGCAACTTAAACGGAAATTTAACTTGGTAATGATTTATCAGTTGAACTACTCCCAAAGCGATAACGAGCCAAGCGCCGATTTTGGCCATCAGATGAGGTTCGCCGGAAATAATAATTGCTTTGAGCAGGCCAAAACCAATAGCTAAATAGGTCAGATAAATTACCGCGATGTAGACAATGCCGTAGCGAAAAATTTTTCCCAGACCGCTTTGCAAGGTAAACAAAAAAGCGATAAAAAATATCAATACCGCGATCGCGCAGGGATTAATGCCGTCCAGCAAACCAGTAACCAGCACTAGCGGCAAAATAGAGCGTTGCTGCCAAGCTTGTTTTGGCAAGCGATTACCCCGCCAATCATCTAGGTAAGAATTTAGGGATGCCGCCAATGGATAGCTCTTAGCCGCAAACTCCGGCTGCCAAACGGTATATTCAACTTTTTCCGGATCTATACCCATCTCCAGCATTTGATCCTGAAAGATAACCAGATTCTCCGGTAATTCATCCGCGTTAAGCGCGTCAGCAACAATATCCAGCGGCACGTGGCCGCCAATGGTTAATTTGCCACCAGCCAAAAAAGTCATGATGTGGCTCTGCAGTTCGTACGGTATGCCTAAGCTATTCTGAATATCATTCATGTCTCGGCGGCTGGAGCGAACATTAACGTAATCGTGCAGGGTAACACTGATGCCTTGCTCCTCCAAAAAGGGCACGAGTTTGTCTTTGAGGTACACATTGCAGCCGCTACAAGCTTCATTGTAGTAAATTTCAGCCGTGCCGAATTGTTGTTCGGCGTGTACACTGTGCGTCAAGGGAATGACAACAAAAGCTACTGCCGCTAACGACAGCGCTAATTTATTCAACAATTTCCGCATATACTTTGACTTCAGCTTTAGGCTTGGCCGGGTCGTTAGTAGATAAAGTCACTATTCTTTCCAATTCGCCGGCGGCTTCTTCGTGAAAATTCGGATCAAAGTTAATTTTTAATTCCGCAGTGGCGTTTGGCTGAATTGTCTTTGATGAAATTTCGGCGGTAGTGCAACCGCAGGAAGTCGTAATATCGCTAATGACGAGTGCGGACGAGCCGCTATTTTTTACATCAAAACTAGTACTGACTACTCCGCCAGTTTTAGCAATCTTGCCAAAACTGTATTCAGTCGAATTAAGTTCAATCTTTGGCGTTTTTTCAACTATTTTGTCCGGATCAACAACCACCTTAAATGTTAACTCATATTCATCGCGCGGATTCTCGGTTTTTAGATACACAACGCGATCAAAAGTTCCTTTGGCGTTCTGCGGTCCGTGCGCCAACGGATTGTAGGTGGCGATAACTTCCGCTTCTTCGTTAGGCTTCAGCGTAAAGTTAGCTTTGGGCAACTGTCCGTGATCCATGCCAAAAGCGATGCTAGTTTCATCGCCTTTTTTCAGCGTGGCCGTGGTACAGCCGCAAGAGGTGGCTACTTTGGCAATAGTAATACTGCCCAAGCCAGTATTTTTTATGGTATAGGTGTGGCTAACGGGGTCCAGCCCAACGACGCCAAAATCATAATCAGGCTCGGCTATCTCCAGTTTTCCTCCCGCTTGAGCATCGCTATAATCTATCTGTCCCCAAAGATAACCGGCGCCTAGTAATATTACCGCGATAACTGCGGTAATAATATAAGTATTTTTTTTCATACATCTTTGCTCAAAAAATTAATAAATACTATTAACTATTGAGAAAAAAATTCGGCGGCGGGGTTATGGGTATGAGAGTAATTTTTTTATTATTATAAAAAAGACTGACCAATGTTTTGGTAACAATGACCGAAACCTCATCTGTCTGTTCTCCAGAAACTAAATAAACATGAAAAACACTATGCCCCAACGGCGTACAATTTCCACCCAGACATGTTTCACTGACCGTATCTGGCGCGCTTTGGGCGACGCTCACCAGGCCAATGCCAAACAAGGAAAAGAAAATCACGATTATTGATAATGCAAAAATTTTGCCGCGCATGTTATTTGCGTTTTAGTTTATAAATTTTTAACAGCTCCTGCAAAGCTTTGGCCTCTTCACCGTTTTTGAACTGGTCAGCGATATGGGTTTTTAGGTGGTTCTCAAAAATTAACCCGTCAAAACTTTTTAGCGATTCCTGAATGGCCAGCGACTGGTAAAAAATATCAACGCAGTAAGCGTGTTCGGTAATCATTTTTTCCAAGCCGCGCAACTGGCCTTGGGCAATTTTTAAACGATGACTTAACCTCTTTCCATATTCCGGCTGGATGTGTCCATGAATCATATTTTTTGTTAGTACATAATACCTCTATAGGGTATTATACTATACTATAAAAAACTGTCAAATCCCGTCCCGATTACTCGGGACTCGGGATGAATATAATGCTATAGCAACGCATTGACATAATTCAGTACTAATCGTAGCATACTAGATAATAGGTATATAAAAAAATACCTTTTTGAATAGATCTTTGACAACAAAATAAACTAGGAAAGCAAGAGGTATCAATCATGAAAACTATGCGCTTGATTTGTTTATCCTCAAGAGTTCTGTTTACTGTGTTGGCGCTAGCGGCTCTTTGGCAATTAAATAAGAGCTACACTCACTCATATACCGTTAACAGCAAGTCAGCTTTGTTTGCCGCGACCAACTATGTCAATGAGTTCTCTATTGTCAATATCAAGGCTGATATTGAAGAAATGCAAAACTACCTTATTAGAGAGGCGCTGTATCCGCTTAACACGCTTTGGTCGCCAGTAACCCAGCTGGAAGTGTATTTACTGCCAACTGTCTTACGTTCCGGCGGCAATGTTATTATGCCAGACGATCTCGGGGCACAGCCGACAGTATTTTTCTACTATGATATTGTTTACGATCAGGCAACAAAAAAACTGGTTAATATCATTCAGAGCTTGGAATGCAACTTAGCGTTTGTCGGGGTCATCACTCAAAACCATGACCCGGAATTTACTGATTTTGCTGAAGTGAAAAAGTATCACTTAATAACCTCGGAAATGTTGATGAGGTGGTTGGTTAGTCAAAACTTTGAACCATTCACGGATTATAATGAACAGCATTACAAAAATTATAAAAGCTCCGCCTGGTCTTACTTGGAATTAAAATCACTCTACTCCTATGTCGGCATCTACTATTTTCTGCATTCTTGTCTAATCAATCAGACTGGACATCCCACTAAGCAAGGAGATGAATTTGTTTTTCAAGGCGATGAATACATTTCTAACAATGCAGTCATTGCCCACTATGCCAGCAAAAAAAGTCAACTTAATATTGTGGTGCGTTTTCCCTGGCAGGCCCTGGATTATATCAATAGCCTGACTATGAAAAAAACAGCCAACGCTAACAAAATAGTCAGCGGCATTATCGAAACGCATCAAATAATCTCAGCACCATATCAACCAGACCAGATCAAGCAAGAAATAGAAAGGCTGGCAGTAAATAATCAGCCGCCGGAAAAAAGAATAAAAAACAGTATACCGGTTAATATCATTGCTCAACCGCTTAATCATCCTCTGGCGCTTGCTCTGCCCACATATAACTTGGCGGTAGTAAACATCAGTGAAATTAAAAAAAAATTAAGTAAAATAATAATTTCACCGATATCAATCTTTAATGAGTATTATACAAGCTATATGCTCTCAACAGTCAAAGAGCATAATTTGAACCGCCAATTCTTTGCATTACTTTATTTCGTACTTGCCTTTTTAGCTTTAGAGCAATGTTGCCGCTCCTACAATGTGCATAAAATTATCTTTGCCCAAGCAAGCCGCCTAGGCGTTTCACTGAATTTTTTCCTAGTCATCAGCTTATACGCTAAAAATTTTTGGCGCTTTCTTCTGCCGACATCGTTTAAAACTTTTCAAACAGCCATAGTAATAAATCTGGAAAAGTTTGAACTAAACAGATTAAAACAAAAAGCTAAGAAAATTTGGAAACAGTTGACTCATAAAAAGTTCAAAAAACACAGCGCGGCGCGCAGGAACTTTGAAAAGATTGTCTCAATTGAAAATGTTCCACTCGCTCAGCGTCGTGAATCGTTGCAAATATTAACAACTGCCTGGCTTGATTGGCTAACACAGGAACAACCTATACCAAGCGTAATCCCGTCTGCAACAGTATCGCTGCCATTAATTAAAAATGACTGTTCAACAAACAACCGTGGCGGCGGACAACACACCTCTATTCATGAAAGTGTTTTATTAGAAGTTAAAAAGCAAATACCAGGACGCTTCTGTAATAAAATTATTAACCTCTCCACTATACAGCTACAATCACTGCAAATGGCGGTAAAAATACTGCCAAGTGCCCACCCTAATGCGGTTAAGAGTTTGCTTGGCCGAAAAAATTTAGGCCAGCTTCTCCAACCATCATCAGAACTCATGCAGGCTGTCCGCTATGATGAGCCGGTGAAAATTTGTAAACTGCTAGCCATCACGGAGGATAAAACCGTCAAAAAAACAGACCAAACAGTTAATATAACAGGCGCTCTAAAAGGATTGAAAGTGAAGGTTGTTTATGGCAAGATGAATATTCGTATTAAAAACAGGGTTATGGCCTGCTTATTAAAAGAGTGTGGTGCGACTGCTTGCGAGTTAATCTGTTGTGATAACCTCCAAAAAATTAAAGATCTGGCTGGTAGCTCTGTCAAAACAGTTATCCTCCTCATAACCGCGCGCGTCAGCCATAGCGCAAAAGATGTATTAAAAAAAGACGGATTGCCTTTTATTTGCATCAATAGCACCTGTGAAATAAAATTTAAAGAAGAGCTGAAAAGAGGCCTTAACACAGCCAAAAACCTATAATTTGAACAAAAAATAACCCAATTAATCACATACCTGTACCAACGCGCCAACTGCCGGTACAGGTTTTTTTTGGTAAAAACCACATTATACACCAATCCCGAGTCCCGAGTAATCGGGACGGGATTGACATATTTTCTATTATCTGCTAAACTATATACATAATTTATAATGTTTTGTTTTCCTTAATATTCATTAATTAAAACAAAACAAGAAAGCCATTAATTAAATGGAAGATAATCAAGGAAATTTCGGCCAGCGCAAAATGTTTCAGGGACAATGGACCTGTTCAAGTTGCGGCGCTGAAATTACTGAATTACCTTTTGAGCCGGATGGTGAACGACCGCTATATTGTCGTGATTGCCACCGCGCTCAGCGCGATAAGCGCAGTTAAAAGGTATTCTAGTTTACATTCTATTGAACATCAGTTGAATTAAACATAAACAAAACCCCCGCTTTAACCGGCGGTGGTTTTGTTTTTATTTTAAAAAAATTACTCCATAAACAATAATACAAATACTACACTGAAAAAAACGTAAAAAAGGCATTTTTAGCAAAAAAAATAATATAAATTATCAACAGTTTTGCTTATTTTTTTATAAATTATTTCTTAATTGACAGTAAAAATAGGCTATGCTACACTATCAACATAATTTATATAATGTTTGTGTCATAATCATTTAAAAAAATATTCTAAAAGTTTTTGCGCAAACAACCAAGTCTAAATGGACAATCAAAATTCTTTTGGCGACCGCCAAATGTTCCAGGGAAACTGGAGCTGTTCTAACTGCGGGACTGCCATTACCTCGTTGCCATTCCAACCGAACGGCACATCACCTTTATTCTGCCGAGACTGTCATGCCAAAAAAAGAGGGCAACGGCCGCAGCAGAATCGTAACTTCGGCGAAAGAAAAATGTATCAGGGCGACTGGACATGTTCTTCTTGCCAAAAGCCAATCAGCGAGCTGCCTTTTCAGCCGCGTGACGATCAGTCATTGATGTGTCGCGATTGCTACCGCAACCAGAGAGACTAATAATTATAATCTCAAAACATTATAATATTACAAAAACCACTGTTTAGTAAACGGTGGTTTTTTTGGTTTTAAGATAATTAATATAATCATACGGCCCAGCAACACGGCCGGCGCATACCTCGGCGCATTTTATCAAGACCGACAGCAATGCGGCGGCTTCTGGTTTCGTCCTTTTTAGCCGAGGTTACCCAGCAGACCTGCCTGTCGGCAGACAGGTCCACTCATTACGCGCCTGCCTGCCGGCAGGCAGGCCAGCGGCGTGATATCCGCCCAGACATTTTTTACCACAGCATCAGCGTTGATTGCTGTGCGGAAATCCGTTGGCAGGGCGTGCGGCGCGCTAATGGAAGTTTTTTGTTTAGTCATGGGATTATTTTACGATTTGCTTGATTTTTTGATTGTTCTTTCTTTAACTATTTTTTTGATTACAGCATCTTGGTAAAGGCGGTATGCCGGACGTTTTTCTTTATCATAAATATAAAATGTGCCAATAACTTTTTTACAAGATTTACAAATCAACTGTTTTGCTGTGTCCGACATAGCCGGAGAAATAATACGGTCAATGTAAACTCTCCTAAGATGGCCGGGACCGTCTTTTTGATATAAAAATAAAAACTCCCCACAACTCTCACACAACACCTTAAGAAAGCGAGCGTAACCGCCTCTACTTTTTCTATATTTATCGTTTTTTAATTTAGTAGTGTTGTTGATTTTCATACACAAAATACATTATGGCCAAAAAATAAGTTTAACGCCGATGGCGAGTAAAAATACGGCGATCACGATACGAAATTTATGCTGCGGAATTCGGTCAACAAGCTTTTTCGCAATTTGCGCCCCCAGAAAAGAAACGGGAATAAAAAGAATTAATCCATACCATAATTCTCTCGGCAATGTCGCGCCGCCGGTGAAGTAAGTGATGATACGAGTGGAGTCCACCAAAAGACCAATGGCTCCGGCGGTGGTAATGAAAACAGCCTTGGGTAAATCAAAAGCGGAGAGAAACGCACTCCTAATCGCTCCGCCGATGCCGAACATGCCGGCAAAAAACCCTGACAAAGCTCCGCCGGATATGGCCGTTATATTACCGGCAGGAATCTTAAATTTTGTTTGCCCGCCGTAGCCTTGGCGAAGGAGGGATTGGAAAACAACGAATAACGCATATCCGGCAAGGAACGCGCCAAGGACACGGAGCAGTATTGCTTCATTCGCCCCTAGTGACACAAAAGCGCCAAGATAGCTTGTTGCGAGACCGACAACTCCAAACAGCATGAGAAGCCGCATATTGAAACCGGAGCGGAAGAGAGCGACCTTCCAAATGTTGCCAAACCAATGAATAATGGCCACCAAAAATATCGCCTCTACGGGAGAAAAGAATATCACTAGCACTGGAATCATCAGTGTGGACGTACCAAAACCCGTGATTGTGCCAACCGTCGCGGCGATAAGTGTGAGCAGTGCGATGTAAAGTATTTCCATAGACTACTTCTTATCTTTAGGCTGTCCCCACTGCCAGCGCGGTTTCTTGTCTTACAAGCGATTTTTTAGCCTTAATACCATTTTATCCTCTTGGAACTTCAATGTCAAAGTTGTTATTTTTTGTCATAGTCGCTTAATATGGTGATGGTCTAAGTGTTAGGAAAAAATAGAAATCGGACTGTTAAAGATTAAAATCGGACTATTGGCAAGTTTTTTAGCTTTTCCCTTTGCTCACCCAAAAAATGCTCATTTTGCCAGAATCTGATTTTAACTGATTCGGATTTTAAATCAGGAACCATCCGCAACTCGACAGTTTGGCGCGGGGCGCCATTAGGCACTCTTAGCTCAATATTGTTGAAAGATATTT
>JAUYLZ010000027.1 GCA_030698385.1 bacterium | reverse complement strand
GCATCGCTACGCGGTAACGGCCGCCGCCAACAAATTAACTAAAATAGTTTATCATGTTTTAAAGAACAATTGCGTATATGATGCCAAACTATCGTGAAAATATTTCCAATCAAGGCGGATTAACAATATAACTTGTCATATGGTTATTTTTGTCTCACAGCATTATAAACTCTTCCCGAGGTTTTAATATAATTCCAAAACGCTCTCTATTGCGAACTGTAAAAGTTTTAAGTTTTGCTATGACTCAAGCATTAACCTGTCTATATAATTAGACGCGCGAAACACAAAGATGTTACAGCTAATATTTTCTAACCACACCGGTAACCACTCCGCCAATCTTTAACTCCTGCTTTGGGATAATATCGGAAAAATTCTGGTTGGCTGGACGCAGGATTACTTTATTTTTTTCTTTAATGTAATACTTCAAGGTCCACTCATTATCTACCTCGGCCACAACAATCTCCCCAACTTTTGGCACGCGACCCTGTTCAACTATCACTAGATCGCCTTCCTGAATGCCGGCGTCAATCATTGAATCCCCATTCACTTCCAACAGATATGTTTTTTCCCGCTGATTGATTAAATATTCATCCAAACTCAAAGCATCGCCTCTTTCTTCTTCAGTGTCAGTTGGCAGTCCGGCCTGAATACTTCCCAACATTCTAACGCCGAATATATCAGGGGTTGCGATCAAACGCCCGCCTTCGTCCTTGCTGACCAGGCCTTCGTCGATAAATTTTGAAACAACCTTAGCCACAGCATTCTTTGATCGGAAGTTAAAAAGCAACAGCATTTCCGCGTAACTGGGCAAACGCCGCGTACGCTGGTAGAAACGCATAAAAGATTTTTTGTAATTATTGTAAGTGTCTTGAGACATAAAGGTAATTTATAATTTTAAATTTCAGATTGCAAAATTAAACTTTAGTAGTAATTGTGGGAGGAACCCGCTCCGAACTTTTTCTTGTCGGAGCGGGGCAAGTGATGTGAACGTTGCCGCTCATCCCTCCTCGTCATCACTTTTTTTAATGAAATAAAAAGTATATTTATAGTTTAGTGTACAATCGTTCACCTGTCAATATAACTTATCCACAGCTAATTTATATAAAAATACTTGATTTTTAACTATATTTTCTCAATACTTCATCTCGCCCGCCGCCATGCGAAGCTTTTGGAGAATTAATGTGGATAACTTAAAATAGTTATTTTAATAAAAAAGAGCCGCCACAAGTTAGGTAATAACTGTGGCGGCTGCCCAAAATATCAACTATTTATTGTAAAACCCAGATCAATTCCTTTTGATAGAATTGTTCTGGTTCCCCGCGAAAGAGAGCATAGTAGGCCGCTTTATGCGGCTCGCTCGCCCACTCTAGGTTATATGGATTATATACCAAATAACCTTGGGCGTACTTATCAACTATGACAGCCTCCACCTGAAGTGGCTGTTCGGCGTCAATGCCGTTCATCTCTAATATCCAAGCAATATCCTGGATATTTACTTCTCTTTTGTCATCAATCCAAGAGATATATCGGCCGTTAAAAAACCACTTAATTTCATACCCGTCGGGCGCGGGTAGAAGATCAAGGCCAACGGTTGTCTCAGTTTGGTACTGACGGCGGACAAAATTAGTCCGTGCCAGCGCCTGAATCAGCCAAGCGTGTTTCTCCACCGCGTTAAACTGTAGTGGGTTACCACCAGTTACAACCACTTCACCGGTGGCATTCAGCACAAGGCCATAGTCCCGTACTGCCATTATACTGAACGGCGACGGAATAATTAAGTTTCCGTTTTCGGTGAATGCCCCTACCTCTTCCAAGTAACTCTCTTCAGGAATAAAAAACATATATTCCTGATCTTCTCCGTAAAAATACGGGATATTACTTGTGGGAACGGGGACATTTTCAGGTATGAGAGCTTGCCAAGGTAAATTGCCCACCTGTTCCCTGCCTGCAATATTAATAGCGAGCATGGCATTAATGCCGGCGCCGACCGGACCGAATGCCCGATAGGCATCGGCGAGTTCGGCGATTTGATGTCCCAACTCATGAATCAGCTGAAACACCATGTTAGCCGGATGAGATCGTCTTAAAAAGACAACACCATTACTCCGACATTCACTGACATTTTCGTCATTTAGTACAACAACGAAAAAATCGTTATCCGTGATACTGCTAGAGACTTGACCGGCAAGCTGTTTCATATACTCCAGCTTGTTCTTATCCTGAAATGCCGGATAAGGCCAGCTTTGCTTGGTAACAGCAACACCAAGCGCCGTTTCATTTTTTACATCCGGCCAGCTGATACCGGAATCTCGACTGGCAATAAAATGAGGTAGAAAGGCGAAACGACGATGATAGCTGTCTAGTTCAGACTTTAAGAATTCTGTAGCACCAGCTATTACATCGCTAATTAAAGATTGATACTCTAATTCTTCTCTGAATCCCTCAGAAAAGAAGTGAATACTCATGGTAGTGTTTGCCACTACCGTTGTATTTACAATAAAAACAATAAAAACAAAAAACAAAGATTTTTTCATGATTTTTCTCGCTTTCTGTGAATTCTATGAAATTGTTAATGTGCGTATTTATTATACATTAATTTTTTAAATTTGTCAATACCGAGTACTCGGGAGTACTCGGGATAATAAAACACCCCTAAACTACCCTAAAATTAGATCTTTATACTTATACGAGGAATAAAAAAACCGCCGTATCGCTATGGCGGTTCTTTTTTATTGGCAATAAACCTATCAAGAATACTTAGAGTACTGCATCCTTAGCGGCTTTGGCAACACGGAATTTTACCACTGTTTTAGCCGGAATCTTTATCTCCTCGCCAGTGGCGGGATTGCGGCCCATGCGAGCCTTACGGTCAACTTTTACTAATTTGCCCATGCCTGGCAAGACGAACTCGCCACTGCTCTTGACTTCTTTGTAAGCCAAACTGGTTAGCTGGTCAAGAAAATTTCCAACCTCCTTTTTACTCATTCCGGTTGATTCAGCCAATGATTGAAACAATTGGCCCTTTGTCATTTTTGCCATAAATTTACTTTTTAAGTAAATAATAAATAAGTTATCAACAAGCGTTGATTTACACTAATAATATTAGCATATTCTATATTTTTTTACTAATAGAGTCAAATTACGAAAAATTTCTATTCAATAACCAGTGTGCCGACCATTCCCAATTCTCTATGATTACCAACGCCGCAATAGAACTCAAAGCTGCCTGTTTTGCTGGCAATAAAATTAACACTCACCGATTCGCCCGCATCAATAGTTTTACTTTTTACACTTAATTCTTCAATTACGAAGCTATGCGAGCCGTTTATACTTTTAAAAGTTATCCCGACCGCTTCTCCCAGCTTGGCGCGAATTTCAGGAGGATCCAGTTCATAATTGCCGGCAGAAACTAAAAAATTTCTAATCTGTAGCGTATCTTCTGAAGGTTCTATATTAGCGCTACTTTTATCACTGGTGGCGTCAACCGGCCAATCTCCCGGATAGATGTTATTTTCTTTTTGTTCATTCAAATTTTTTTGCGCTTGCTCCAAAACAGCTTCGCGATTTTCTTTTAAACCTGAGTAAAAAGGTTTTTTGCTCTTATCTTGAGATAATGAAGCAGAGTCTTCTTCAAAAGAGTTATTTTTTAAATCTCTCCCGCAGGCGGAAACCGCAAGGATGATAACTAAAAATAAAACTCTTTTTTTTAACATAATATTTTTTCGAATAAATTAGATGCTCACCTCTTTTCTGTATGTGTTTTATTTTTAAACTAACTGATCAATTTTGGCAGCCATAATAAAATCATTTTCGCTCAAACCGCCAATCGCGTGCGTCCACAACGTTATAGCGACAAGCTTGTACTCATGCAAAAAAATATCCGGGTGGTGTTGCTGCGTTTCAGCGACTGCTCCGATTTTGTTTACAAAATCCAAAGCTTGTTTAAAGTTTTTAAAAACAAAATCACGGCTGATTTTTTTACTATCTTCGCTTAAACTCCAGTTCTTGGCCTCGTTTAGATAATTATTCAGTTCAACGCCCACAAGCGGTGCAACGCCGCCCTCGCAGGGAACGCAGTGTTTATTTACTAATGACATAGGCATGAAATTATTTATGGCTTTATTAGCAATCTTTAAACTACGCTCTATTTGCTACTACTAAAATACCATATTTTTGGCAAATGAAAAAGCCCTAATAATATAAGTTAAGATGCGGCTCTGCCTCAATTAACTTTTCTTGCCTTAAACCCCATAATATCTTCATAAGCTTTCAAT
This sequence comes from bacterium, assembly GCA_030698385.1. Taxonomy (GTDB): domain Bacteria; phylum Patescibacteriota; class Patescibacteriia; order Patescibacteriales; family XYC2-FULL-47-12; genus JAUYLZ01. The sequence goes on along the minus strand of JAUYLZ010000027.1, from coordinate 57,625 downwards.
CCAAATAACACAGTGTCCCTTTTTGCCATATTCTTTTAATTAGAATTTTTTGCGGTTATAAATTTAGACTAATTATCAGCCACATGCTTTATTATATTAATTACCGCTCGGCAAAGTACATGTTTTCGTTAAAAATATGACTTTAATATTTTTAGTGCCATATTTCTTCTTTTTTTAGTCTGTCTTCTCATCACGCTTTTGGGAAACATTTTGTTAAAATCAGAAGAGCTAATACACTCCGACACTATTGACTTAAGCGTATCTGTCGCCAGCCAGGGAATGCTCAATTGCTTACTTAAAAATTGAGCTAATGTTGTCTTACCGCAACGCGATGAACCACTAATAAGGTAAATCATAGTAATTTTAGTATAGCAAAAAATCTCTATAATTAGTATAATGCTCTTATATGGATTACAAACTAAAAATCTGCGCCAAGGATATAGAGAAAAAAAAGCCGACACAATCGCCAATTACACAAAATATGCACTCTTCTAACCATTCACCATTAAAAAGCAATAAAAAAGCCTTAATGTCTTATGTTAAAGCCCTCGAAAAGGAGCTCGGCAATAGTACGAAAATTATAGGTATAGTTGAATTTGGCTCATACGCAAAAGATGAAGCGACCCCAGTTTCAGACATTGATACACGCGTCTATGTATCAAATCCAAAGCATTATATTTGGCAACCTGTGATAGCACGATTTGATCAATCGCAACAAGATACGCTTGAAAACCGCTTCACTGAATTTGAAAAAGAGTTTGGCGCATCGCCTAAACTAAAATATGATTGGGCAACATTTAATAAACCGCTTGCTGAAAAAATAAGTGCGCAAGTCAATATAAACATTGAATTTGGGCTTGCTGATTACCGATACACCATGTTTGAGTTACAAAATCTCAATATATTTGCAACAGTTGAGCATGCGATTCTGCTGCAATCTAACATTCTTTACGATCCAAAAAAATGGCTAAAAAAAACTCGAGATAATATCAGAGGAAAAAAATTTCCACCGCTAGTTTCTTTTTATAAAAAAAGATATCTTGATGCACTGCCTTTTGAGATTTATCAATTTTTAAAAAATGACACCTATGATGATTTTAAAATAAAAAAAAGCGGGCAAATCCAATGGGTCAAATGGGCGGTACGGTGCCTGCGTGACGCTGTTGCTTCTAAAACATACATTAACTCCGGTAATTTCACCTACCAAAAATCAGAGGTACTAAATTTCTATAAACACCATATACCTGAAGATTATAAATTCATTCAGGAAATCTATGATTGGAAAACTAATGCAATAACACGGCAAGAAATAGTGAACGATTTTTTAAATAATAGAAAACATTATTTCGAGCTATTTGAATCGCTGATGCCGCGTCTGGAATCAGTAGTAAAGAAAGTAAATAAAACTCAAATAACAAAATAAAAAGGGTTCTACAATCTCTTTTTTTAATTGTAGAACCCCGATACATTTGCTTTTTGCAAAGTTGTTTTCATTGATGGGCCGTCTCCCACCATCTTTGGTGCGCCTTAAACCAAGCAATGATATCAGCAACGCCGACTTCAAACTTGATTGTCGGTCGCCAATTGAGCTCTTGGCAAATCCGACTACAATCAACCACGTAGTGGCGATCATGGCCCAACCTATCTTCGACGAATTCAATTGAGGTTTCATCTTTTCCCATCAAACGGCAGATGAGTTTAACTACATCAAGATTCGTCCACACATCATCCGTACCGAGCGTGTAGGTTCTCATTGTCGCGTGATGGAAAACTCGCAACAATCCGTCCACCGCATCATTGACGTGCAACCAGGTACGGGTTTGCTGACCATCGCCGTAGATGCGCGCTTTTTCGTCGCGCGACAACCGAGCAATCGTAGCCGGAATGAGTTTTTCTGGATACTGCCATCTCCCATACAAATTGGGGAAGTGAATGATGTTATACCGGAGACCATACGTCGATCCATAAGCCCTAATCATGTGGTCGGCTGCTGCTTTTGTCGCCGAATATGGGTTGCGCGGATGATAGGGAGATTCCTCATTAAAACTCCCAACCAAAGCTTCTCCCCACACTTCATCGGTAGAGATGTGAACCAGCCGCTGCCGACACTTATCCTTACGAATAGCCTCCAAGATTGACGCCAATCCAAAAATATTAGTCATGACAAATGGCAGACTATCGTTGATAGCATTATCAACAAAAGTCTGGGCGGCAAGGTTGATAACTACATCGACGGTTGATACTAGATCAGCCACGCGTGTAACCTCGCAAATATCCCCTTTGATAAATTTGAATTTATCAGACAATCCGTGAAGGACTGAGGGAATTGAGGTATAACACAGGCTATCCAGAATCACAACGCTTTCAATCGCAGAGTCGTGTTCTAGCCAGGGCAAAAGATGCACTCCGACGAAACCGACCCCGCCCGTAACCAGCACTTTCATGGATTTACTCCTTTCACCTCTAATATCTCTTGATTGTTCAAAATGCAAACGTTGAAAGTTGTCGTATCGAAGAGTAGCCAAAAGCCATCCTCTCGTCGCAACCTGTAACGGTCGGGGTTGGCCGCTATAAGTATTTTCAGATCGTCGAGATTAATGCCCAAAGCCGCTGGCAGCACTATTTCATCCGCCTGACGAGAAATTTGGGCATCACAAGTATCGGTACCGAATCCCGTTTCAGTGCACCGAACATCAGTAATATCACTCAGAACATCTTCCTGAGTAGCAGAAACATGAAACTTGCGACGAATTTCCTCTGAGTGTGAGAATTGGGTTCGCAACGCTTCGTTGATCGTGGCGCTATACCCTTGTATTAGTTGCGAAAGTGGCGCTTGGTTTATGTCGCCGATCATTGCTACTGCTCTCCAGCTTCGGCCCCATCCATTGACAGATGTATTCACCTGACCAGTGGGTCGGATAACGATATGCCAACCTTTAAACTGTTCAGTGAATATCTGTAACGTCATATAACGGGACCGGAGACCATTTACGAGGGAATCATTAAACGCCACTAAGTACCCATCGGGCAATGATCTTGAGATGGCTTCAACTTGCTCGCGTACTTCAGCGAATTGCTGTTGGCTAAGTCCTCGATACCGTTCCATGGCATTGCCGGAAAAACACACCGGCGCTAAGTGGTGTTGTTTAACCCCTGCCTTAATCAACACTTCGGTTAGTTCCGACCAGTATGAACAATTCAAATTGTCCAATACTGAGATAACCGTAATGTTATCAACGACTTCACGTAACCGTTGAATACCGGCGATCGTCTGTTCATACATGCCCTTTCCCCTATTTTTCGCATGTAAGTGCTCGACCCCGTCTAAACTTACGCAAATCCTACTCAAATTCGCTCGTCGTAGGATTTTGACGATCTCCGTCGATATCAAGGTTGCGTTCGTGATGATTTGCAACTTCGTAAACTCAAGACGATGAGAGTTTTCCATCAGCAATGGTAACCCTCTCCACAAAATTGGTTCACCGCCAGTGATGGTTATTTCAAATACCTTGAGCTGTTCCGCAGTATCAAAAATGTTGGGAATGCGGGTAACATCAATTTCCGGACCTCGATATTCAGGACCGGATGTGGAATGACAATACCAGCAACTCAAATTACATCGACGCGTCACGTCAATTATGACCCGGGCAATAGTTGAGATGTTTGTAGGGTTCATTGATTGATTATCCTTTCCGTATGTGGGCATTTGTTTACGCCGCAATTTTGTACCAGCGAACATGCTGTTTGGTATGCTTCAGGACACGTCCCAATATCAAGCCAACGCCCTTCAATGTGAGTATGAGTTAATGCGTTGACTGCAAGATATTGACGGACTACATCCATAATGTCCCGCTCCTGTTTGTGGTTGGGTTGTATGCCGCTGAGCTTACTAAAAACAGTGCTCCGAAACAACATAAAACCAGTGCAAACGGTGGACGCTCTCGAGACCAACGGTTTATCCTCAATGGCAACAATTCTGCCTTCTTGCAAAATCGCTACGCCAAAATCTTGAGGATTAGGAACTGTAGCGAGATGGACTCTGCAGGTTTCGGCCTGGCGCAAAAAATCTTCACATGACTTACGAAGCGCAAACTCGAAGAGGTTGTCGCCCCACAAGGTAGCCACGCTGGCATGCTGTATGCTTGGCTCGCACAAGCTAACTGCATGAGCAGTCCCTAATGGTTGTTCTTGTACCACCGTATTAGCTGACAGGGCGTATTGATTACGCTGAAGTAAATCCGAATACAAGGACTCGTCTTCGGGATTAATAACCATGGTGATGTCATGAATGCCACACTTGAGCAAAAAACCGATGGCATATTCAGCAACGAATTTTCCACCGACCACAAGTAAGTGCTTATTGGTTATACTGGTAAGACCAGACATGCGTGTTCCACGTCCGCCTAGCAACAAAATGCCGTGGATCGGCAGATGCAATTTTAACATTTCCGTTTCACTCCTTTCTAGTGATTGGCACAGGTAGTGATACCCACGCGTTTCAATTCTACAATGTAGCCGTCAATGGCGTCTTGTGCAGACCATTCAGCAACCAGCCGCAAGATTTCGTCGCGCTGATTGAGAGTCGGGATCTTTTCCCATACATCAATATGGGCGGCGAAATAACGTAGAAATGGCTTCACTGGAATTCGTAATTCCCCAGTAAGAATGACTAGGTTGACTTGCTTCCAATACCCGTTAAGAATCTCTTTCATGTTTTCGAGGTTAAAGCGGGTTGTTGAAAACAACGGTTCGCCCCAATCAAATTCTTGGAAGACCATCTTGCGATATTTCGCAACATGCGGGTACGACTGAAGCGAATTCGCACTGGCGACAAACCGACCATCACGGGTAAGAACCCGCTGGATCTCCATCATTCCATGCGCCAAATTCTGGACATGGCTTAACATATGGATGGCAGTAACCGCATCGAAGGTATCACTAATGAATGGTAGCGCCTCGATGTCGGCTGCAGAAAATTGTATATCTTTTCTGGTCTTCACCTGACTAGATATATTATCTGCAAGGTCAACGCCACTCAAGTGCCCTCGATGTCCAAGGCTTTCGAGATACAACAGGAACCCTCCTCGACCACAACCAACATCCAAAATCGACAAATCATTCGGTATCCCCAGTGTTGCAACTATGGCGCCGAATATGTTAGTCGGGATGCTACTATACACAGAATGAACATCAATCTTTGTGTCTAGGACGCTACCGCCTCCATAAACACGCCTACATTTTTCTCTCCATGACGTTTCCATCTTTTACTCCTTTCCCCTATCCGTCCGTCCGGTTTTATTAATTTTCAAGGTTCCATGTCAAAAATACTATTTGGCTTTCTACTACTAAATACCATATTTTTGCCTTCAGCAAACGGAAGGCTTTTTTGAGGTAAGGAAATTGCTTCTCGATGACTTTCGTCAAAGAAGCAATTGTTTTTTTAGCTTCGGGTCCCTCAAGTCCGAAGCAGACCCCGTGTAACAATTCTGCCACCGAAAGCATCGGGGATGCGCTTTCAGACTCTTTTGAAGTGGCCATGAACTGGTCCTCCTTAAAAAAGATTTAGGTTGCTGTCCTGCTCTAAACGGGTCAGTACGTTATTCTCTTGAATTAAGAGAAAACAACCATGGGCTACACAGTAGCGAACAGACGGTAATGTTATTACCAGCTTGTCGCTACCGCGTAGATTTTTATTCAATTGTAAACAGCAATTTTAAAATTATCATGTCATATATTAAAAATTTTGTCAATCACGAGTACTCGTGATACCAAAAAATATAGCTAATTTTAGCTATATCTTTATTAAAATATGTAAGTTTTTTTATCTAAATATACAACTGCGGAAATGGCTACATGGATAAAATCTGCTTCACCTCATCAGCAGTGAGCGTTTTTCGTTTTTCTAAAATGTTAACTAACGTTTTTAACTTTGTATCCTCTTTACGTATCACGGTAATAATATCGCCTTTCAGATCAGCAAGTTTATCATCTAAATAATCCTTGGTCACCATTGTGGCCTCAACGCGCGTTAAACGACCGTCATTTTCCTGCCAGCGCTTATCATTTTCCTGCCAGCGCTCTTCGGTGGCAGTGGCAAAGTTATTGACAGCTTGCAAAATTTCAGTATTAGTGTCTTCAATACTATCAACTCGTTTATTAAGATTTTGTACGGCCTCTAAAATCTCTAAATTGGTTGGTTCTTCTTTTGACATAAAAAAAATAAAAATAAACCCATACTTAGTATATCGCCGCTGATAGCAACTGTCAAATAATTTTATGCATCAAAACTATGCCATGTAAGCCGCTTACCGCTATCAAAATGACACTTGCCGGCGATGTCTTCCCCCCGCCACAGGCGCGGCAACCAGAGACTGTCTGACTCCCACATTTGGTCATAAGGAAGATTATTATAATCAAACCACTGCGGCCGCATTTCTTCGGATTCGCGCGGCATACCGCTGAATTTATCTGTCGTAAAAATATGCATCTCGTGCGCGCGTTCGTCGTCGGCGAAATGGAAACGCAGATTGCCGCGTTTTTTTAATTCAATGGCGTTAATGCCGCATTCTTCTAATAATTCACGCCGCGCCGCTTGCTGAATGGTTTCATTCGGCAGTACTTTTCCGCCAAAGCCATTCCACCACCCCGCGCCAAAGCCGCGCTTTTTCAGGCCGAGCAGAACTTGCTTTTCCGTACAGACAAAACACAAAGTAACGAGTTTGATAGTGGACATATTAGTATTTGATTAAGCCCAATATATCGTTTAAATTTGCAGTCGCGGTACAAATAACGGAATCGCTAGCGCCATAAAATATGCGCAACTCTTCATTGACAACTGTTGCGCCGCAACAAAACGTAACTTTTGGCATCGTGCCTTTATCAATATTTTTTGCTAAGAAGTTTTTTAATTCTTCTTCAGACATTTTTTGCATCGCTTCCAGTCCGCCAGGCAAAACATCAACAATACCACTCATTTCATAATCTTTTGTTGGCTCAAAAATTGGTAAGTCTGATCTGAAAATAATTTTTCGTGGATTTTCTAAATCCAGCAGTAAAAATCCAATTTTGTAACAATGTTTATCGTCAATGCCGTGGTACAAAACAAGCCATCCAGCTTCGGTTTTAATCGGCGGCGGACCCATTTCTACAAATATATTATCAAAAAATTTTCCTTCACGTGGCGCCAAAAATGGAACTTGGTCACCGGTCCATTTTATGCCATCGTCAGAGATGGCAAACCACATTCTGTATTCACCGAAAATCATCCAGAATTTCCCATCAATTTTTTCTGGAAATATGCCGCCAGATTTTGACCACTCAGCTAGGCGTGGTTTATTAAATGTTTTACCATTTTCATCAAATTTTGTACGCACACCGCCAGCCTCATCAAACATCCAACCTGAAAATGACGAACCATACTTAGTCCATTTTTTCAAATCATGAGACGTTGCTACGCATAGTCTGGGTGTTATGCCATCGTATGCTGCGTAAGCCATATAAAAAGTATCTTCAATCTTGGTTATGCGAGGGTCTTCCAGTCCTCGTTTTTCGTATTCATCAACTCCGATCATCAATGGCTCATCAAATCGGGTAAAATTTTCACCATCGTCAGAAACAGCATATCCAATTGCAGATTTCCAATCCACGCCATTTCCAACAGCCCTATAAAATAAGTGGTATTTCCCATCATGAAAAATTGCGCCTGGATTGTATAATTTTTTTGCTTCCCACCAATTTTTAGGATTGGGGCGCAATATCGGATTATATTCTGAACGAGTAAATAGTTTAGTCATATTTTTTAAAGAATAAATAATTCGTTTTCTGTAGCGATAGCGGAAGAAAATACCTTATGTGTCCCATTTATAATCAAGTTTTTAGGTTAATGTTAGATATTTTTTAACCTCTTGACAGTACAATTATATATGCTACACTAATAATGTCGATCACGGATTCTATCTGAACTCCCAAAGTCCGAAACCCTAAAGGGTTTTGGACTTTTTGTTTTGGAAAAATTTTGCTATAATTTTTTCGTGGAGTTGAGGGGCCACCTCACGGTGAGGAATCCGTGGTCGACACTCGGATAGAGGGGTTCAATACCCCTTGGCTCCACTTCAGAAACCATTCCCGACGCCTCGGGAGTGGTTTTTGAATTGTAGAAAAAAAGCATTAAAATTTGCGTGAGCGAGTGTATAAAATAATATTATTTTTTTAGGCGGTCACCAGCCCTGCCCAATAGTTCAACCACTATGCCCGCTATAGCACCAATTATGGCGGCTTTACCAACTACAACCCAATCAAATCCATTACCTCTAAACATTATAACGAGTGAAATTATAAGCCCTACAATTATACCCCCTGTAAAACTGCCCGATACAGCATTACGCTTTCCCCAGAATAATAGAAGCGAAATTATTGATATGGTTGTAAGGATTGTCCAAATGTTGATGTATTCCATAAAAAATAATTTTATTTAGCTCACGAATCGGATAGCTCATGTTAAGTGATTTAATAAAAAATTTATCTAGCGGAATTTCTTATATCTGGTTTTGACCTAGCTTGATTCTCCCTCATTTGCATATCAAAATACAGTGTACTTGTTAATATACCTACGTCATTATTAATGAGATAGTCCAAAAATGTGCTAATTTTATCCTCAGATATAATATCAATTAAAAAATATTCTGAGCTACCTTGATTAGTGTATTCGACCTCTATTTCAACATTATTATTGATTTGTTCATATCCTTGTTGTGAATCGTTTTTTTTCTTAAAATTATTAAATGAGTTAACTATTATCATCGGAAAATTTACAGTGTAATGGCCAGTATTTTGGTTTCTAGAAAAAAATAAGGTTGCATTTAAAATTTGATTAATTGCTTTATCCAAATCTTGGTTCTTATTGTCCGCACTAAATAATTTTACAACGGTTGCATCCACAATATAATGATGAGTCTTATTCTTTGATTTCAAATAGATATCGTCTTTGTCCCTTAATATCGGGTTATTTTTTGCCAGCTCGATAGCTTTTTTCATATCTTTCTCTAAAAACCAAAATACAATATGAGATTTAATATATTTGCACTCTATAAAAAGACGAACTATTAAATTAGGAAATCTATCACCAAAAAAATAATTGCCCACAGGAAAATTTTTTTCCGCTATTATATCTATTTCTCGTGGAATGTTAGTATTTGGGTCATTATAGTGCGGGCTGTTGCGAATATTCCACCCATCATTCTCTAACAATTTGGAAATTTTCAGATGAAAATCGTGTCCACTTTTTTCTATAATATTTTTTATTGCTTCATCGTCCGTCATTTTAGACATATTAAATTTTTTTATCATTTCATTTAACTAAATATCATCACCGACTGTTTTTTTCCAAACAGGCTGTCAGCTCCGCCGTCTGTGTCCAGCCGCACAGGCCGGTGGCCTGCGTCTCGCAGGCCGCGTTTTTATAACAAGCAAACTCTTCGCGATACTCGCAGGTGGTCGCGATTTCTTCACTGGCGCAAATCTGCGAACTACAGCCGGAAATAACGCATTTTTTCGCTTCTCCCAAATTAACTGCTGAGAAATTAACCGGAATCTCAATCTGCCGGTCAAATTCCGGCAGACCTGAGGCATTGTTTTTTTTGAGAATCAAAACACCGGTCAGCGTCGTTGGCTTGTCAAAATCAATACTGGCGCTAAACGGCACAAAATTTTCGGTCATCCAGCCTGCCTCGTCGACCAGCCTCGCCGCCCGCCTCGTCTGCGACGAGTCGAGACGGGAGTCTAGGCGGGCAGACGGGTCATCTTGCGCCTGCGCGTAGCCCTGTGCCAGCGCCAAACCATTTTCGTCCCGCAGTTCAACCGGAAACGTCGCCTCAAAGTACCAGGTGCCGCGCGCCTCGCCGCTGATTTGCAAGGGCGAAGTAATCACCTGATTAACTGCCGGCTGGGAAACGCTAATAAGGTCAACGGTATCGTCTTTGGGCTGATAGGCTACCTTATAAATAACGCCGGCCTGGTCATCGGAGATGTAGAGTATGCCGCCGGGCTGGATTAAAAGATCCACCGGCCGCCCCAGCGCGTTAACGCCGTTTTGCAGCCAGCCGGAAATAAAGTCTTCCGCGCCGGAAAAGACGCCGTTTGCGTCAACTTTTAATCTGGCAATTTTGTAACCGGTCGGCTCGCTGCGATTAAACGAACCGTGGTAAGCGACCAGCAGATTGTGCCAGTACTCTTCCGGCCATCCCTCTTCCGGCACAAACGCCAACCCTAATGGCGCGGAGTGCGCCGGCAGGTCTATATGTGACGGCTCATTATCTTCGCAAGGGTTGCGGATGTAGGTATTCTTGTCAAAATCGGCATCATGGATGTTTTCGCCATAGCAGGTTGGCCAGCCATAGTTCTTCCCCGCTTTGATAATATTAATCTCATCCGGCGGCAAGTCATCGCCTAAATTGTCGCGCCCCATTTCGGTCGCCCAAACCTCACCAGTAACCGGATGTGTAGCCATAAAAACAGAGTTGCGCAGACCGGCGGCAACAACTTTCATATCACTGCCGTCCGGATTGATTGAAATAATGCTTGCGTATTTATCATCCTCTTCGTCACAAACATCGCATGATGAACCAATTGAAATTAAAAGCCTTCCGTCCGGATGCCACATCAATGTTCGTGTAAAATGACGGCCGCCTTTGGGCAAGTCAAAAATTTTCTTTAATACTTTGGTTTCAGTATTATAAACGGAAACTTGGTCGGTTTCGGCAATATACAAGTTATTTTGCTCGCGGTAATCAAACACCAAGCCGTGCGGATTGTTCAGATTTTTCAAAATTATTTCTTGGCTGGAAACTTCCCCATCTTTTACTTCCAAACGAGAAATTAATCCTTTGCCGGTTTGTGAAACCCACATATCTCCATCAGGGCCTAATGCCAGCACACGGGCGCCCGGGAGTTTTTCAGCAAAAATAGAAATTTTGAAATTATCGGAAAAAACCAAAGGCGACTCAGCGCCATTTCCCGAAGCATCTTGGGACTTTTTAATCATCTTGGCAATATCCTGACTAGGCATCAATATTGCCGGCAAAATTCCTTTGAACTTTTCTTTGAATAAAAATACCGAGACTATCGACACCAAAAATATAAAGAGGATTGCTATTATAACTACTATTAATATTTTTTTCATATATTTCATTAGATTAATATTATTATACCATTTAAAAAAATTAATAAAAATTTTGAAAATATTATTTTATTTCTATGTCAAATTATGTTATACTAAATACAGCAATTTATAAACATTGTTAATATTTATGATATCCAGTCAAAAATTACAAGAAGTTTTGCTCAAAAGCAAAATGGTTGACAAAAAAAAGTTAAAAGAATTGGTTGATGAAGCAAGCGCGGAAAAAAAATCTTTAATAGATTATGTAATTGAAAAAAAATTAGTATCAGAAGATTCTTTGTTTGAACAAATTGCCGATTATCTGCAGATACCTTACGTTAATCTGGAAAAAAAGCTAATCCGCAAAGATCTGCTGTTGTTGCTTCCGGAAACTAGCGCGCAAAACCATAAGACGGTTATTTTTGACGTGGACAATAAAAAAGGTGAAATTTTTATCGCTACTCTCAATCCGGAAGACATTGAGTTTTTTGAATCTATCAAGAAAAAAACATCGCTTAATCCGGTCATCCATATCACGACTCAAGCCAGCGTTGACAAGGTTCTCAAGCAATATCACAAAAAGCTAAAAGCGGCGCTTAAAGATATTGATGAAAGTAAAAGCGAAAACGACGAAGACTTACAAAAACTAAGTTCTGAACTCCCGATTGTCAGGATTATTGATACAATTCTGGAACAAGCTTTTTATGAAGGGGCATCTGATATTCATATTGAGCCGGAGGAAAAGCAAACCCTCATTCGTTATCGAGTTGACGGAATTCTGAGCAATGTAATGACTCTGCCTAAAAAAGCGCATTCTTCGTTGATAGCGCGCATAAAAGTGCTGGCTAATTTAAAAGTTGACGAGCATCGCCTGCCTCAGGACGGCCGGTTCAAAGTCGTAAATAGTAAGACAAAAATATCTTTCCGTGTATCGATAATTCCCGCTTCATATGGAGAAAAAATCGTCATGCGCCTGCTCAATGAAACAGCCAAAGTTTTATCTCTTGAAGAACTTGGCTTACAGCCGCAAAGCATGGAATCGGTAAAAAGAAATATAAAAAAACCGCACGGCATGATATTGGTTACCGGTCCGACCGGCAGCGGCAAGACAACCACGCTATATACAATTATAAATATATTGAATACTCCTGATGTAAATATTTCAACGATTGAAGATCCAATTGAGTACCACATTGAACATGTCAATCAGAGCCAAGTTAACCCAAAAATCGGCTATACATTTGCCTCCGGCCTGCGCGCCTTTTTGCGCCAAGATCCGGATATTATTATGGTTGGCGAAATCCGCGACAATGAAACCGCCGAAATCGCCGTACACGCGGCTCTGACCGGTCATTTGGTGCTTTCAACCTTGCACACAAATGACGCGTTAACAACTTTACCGCGCTTGCTAGAAATGGGCGTGGCTCCATTTCTCGTCTCCTCCACGACAAATATCATTATCGCTCAGCGTTTGGTGCGAAAAATCTGCCCGGACTGCATCTACAGTTATTATTTAAAAAAAGAAGAAATCGAACATATCAAAAAACAAGTTGATTTGGATTTAATTCTCAATACTCTAAAAAAAGAAAAAGTAATCTCTGAAAAAGACAAATCTTTTGAAAAACTGCTATTCTACAAAGGCAAAGGTTGTCAGCAGTGCGGCAATAGCGGTTATCGCGGACGGCTGGGAATTTATGAAACACTTGATATTACTCCCGAACTATCCAGATTGATAGCCAAAGGAGCCTCAGAAAACGATCTGCGTGGACAGGTTGCCTCTGAAGGAGTGATGATAATGGTGGAAGACGGTTTTATCAAGGCAAAAAATGGCAAGACAACAATTGATGAAGTTTTGCGCGTAACCAAAGAATAATAAATAAATTAACTCTACTAATATGCCAGATAACAAGGAGGAAAGTTTTCAATCAGAAGTTCTCGCGACCGAGCAAAGCAACGAAATTAATGATTTAACAAACAAAATTGAATATGAAGAAGGCAATGATTTAGTTGAAGAAAAAAAACCCGCTGAAAATTCTGATGAAGCGGAAGCCGATGAAAGCCGCGAAGATAATAGTGAAACCGAAAATGAGGAGAGTAAGTACTCTCCAGCTAACGACAATACTGACGAATCAGTGCAAGCTGATGACATTACTGATGAATCCGAACAAGACGCTGACAATATGGATGAGGAAAAAGATAACTCAGATGACGAACAAAAAATTGAAAGAAAAAAAACTACTGACAAAAATGACCCGGAGACAACTAGCACGCTCGAAAAAATAAATGACTACTTGGTTAAATTTCAAAGAATTCCCTCGGCAGAGAAACTTTTTTTTGTTCAACATTTGGGTGTCATGGTTAAGGCTGGTATTTCTTTATCAAAATCACTGCAGACATTGGCCGAACAGACAAACAATAAACGTTTTAAAAAAATACTAATAGATGTGTCAAAACGAGTTGAAGAAGGACACACCTTGGCGGAAAGCTTGGAAGTCTACCACAAAATTTTTACTGATTTGTTCATCAATATGATCTCGGCTGGCGAGGTCAGCGGAAAACTGGAGGAGGTGCTAAAACAACTCTATCTGCAGATGAAAAAAGATCACGAATTAGTAAGCAAAATTCGCAGTGCGATGATCTACCCGTCGGTTATTCTGTTTGCGATGGGTGGAATTGGCACCGGCATGATGATTTTCATTGTTCCAAAAATAATTGACATTTTTCGCGGCGTTAACATGGAACTGCCGCTCATGACCAAGATACTTATTGCCGTCAGTGACGCCATTACGAATCACGGCCTGATTTTTGGCGGAGTTTTACTAGCGATAGTGATTGCTTTTTACCGCGCTCTAAAAACCTACTCCGGACTCTACTATTGGCAATGGCTGATTTTAAAGTCGCCAGTGATCGGTCCGATAATTAAAAAAGTTAATTTAGCTCGATTTGCCAGAACCATGAGCTCCCTGCTAAAAACCGACATAAAAATAGTTGAGAGCTTCCAGATAACGGCTAATACTCTTGGTAACTTGCATTACAAAAAATCACTGCAAATCGCCGCTGACAAGATAAAAAAAGGCGAACAAATACACGAAGTTTTGGTTAATTATCCAAACCTCTATTCACACGTCATACTGCAAATGATTAATGTCGGCGAAGAAACCGGCGAACTTGATTCAATTCTTGACGAACTAGCCGGATTCTACGAAGATGAAGTGAAAACTATCATGGAAACTTTGCCTTCGATCATTGAACCGCTTTTAATTCTAGTGCTCGGCGTGGCGATTGGCGGCATGGCAGTCGCTATCATCCAGCCAATGTACGCTTTGACTCAGGCATTTTAAAAAAATTTAATCATGTTTAATTTTTTTCCGCAATCAAAAAAAGGCGCGCTCCTGATGCAATTGCTGGTTAGCATTGGTATTATTGTGATGCTTTCTTTAATCTCAATCCCATTTATTCGCCAATATCAACCAAAATTAATCTTAAATGGCACTGCCAAAGAATTGATCTCAGACCTGCGCTATACTCAACAGCTGACAGTTTCTGAACAAGAAGTTTATTACCTGGAAATGGACCAGATAAACAGCCGATACGCTATCTATAAACAAAGCGATCCGGCTGATCCAATTAAAAATGTAGAACTGGATCCGACCGTAAGCTACCAGTCAATAACCGATCTAACCGATGATAAAGTTATCTACAACTCTTTTGGAGCCGTTAGCGAAGCCGGTCAGATAGTTTTAATTAATTCAAATGGGCAAACAGCCGCTATTGATGTTCGGCCATCCGGATATATTCAGTGGCATCAATAAATAATTAAATGTTTTTGACAAAGAAAAAAAATATTCGGGGATTTACGCTAATTGAAATTAGCGTCAGTTTGGCTATTGTCATGACGGTGTTGCTGTCAATAATTACCATTTTTCCTTACAGCCTGAGAATAAATAACCGGTCAGCCAATCTAAGCCACGCGGCATTCTTGGCGCAGATAGGGATTGAGCAGGCGCTCAGCCTTGGCTACGACGCGCTGGGCATTGGCACGATAGAAGCAAAGGACAGGCTATCACTTGATCAAACAAGCTATTTATATCATTTTCAAAGGCAAACAGATGTTGATTACCTTGATGAAGATCTAAATGTTGACATTAATGATAATGGCCTAAAAAAAATTACCGTAACTGTTTTTTGGAATGACAACTTTAGCTTTCAGGAGACAAATTACAAGCTTGAAACCATCATTAGCCAAAAATAAACTTTATGAATTCATTTTTTTTGAAAAAAAATAAAATAAAAAACTTTGGTTTTACCTTAATTGAGGTAATGATTAGCATCTCAATTTTTGTAATAATCGTAACTATAGTTTACTCAACCTATAACCTGGCGCAACGCAGTTACCGCACTGGCGGGAATGATAACGAATTATGGCAGAATGCTCGAGTGGTGCTGGACAGAGCGACTCGCGAAATAAGACAATCCCAAGAAATAGTCACTGTTCTGCCGCCGACAAGCGGCGACATCATAAATCCGCCCAAAGATGAGATAGAATTCCAAGACGGACACGATACGACCGACATCAGTTATATTAAATATTATCTGGATAACGCAAGCCGCGAGATATACCGCGAAGAGTTCGCTTATTACTTTAATGACGAACCGACAATTTTTGTGCGCTGGGATAGCTTGGACGGATTCGGCAATCCGCCGCTAAAGACAGCGCCGCAAACACAATTAATCGGCGAGTTCTTTGAAACGCTAAGTATCTGGGGAACAAACCTGATAAATATCGCCGTAACGCTTGAAAAAAATGGGCAAAATACTGAACTCATCACGGCAGTCTATGGCCGAAATTTATAATCAACCGAACTAACCACTACCATGAATTTGAAAAACAAAAAAGGCAATTCATTGATTCTGACAATGCTCATAGTTTCACTGATGCTTTTTTTGGGCATGTATTTTTTGTCGCTCGCGCTTGGCGACAACAAAATTGCCAATAGCCATACTTACGCTCTGCGAAGCTATTATTTAGCCGAGGCCGGCGTTCAAGAAGCTATTTTTAAAATAAAAAATAATATTGACGGTTATGGCGACAGTTTTGTCAGCGCCAGCGCATGGACAGTCACTTTTTCGCGCAATGCTGTTTTTAATAGCAACGACTCCTACTCAGTCACCATCACAAAAACCAGCCAAGCTCACGCCGATATTGAGGCAACCGGCATTATTAATATTTCCGCCAGTTCCAGCGCCCAGCGCATTGTCAAAACCAGCGTGTTTAAAGCAACCGGCGGCAACCCGCTGGGCAACAACGGCGCTTACGCCGATGGCAATATTGATATATCGCTAAGCGTGGCTAACTTTCTGGGAGGCAGCGCCCACTCCAACAACGTATTTACCGTAAACGGCGCCAGCACGGTGAATATTGACGAAGATTTAAACGCTGTCGGCAATTTAGTTAAGTCTTGGCTCTCAAACATATTTACCAGAGGTGTTGATATAGATACTGATTCACAGTATGTCCATGCTCAGAATTACCCGCCGGCCGCGGCGGAAATCAGCATGCCGGCGATTGATTTTGATTCGGTTGACTCCAATTCGTTTTTGAATCAAGCAGACGTTGTCTATACCGCCAATGAATTTAAAACGTTATTAGAGAACAACCAAACGCTAACTTTAAATGATCCGATTACTTACGTGACCGGAGATATTACTATTGAAGGCAACACTAATTTGATAATCAACGGCATACTGCTCTCTGATAGAGATATTGAAATTGGAAAAAAACTATGTTTCAACGGACGTTGCGGCAATCCCGATATTACCATCACCCATAACGGCCACCCGACAGGCTTGCTGGCAAAAAGAAACTTAACAATGTATGTGTACACCGGCAATATCAATCTGCAAGGAGTTGCTTATGCCAATGATCAGCTCACGATTACCGGTTTGCCGTTAAATACATTTTCATTCGACGCGGAAGGCGGACTGGTCAGCCACAAGCTGACAATTACCAGTTCCTGGCGGCCAGTTAACATTACCTTGAACAATGGTTATCTGGATGAAATATTTGTCGGCTTTGCTTTTTCACCGATTATAACCATTGAACATTGGGAAGAAGAGTATTGATATGATATAATAATTATATGAACATATTTTCAGCTCCATCAAAATATCCATTCGGACTCGATATCTCAGATCGGTCTTTTAAAATTGTCCAGCTAAATAAAAAACGGCACAACATTGTTCTGCAAGCTATCGGAAAATGGCGCGTGCCAAGCGGAGCTATTGAAGATGGTATTATCAAAGATCAAAAAACAGTAATCGGTATTATTAACAAGCTAATTAATAAACCAATGTACGGAAAAATATCCAGCAAAAATGTCATTGCTTCCCTGCCGGAGACAAAAACTTTTATTAATTTAATAGATATTGACGCGTCCGAAGGCGAATTCAGAAACGTGCTGGAACGTAAAATAGAAAAAAATATACCCTATACCTTGGATGAAGTTAATTACGACTGGCAGGTAGTTGAAAAAAATAAAAAAATAAAGAAAGTGCTGGTAGGCATAGTTGAAAAAAAAGTTGCCAATCAATACTATAATATTTTGAATGAAGCCGGTTTAACGCCAATCGCGCTGGAAATAGAGGCGGTTGCTATCTCTCGAAGCCTTCTGCCTATTTCAGCAAAAAAAATTCTGCCGACTCTAATCGTAGATGTTGGCGCGGAAAGATCAAGTTGTGTTGCTTTTGCCAATAATTCAATATTATTTACCATGAGCCTGCCGCTATCCGGCCATGAGATTACGGACGACATCGCGAAAAAACTCAGAATTCCAAAACATAAGGCTGAAGCCGCCAAAATCGTCTGCGGTCTTGACCCGCATCACGCGAACGGCGATATCGCAAAAATTCTTAATAACAAAATAAAAAAACTCGCTGACCGCATCAAAGAAGTAGCCGAACATCTTCGAACAAACTACCCGGAGTACAGCGAAGTGAACCGCATTTATCTCTCCGGCGGCGGCACGCAAATAAACGGCATAGCCGATAAGCTGACTAGTGAGCTTAAAATTCCGGTTTACATTGGAAATGTGTTAATGAACTTCAATATTAATTACAGTATTGAACAAAAGTATTTGCATGAAGAATACTCCACCTTTAAAAAACTAGCGAAAAAAAATAAAGTGAAGCAAAACATGTCGCTACAATTCGCCACTGCCATTGGGCTGGCTCTGCGAGGAATTTATTCTGATAAACTTAAATAGATGCTAACGTTAAACCTGCTTTCAAGCCAACAAAAACATAAACTGCGCAAGGAACAAGCAAATAAATTCCTAAAAGAATTAGTTATTACTGTCGTTCTAACCACGGTTACTATTAGCGTTCTAGTGAGCGCCAGTAAAGCTATTGTCGTGAACAGCGTTGAAAAATATATAGCAAATAATACATCTCCGGATGAAATTATCAATGTTAAAATTAAAAATATTAATAATTTAGCAAACTTTCTTCATAAAATTCAGACTGAGCATATAAACTGGTCTGGTATCATCATTGATATCACCAAACGCGTGCCGGCAAAAATTATAATTTCACATCTGTCTTTCAACGAAGAAAATTCTGCTTTTACTATCAGCGGCTTCTCGCCGTCGCGAAGCGAACTTCTTAAATTTAAAGATGACCTGACGCAAATACCGGAGCTGGAAAATGTCGATCTGCCAATACAGAATCTTTCTCAAAAAGATGATATCAGCTTTAATATAAAAGCGGACTTAATAATTAAAGAGATGAATTAATGATTAATTTTTTTAAAAAAATAGTAAATATCAAGAACATGTGGTTGTTCCTAAGCATTGGATTAATAATTGTATTGGTCTTGTTTTATTTTTCTATACTGCCTAATTTTTCCAAGTTAAACGATATTTCCAATGAAGTCAGGATTATGAATAGTGAAATGCAAAAAAAGGCTGAAAAAATAACTCTGGAAGATTTTTTGGTCATACTTAATCAATATGAAGAAAAGCAAAAAGTTTTTAATGACACTGTTCTGAGCAACAATCGCCGGCTGGAACTGATTACCGCGCTTGAAGACAACGCTTCACTTTACAATGTTGAACAAAAAATTAACTTTAGAGACATTACGGCTATTGAGGGCACGAATTACTATGTCAGTGAACTGCAAATTTGGATCAGCGGTGATTTTAATAACTCGTTGAGGTATCTGGATAATCTGGAAAAGCTCCCTTTTTATATAAATATTGATGATATAAAAATTAGCAGTAAACAAGATGAAAATAATTCTAACTTCATTGATGTTGTCATTTCATCAAAAATTTACTGGCAGTAATTAAATATGAAGTTTAATATCCAAAAACTAAATCTGCAACAAAAAAAAATTATTCTGATGCTCGGCATATTGATAATTTTTTTCAGTACCCTGCTTTTTTTGTACAACAATTTTTATTTAACCATGCAGCGCGTTTCTGAAATCCATGAACTAAAAAGCAACAATGTTTTTCCCAGCATCAATCAAGAGATTTTTGACCAAGCCTACAATCTCATTGAACTGAAAAAAAGCTATGAACTGCGCGATATCAGTAATTTAAAGTCGCCTTTTATTGAGCGTAACGAGGCAGGCGTCAAAGAAAATACTGAAGCAAAGGCAACTGATAATCCAACTGAAGCAAAAACTGCCGGTACTGAAAATTAAATAATAAAAATCCCGCGATTTATTTTTCGCGGGATTTTTTTAATAGCAAAAAATTATTCGGCGATAACCACTTCTTTTACTTCCGGCACGGCCGTTTTTAGATTTACCTCCAAACCTTGTTTGAGCGTCACCTGCGAGAGCGCGCAACCTACGCAGTGTCCCTGCAGATCAACCGCTACAATGCCGTTTGACTCGTCAAAGCTGACAAACTCAACATCACCGCCATCTTCTTGGATAAAGGGGCGCATGATTTCTATTTCTTTTTTTATCCGGTCAATAATAGCTTTATCTGTCTTATTATTCTTATTATTATTCATACAAAATCTTTTTAATGTCTAATTTCTAATTAAACTAATTACTCTAAAGAATACCCAAATACCAATAACCCAAATCACAACCGTAATAACTTAGACATTACCTAATTGGGATTTATTTAGGTCAATTAGAAATTAGAATAATTAGGTTAATTCACAATAACTTTCGTTCCCAATTCCGCGAAAGTGTACAGCTCTGCCGCAGGGCCTACACCCAGGCGAACACAGCCATGTGAAACGGGAGTACCCAAGTGATCTTGCCCCTCTTTGATGCCGCCGGGCCACTCAGGCAATTCATGAATACCATAACCGCGCGCGTCAAACATCAGCCAAAACGGCATCCACAGACTGGCGGCGCGCGACCAGCGGTAGGGATTCTTTTCGATTACCTTATACTCACCCGCCGGCGTGGGCATAGCCGCCTTGCCGGTGGAAACAACTGTTGAATCCAGTAACATATCGCCCAAATAATAAGTAAGGGTTTGCGAGCCGCGGTTGATGACAATCTTTTTTTCCAGCGCTTCTGGCTTCGCGCTCAATGGATTGTAGCCGGCTAATATCTCCACTTTATCAGAAAAACCGTCGCCATCAGTATCAGCGCTAACCGGATTGGTGCCATAACTAATTTCCTTGCGGTCGCTCAAGCCGTCATTATCCGCGTCATTATCTTCTAGTTTTACCGAAGCGGCAGTATATGGCGAAAAACCGCTGTTTAATTCAACCCAATCATTAAAACCGTCACCGTCAGTATCGGGGTTATCCGGATTTGTGTAGAATTTGCCGATCTCATCTTTATCAGGTACGCCATCCAAATCACGATCAGAGTCCAAGTTAGCGTAAACCGGTATTATGCCAATAAATAGCAAAATTATGACAAAAAAAATATATTTCATGTCATAATCCTATCATATATTGACATAAAAATCAATTACTGATAGAATAGCAATAACCTTTATAGATTGCAAACAATTTTTAAATTATAAATTTGCAATCTGAAATCTTAAATTTGAAATCAAAAATATGGCACATAAAAAAGCAGGCGGCTCCACAGCGTTAGGCCGCGATTCACAAGCGCAACGTTTGGGCGTTAAGCTCCATGACGGCGAACGCGCCAAAATCGGCTCCATTCTCATCCGCCAGCGCGGCACCAAATGGCACGCCGGCAAAAATGTCAAACGCGGCAAAGATGACACTTTATTCTCGCTTATTAACGGCTTCGTCAAATTTACCAAAAAGAAGCTGAAAAAATTCAACGGCGCTCTCAAAGAAACAACAATCGTGAGCGTACTGACCAATAAATAGTCTAAAAAAACCTGCTCAATTTGAGCAGGTTTTTTGTTTGGCCGCTTGATAAAAAGAAAAACGGCCGATAACGCGATCATGCCCCTTAAAAAATTGGGGACAAACTCCTAATATTCACAACGCCATTACAGTGCGCGTAATACGCGGCACTTCTTTTTGAAAAAATGTTTTTACCTCGCTCCACCGCGTTCGAAAGGTAATTTCCGGCATCGGATCTTTTTCCGCATCGGCAAAGTAGACCAGACTCTTTAAGATGTGGTGGTAGTCATGGGCTACGGTTGGGTACTGGGCTGGCAGTCGCCCGATTATTTGCTCTAAGGGTTCAAAGTTATTAGCGCACCAGTATAAATCGTAAAAGTCGCGTTTGCGGCCGCGTTGTGAAATCGCAACAATCTTCATTACAGCAATGTCGCGCGGTTGTAAAATACGCACCCAACCATACGGCGTGTAATCTAAGGCTGGAATAAAAAAAGGATAAGCAATGAAACTAATTTTAGCATTATAAAGCGTACCGTACACGGTATTTTTTTTATTGATTACTGTTTTCCAGTCTTTGCTGTCATGAAAGTGGGTAAGGAATTCATTGTTATCAAAATCACGCTCGGGTGTAAAAAAATCCAAATCAACGGATTTACGATGCGCTACGTGTAATGTCAAAGCCGTGCCACCGGCGAGATACCAGCCGTTTTGGCTTATCCACTTTTGCTGCGACAAAAAATCAAGCGCTTTTTTAGTAGCGCGCGGCAGTATTTCAAATCGTAAATTTATCTGTTTTTGAGAAGTAATTGCCATAAACTTTTTGTTTCCGGACGCAGCGACCGTGATGTGGCGGTTACTTGTTTTAGTAATTTTTTATCGTAAAAACGCCACACCCACCGCGCCTCGCGGTCGTTGCCAAAATCTAAAATACGCTCAATAATATACGGCGCGTTTTTCTTAACGTCAATTTTTTTTGGATTCACGTCCCAAAAAAGAGATTGACGGAATTTAATGGGTTTAATTTTTTTGGCTGGCATATGTTCAATGATAGATATAGATATTTTACCATACTTTTTACAAAAAAACAACCACAAAATTTCAAACAATCGTGATAAATATCAAGGTTTTTTGTTTAGCCGCTTGATAAAAATGTTAGACCAGCGGTGTCTTGCAAGATAAATCAATGGATCAGGAGTTTGCTAAAGCTAATACCAGAATGAACGATGGCTTTGCAACCGCCAAAAAGGATAATGATAATTTGCGCAAAGAAACCAAAAAAAACAATGACAATTTGGCTATGATGGTTGCTAATGGCTTTGAAGAAGTAAATGGCAAGTTTGAAGAAATGAGGCAAGAAAATGATAAAAGATTTACGAGTATTGAATCAGGACTGGGAGATGTACAGTCAAAACTCGCGAATATCGCTTATAGCGTTGATATTTTATCCTTGCAAAAGCGCGTGCAGCGCGTTAAAAATATTGTGCTCAAGCGGCGGCGATAATAATAGCGTAAATGTAAAAAATATCAAGCCCGCGAAAGCTTGATATTTTTTAGTCGTAAATTTTTACCAAAAAATAATAACTACACCTTCTTCACCACCTCCCCCATCGCCACCCACATTATAAGTTCCAGTACTAAGACTAATACCAAGACCGCCACCGCCACCGCCACCGCCAGAGCCATACCCGCTGCCACCGAAACCACCCGGACTGCCGTAGTCGGCTCCAGTGTTACCGGTACCAAATTCATGACCACTGGCACCGCTAGAGGCAGTTCCGCCGGATGAATAACTACCGGCGCCGCCGCCGCCACTACCACTATTACCTTCATACGGCGATCCTGAATTGCCGCCAGCACCTGGCGTATATCCAGTATAGAGTAGAAAACCATTTTCTCCATCAGAGCCGGTTGACGCACTTCCCCCATCACCACCTTGTGTCATGCCGACACCGCCACCACCAGCGCTACCCACACAAGATGGACAAAAACTTGCATCACCGCCCGCAGAACCAGCGCCTCCACCACTAGCTATAATTCCGTTAAAAGAGCTATTCTCTCCCGGATTCTGGCTACTGCCGCCATCACCTACAATTACGGGATAGCTTGGTGAACTTACACTTATGTTTGCCATAGCTACGGTATATCCACTACCACCGCCACCCCCACCGCCGCCGCCTAACGCGGCGCCGAGCCATGAATCCCCACGACCTCCTCTACCACCGCCACCCCCACCGCCAATGATAATAACCTGAATATTGGTAACGCCAGCTGGTCTTGTCCAGGTTCCAGACGAAGTGAATGTTTGTGAATTACCACTGCCACTACCCATAGCAACCCAGACATTACCAGGACCGCAATAATAAATCTTGTCATCCGCCGTGTCATATACCACCGCGCCTTCATTAGTCGCGGAAACGCAACTCGGCTTACTGGCGTACTTACCGAGCCGCAACTCGGCACCGCTACTTGTGTTACCCAGCGTAACAGCGCCGTCAATGCCGACGCGAAACCGGTCGGAATAAATACCGCCGCTGACCGTCTGCAGTTTTAATAAATGACTCGCCGCGTTACTGCCGCTGTCCGCGTAAGCCCAGATGGCATTGTCCGTGGCCAGTGTCAGCGAACCGCCGTTCACACCAATACCTTTTGTTTGGGCAGAAAGACCGGCAACCACCGCATGGGAAGCAACGAGGACGCCGCCGGCAACTGATACCGCCAGTATGACCAAGAACAGCGCGTTGAATTTGATAATTTTTTTTATCATAGTGTGATTATCAAAATAGTATATAAATTTAAAGAGGTACCCAGCTGTCGCTAGGGCCGCAGACATACGGCCGGTCATTTATGGTATCGTACACCACCGCGCCTTCATTGGTCGCTGAAACGCAGCTCGGTTTAGTGCCGTACTTACCGAGCCGCAGTTCACTGCCGTTCGCCGCGTTACCCAAAATGACATTGCCGTTAATATCAACGCGGAACCGGTCGGTATAGCTCACGCCGCTTTTAGTCTGCAGTTTGAGTAAATGGCTATCAGAGTCACTACCGACTGCAGTATAACCATCCAAACCGGCGCCGCAGAAGTACTGACCGGCGTTGTAGAGACGCGCAAAGTAATTCATTTCCTGTAGTGAAATACCCCAGTTATTGCCGTAGTCAGCGTCATGCTGTGAGCACGACGACTGATCACCGACACCCGGCGCGTAGCCATCAACGGTGCTGCCGTCGCAGTGATAGTATACTGCATTGTAAAGGGTCTGTACACGGTTACTTTCAGTTATGTCTACAATCCAGTTATCGTTATAGTCACCGCTATGTGGCTGACAAGATGTTTGGTCGCCAACGGCATTTGCATACCCCCAAAGCGCGTTATCAGCTGCTGCTAATGTGTTTCCATCTACGCTGATACCTTTACTTTGAATGGAAAAACCCGCGAGTACTTCATCCACAAACATTGTCACGCCAACTGCGGCGAGTATGCTAATAGCGGATAGTGAAATAATGTTAATGGCCGTGATGAGTTTTTTCATACTACTATAATAAGATTATTTTTTACGGCGAGCTAAAACAATATCTTCCACTTTTTGTACTCTTCTTTGCAAATCAACCAACTCAAAGCGGTAAGCTACATTTGTTAAGCGCAGTTTAATTTCTTCCTGACCTTGCTTTAAAATATTGACATCACTTTTCAGAGTGCCTACATCGCTTTTCAGAGTGCCTACAACTTCTTCAACTCTGCCAATTCTTTCACCAACCTCAATAAAACCAGAGCTGACCATCACCGCCAAATCATCGTTATCTTGTTTGGCCCGCGCAAAACCCTTAGTCACCGTATTTACTAAGGTTGCCACCGTGTCCGACAATGCTTCAAGGGTATTTTTTTTATTAATTATTTTTTTAGTTTGTTCAGACATACAAGGATAAACATTATTTACTGCAAATTAATCAATACTTTTATCAGGCCTTGGCCGCCGCTGAAATCTTCCAGCGCCTTGCCAATAATCGTGCCAACTTTTGGCTCTGTCGCCGTCATAGCATGTCCACGGACGTTTGAAGTGGTTAATAAATCTCCTTTAGCAACCGGTCCGACGACTTTTACCGTTACCACGCCTACCATAGCAACAATTGCTTCATGAACAGCGTCAACTTCTCCCATAATTATTGCGGGGTTATCAGAAACTACGCCAATAACGGCGGTATCATACGCTTGCTGTGATGGAGCCGCGGCTCGATAACCGCCCGGCGCCATAACGACGACTGTGCCGGGCGCGAGTTTTGTTTTAGTTGCGAAGCGCTCGGCGATGTCGGCGCCGCCGCTGGCGGAAAACGTGCCGTCAACTTCCAGATCATTTTGAATATATACATCTCCCGATCCGTCAGCAATGCTTCTGTTTGTATCATCTCCCACCACGAGCGCGGCCCCAGGTGTCGTATCGCCAATGCCGACATTTCCCGCCGACTCTATAAATATAGCATTTACCGGCGTACCCAACGTCTTCGTCCTTATATAAATATCTCCCGCCGCGTTATTATACCGGTTGTCTATATACACCGCTCCCACATCATTATCTTCCCACAACATTAAGCCTGCTACATTAGCCGAAGAATCATCAAGTAACAGTACCGAGTCAGCCGTACTACTTAACGGCTTCACATGAAGTTTATATGAAGGAGTTGATATCCCAATTCCCACATTTCCCGTAGAGCCTATCACCATTCTGGTCATATCCGCGTTACTTCCTCCATTAGCGCGGGTGCCAAAGATAAGCTTTCCGGCATAATTTCCGGCAGTGCCGTTTTCTTTTACTCCGCCGATATAACCAAATACAGTTTGCGTGCTGCCCGTATAAACTCCGCCAAATAAAACACCCCCGCCCATATTAGCCGCTTGCGAATTAGTAGTATATATAGTCGCCAACGACGGATTTCCGGTAGTCGGCGAGTAGGCTGTCCCGCTCAGCGACAGCTTAGTCAACGGACTCGCTGTGCCGATACCGACATTAGCGCTAGTATCAGAAACATATACATAGTCAGGGGTGGTAGCGGTATTAACTGTCCAAATACCGGCGCCGCCGGCTACTGTGCTCAAACACTGGCCGCCTTGATTACAAACGTCTCCGGCATCGGTAATATAAGCGCGATTAGCGCCGCCTTTCCAAAACATCAAATCGTTTGTCGCGCCTACCCTGTCATCATAGATTGCCCAATGATTCCCAGCGCCGGCTGTGCTTTGGATATCAATTTCCGCGTTATTGCCGCTCGCGGCATAAACATGCAGGCCGCTGTTTGGAGCCTCTGTGCCAATGCCAACCTTGCCGCTCGTATCTATGGTAATATCGTTAGTAGTTGAATTTCTCCGAATATAAAAATTATCACTACTTAGGTCCATACCGAGAAACCATTTTTCCAATGTATCACGCTCCATACGCAACCCTGTCCACAAATCCAATCCGTTGTTAGCTATATTCACAATGGCCGTTCCATCGTCATCACTAGCGTGCATGATAAAACCGGGGTTTGGCTCGTTAACTCCGATCCGATTATTATTACTGTCAATAAATAGCGGATCTTCATACAAAAATGAATTGATATTTCCGTCCGGCGGCGTTGCGGTTGGCGGCGACCACTGCGCCAAAGCTATCTGAATAAAAGAGGTGCAGATAGCGGTCGCTACGCCAATACCAAAGACATAGGTAAAAATTTTTAAAAAATTTTTTAACATACAATGAAACTAAAATTTATTAATACTTTTAAATTACTGCGTTATTTTTATATCCATATTATACCACATTTTTATGCGGAGCAACAAATCAGTAAAACTTAAGTCATATGTCTGACGTCTGCGCGCAGATGCGCATAAACTCCACAAACAGCGGATGCGGGTCAAGCGGGCGCGACTTGTACTCGGGATGAAATTGGACGCCGATAAAAAATGGATGGTTGGTTATTTCAACAGCTTCAACCAATTTATTATCCGGCGATGTTCCGCAAATTGTTAAACCAGCTTTTTCCAGCTTTTCTCTATAAGTATTATTAAATTCATAACGATGGCGATGTCTTTCGCTAATGTTTTTTTTCTTGCCGTAGGCGGCCGCAATATGAGTGTCGGGTTTTAATTTGCAGGGCCAGGCGCCCAATCGGATGGTGCCGCCATACTGTTTTTTTGCCAAATATTCTTTTTGATCAGGCATAATATGAATAACCGGATGAGGTGTTTTTTGGTCAATTTCTTCGGAATTAGCTCCTTTTAGTCCGCAAACATTGCGAGCGAATTCAATGACCGCCATCTGCATGCCGTAACAAAGTCCAAAATATGGTTTTTGATGTTCGCGGCAATACTGAATCGCTTTTATCTTCCCCTCCGAGCCGCGCGTGCCCCAGCCTTGCGGCACAATCACGCCATTCATTTTTTTCAAAATTTCAATGCCGTTTTTCTCAATATCTTCGGTATTTATCCAGTGCAAAACCGGTTTAACGCCAGCCGCCATCGCGCCATGCTTGATTGATTCAATGACCGAAATATAAGAATCAGCCAGCGTAAAATCGCCGGTGCCAAAGTACTTGCCGACTACGCCGATCTGAACTTCTTTTTTCGGATTTTTCATTTTGTTCATCATCGCCCGCCAGTCAACCAAATCTTTTTTACGCATTTTTAGCTTAAATTTTTCCAAAATACGCTCGCCAATCCGGTCGTTCTCAAAATTAATCGGTATTTCATAAATAGAATCGACATCGGGCGCGGAAATTATGTCGTCCTCCTCTACATTGCAAAAAGTCGCTATTTTCTGACATCTGGGCTTATCAATATGCCGATCACTGCGAGCGATAATAATATCAGGCTGAATGCCGGCTGACTGCAAGGTTCGAACCGCGTACTGGGTGGGCTTAGTCTTCATCTCTCCCAGCTTGCTTGGAATTGGCAGATAACTAACCATTACAAACACGACATCATCTCGATTCTTTGAGTGCATCATGCGCGCCGCTTCCAGAAAAAGCATATTCTGATACTCCCCGACCGTACCGCCGACTTCAATTATCATAATTTCGGCTTTGTCTTTGACAGCCGCTTTTTTGATGCGGCCGATGACCTCCAGCGGAATATGCGGCACTACCTCAACGCACTTGCCGTCGTACTCCAAATTTCTTTCGCGCGTGATAACGCTTAGATAAACTCGTCCGGTAGTCATATAATTCTCCCGATGAATATCGCGATTGAGAAAACGCTCATAATTACCAACGTCCTGATCGGTTTCATCACCGTCATCAGTGACAAAAACCTCTCCATGCTCCACCGGATTCATGGTGCCGGCGTCAACATTGATATACGGATCTATCTTGATGGCGCTGACATTATAACCTTTGCCAATTAAAACGCGCCCGATTGAAGCGGACGCGACACCCTTGCCAACGCCGGACATTACGCCGCCAATGACAAAAATATATTTAGTACTTACCCTTCCCCCTTTGCTTTTGCCCGGTTGAGCAACTTTGGTTAGATTGCCTTTTTGCATAGCAAAAAACTAGATATTTGATATCGAATATTGACAAGCCAAATAGCCGACAACAAGCATCTAAGATAATTAATTAATTTTTTTAAAAAAAATTTATTCAACGGCTTCATCAACAGTCTCGTCTGAAATTTCTAAAAGTAAACTCGGATTATTTAACACCTCCATGGCCTTATCCAACTGCGGATCTTTATCTTGTTCATAATCTTCTCTGATTAAATCAACCTCAATATCAACCGAAACGCCCTCGTCATTAATGCTTATGCCATTCGGAGTCAGCCACTTGGCCACAGTTATTTTCAATGATGAACCGTCATTTAGTTCTGTTAATTCCTGCACTGAACCTTTGCCAAAGGTTTTCTGGCCGATAATGGTTGCCTTGCCATGATCCTTCAGCGCGCCGGCAACAATTTCCGAGGCCGAAGCGCTGCCCTCGTTTACCAGCACAACTGTTGGCAAATCTTTTAATCGGGCGCGCCCGCGAGCCAAATATTCTCGCTGATTGTCCTCGCTGAATTTTTCAATCACCACTATCTCGCCTTCCACCCACTCACTGGCCATTTCAATTGCCGTATCTAAAAATCCGCCCGGATTATTGCGCAGATCTAAAATTAAGCCTTTGGAATTTTTGGCGATTAATTCTTTGATGGCGCGGTCAAACAAGTCAGCGGTATCATGATTAAAATTTGATATTTCAATATAGGCTATATCATCCTCGGCTTCATCCGGACGAGACGGACGAAACTCCCAACGAACGCTTTTCACGATAATTTTTCCGCGCGTAATGTTAAAATCCCGCGGTTCTTCAAAGCTTTCCCGCCAGATATTGAGCGTCACTTCAGTTCCCTCTTCACCGCGTATTTTTGAAACTGCTAAATCTAGCATCATACCGTTGGTGGTTTCGCCATTGATTGACAAAATTTTGTCGCCGGCTCTTAAGCCGGCCTTAGCTGCCGGCATGTCTGTCAGCGGCGCGACTATGGTAAGCACTCCGCCTTTGATGCCGATTTCAGCGCCAATCCCTTCAAAAGTGCCGTTCAAATCATCTTGAAATTCTTTGGAAACAACCGGATTCATAAACACGCTGTAGGGATCATCAGTTGAAGCGACCAGGCCGCGCAAGGCGCCGTAAAACATCTCTTTTTCCGACAAGTCTGCCGAATCGACATACTGAGATTTAATCAAGTCCCAGACATCCCAAAACAGCTCAAAATCAACGTCATTGCTTAAATTTTCTTTGCGCGTATTTTTATACTTATTCAAAACCGTACCCAAAAATACCGTATCATGGTCTATTAATTTTTCATCAATTTCGGTTTTATTCGCGAGTATTATTCCGCCATAAAAAGACCCGGCAATTAAGCTAATAATAACTATCCATGGCCAAATACTTCTTAATATTGACGGCCGGCGTTCATAGTCAATCATATTTTTTACTTTTTTATTAGTTTAAATTTTGGTTTAAAAAAACTATTATTTAAATCCAATCCCTTCTTTGAGGAATTGGATTCTTTTTTTTGTAAAAACTGGTCTAGCTAATTTTTGATCTCTGCATAATTTCGGCCTCCACAATACCGCGGGCGCGCCCATACTTTACGCGGGAAAGTTCTTTTATTTTTTGAGCCAAAATGTCATTTCCCGGCCCCAGCGGATAGGTAGACATACTGAAAGGACGAGAGGCGGTATTATCTATCAACAGTTTAACATACGCTGTATATTTTTCAATGTT
Source organism: bacterium (assembly GCA_030698385.1). Classification (GTDB taxonomy): domain Bacteria; phylum Patescibacteriota; class Patescibacteriia; order Patescibacteriales; family XYC2-FULL-47-12; genus JAUYLZ01. The sequence goes on along the minus strand of JAUYLZ010000027.1, from coordinate 26,937 downwards.
GATTAAATCAAATTCATTAAAGACCGGCGTAAATTCCTTCAGCATGGTCTCCGAATCATCCGAGCCGATTTTAAAAAGTATCATCGTGCCGACATTGCCAAAAACCGCTTCTTTTACCGCGGTATCGTTTTTTACAACCAGCTGTCCCAAGTACTGGTGCGCCATAATCAGGTTTAAATTGTATTTGCGCGCTTCAGACAAAATAATGCCGATTGAATCAGTGGTGAAATTCTGAAATTCATCAATATAGAGATAAAAATCCTTGCGCGCCTCCTGATTCAAGTCGGTCCGCGACAAGGCCGCGACCATAATTTTGCCAACCAAAACCATGCCTAGCAAATGAGCGTTCATCTCGCCAATCTGGCCTTTGGACAAGTTTACGAGCAGAATCTTCTGCTGATCCATAATATCGCGCAAGTTAAACGAACTGTTCTGCTGGCCGATGATCGGACGCATGGTGGCGTTTGACACAAAGCTGGTAAGTTTTGAGGTAATATAAGGAACGACATTTGCCAGCGCGGCCTCGCCGCCGGCTTTTTCCGCTTCTTTTTGCCAAAAATTAACTACCGTTGCGTCTTTGCACTTCTTTAACTTCAGAGCGCGAAATTCAGAATCGGCCAGAACTTTTGAAATCTCCATCAGCGTTGAGCCGCTGGCCGGATCATCCATAATGAGCAGCATGGCGTTGCGCATGTATTGTTCAAAAATCGGTCCGCCGGTTGAACGCAAGTCATATAATTTGTCAAAAATTTTGATCATTTCGTTGATGACAAAGGTTTTTTGCTCCGGATAACGTTCATCAAACTCAAGCAAATTAAGGCCCATCGGCCGTTGCGTGTCCGCCGGCGAGAAACAAATAACATCATCGGCGCGCTCTTTTGGTATGCCTTTCAATATATCCTCAATCAAATCGCCATGCGGATCGACAATGCAGACGCCTTCGCCATTGGCAATATCTTGTCTGGCCAAACTGGCAATTAGGTTGGACTTGCCGGTGCCGGATTTGCCAATGACATACATATGACGGCGGCGGTCGGCGCGCTTAATGTGGATTTGCTTGACCACGCCGCGATGAACATTTTGGCCAAGCACAATTCCTTCAGTAGGCGCGTTAGTCGGGGCCGGCGCTTTTTTGGCAGTCAGCCACAAGATATTCGGGGTTTCATTGTGTGGCATCGGCAAATGGTAGATGCCGGCCAACTCCTCGGTATTGAGCACCATAATGCCGCCCGTGAAACGGCGGAAGATAAAATCGCTGATTAATTTCTTTGATCTCTCACCCTTGCTTCGGAAACCGTTGCCATACTCAAAAACCGCGTATTGATTAAATATATCGGTAATATTATCAAGATATACTTGCGCGGCGCCGGCATTCTCGGCTGAAGTGATCACACGGATGATTACCTCCAAGCCGGCTTTTGACATTTTTCCTTCAATTGACTTAATCGCTTGCTCCTCAACCGGCGTTAACTGCGCGCGCGGCGCCGGCGCTTCCGTCTTTTTTTTCTTGCTAAAAAATTTCATTATTTTCGTATAAGCATTAGCCTTCATCGCCTCATTGAGTGATTTTCCCTCGCGCACGGCATTGATAACATGCTTGCCGCGCGAACGCCAGGACTTGTTAGCGGAACGAACCAATACTTGTATGGCGGCGCCTTCATTTTCATTGAGTTTGCCCAAGGTGTTGATCAGGGAATCTAGCGGATCAATATCTAGTTCGCGGTAGGTCTTGATCGGATAGACATAACTGCGCTTCAGAATCATCTGCGCTGATTTCACCTGTGAATGAACGGTAAAAATATTGTAATCCGGCACATCTTCAATACTGGCGTTGGGATGATGCGCGTATATTTCCTGTTCGATAAAACGGCGATACGACTTCGGCACGACGATATAAAAAGATATCAACTTCTTGTGCGCGACAATTTCAAAAGAAAAACTGTTGTGCGAACCAAACAGCCACGAACTGATTCCGTCCGGGTTTGCCTTAAGCCCGCCAATAACCGCGAAAATATTCTCGCCAATCGCCAAATCTTCCTGCAAAGACTGGGTTGATTGGTTCGTGTCGACATCCTTTGGAGTTTCTTTGGGAACGCGGATTAAAAGTATATCTTTTTCAAAAGCGTCGTTGGCGCGGTATATTTTTCTTAAATACTTTCTGACAAACAAAAAAACGATTGCTAGCATAGCAGCAATACTTCCTATAGCTAAAATTAGCGTAATTGCGGTAGTAAACCAAGTAGCGGTCATTGATAATAGTTAAAAGTAGTTATCTAAAAATGGGAATAACGGTCAAGAGGCATTTCGTAATTCAAAGTAATTTCTAATAACCATTTTCAAATTTAAATTAAAAATAATCAATCTTTTAAGCGCAAAATTTCATCGGTTTTCAGCTTGCTTTCTTGTTCAAGAAAAAACTTGTTCACGCCGGGAATAATCCTCAGCCAATCAATTATCAAATCGGCAATTTTTCTGACATTGACTTTTGTCTTCTCCATCAGCGACTTTATTTCATTAGCCGTTTCTTCTCCTTTTTTCTTAAACTTCATCTGCAACGGCGGCGCGAGCTGAAAATAAATATCTTCAAGATCGTGACTAAGCACTTCTTCAATTTGCTTGATGTCAACTTTTTTTGTTCCGGCGGCAACCGGCGCGTCAGTTACTGCCGGCGCCGCGGCGGCGGTTTTTTCACTTGCCTGCGCTTTTTCTTCTTTTTTAAACTTCGGAAATTCAAAACGCCGGGCAGGCGGACGTTCAATGCGCAACTCGGGTTTTATGTTTGGCGTTTCGGTTTTTTCAACGTTTAGTTGATCAATTTTTGGATTAAGTTCGGGCATATGTTAAATACAAATTGAAAAATACGAAGTAATTCATATTAATATTTACATTATACCACACCCTAACAATTTATGGTATAATATATTCAGTTATTAAATTTTAAAAAAAAGTAAATGCCAAGGAGTAATCACAAAATAAATAGTTTAATTATTAAAGGCGGACACAAAAAAAAGATCACCTGGCTCAATATTTTAAATGCCGGCGCCAATGAGATAGCTTACTTGCGCCGCGAATTCAATTTTGCACCGGAAGATCTGCGGGACGCGACTGTTAATATCACCGCTTTGCACGCCAAAGTTAAAGGCCGCGAAAATTATATTTTTTTGGCGATTCGCTTTCCTTATTACAGTCAGGAAAATGAAACCATTAACGGCGCGGAAATTGATTTTTTTATCGGCCATGACCTGCTGGTAACGCTCCACGACAACAAAATAAACCTGCTCAAAAAGCTGTTTGACGGTTACCAAAAACAAAACGGCAAACAAATCACTCCGATTGATTCATCGGTTGATCTCTACTATCAAATCACCGACAAACTGCTGGACTGGAGCTTTAATCTGCTGGATGACATGAGCAAAACCATCGACGATATTGAAGACACTATTTTTTCTCACAAAAGCCGCAGCGCCGTTACCACCCTGCTTGACTTGCGGCGCAACGCCATTAACTTCCGCACTATTACCAAAAACTATCAAATGGTCTTTGAAAAATTTGAAAAACTCCGAGCTGAAGCCGGTTTAAGCGACTCGCACACGCCTTTTCCGGCGGTCATTGACAAGACCAAAGACCTCTGGAACACAATTGAAAACCGGCAGGAGATGCTTGAGGCGCTCTACGCCACCAACGAATCAATTTTGAACTACCGCTTAAACGACATTATGAAAACGCTGACGATTTTTTCAGTCATCGTCTTTCCGCTGACCTTGCTGGCCGCGATTTTTGGCATGAACACGCTAAACGGCATGCCGTTTATCAATCATCCGCTTGGCTTCTGGTGGATTATCGCCATAATGCTGCTGGGTAGTTTCAGTATGCTGCTGTTTTTCAAACGAAAGGGGTGGATGTAGCTAACAGCATTTTTTCATGAGTAAAAATTAAAACCCCTCTCAAAATCTAGAGAGGGATTTTTTTATTTAAAAATAAAATTATGTACTGCCTTACTCAATTTCCAAAATCTTTACCTTCATTTGGCCGCTGGGTATTTTTACGCTAAATTCATCACCGACTTTTCTGCCAATCATTGCCTGCCCCAACGGAGACTCATTGGATATCATATTGTTTACCGGATCAACTTCATTGAAACTGACCAAGGTGTAAAATTTTTCTTTGCCATTGCAATCAACTCTTACCTTTGATCCTAAATCGATAATATCACTATTATTATTTTTTTCCACAACCACCAGTTTTTTCAGTTGCTCTTCAATTTCAATAATTTTACCTTCATTAAACGCTTGTTCGTCTTTTGCCTCGGCATACTCGGCATTTTCCGACAAATCGCCCAGTTCTTTGGCTCGCTCAATGCGACTGGCGATTTCATGGCGCCGCACATTTTTTAAATGGTGCAACTCGGATTTTAGCTTGTCCAAACCTTCCTGCGTGATATATTGGTCTTCATCCATATATTAGATGTTATGGTTAGTAAACTTGATTTTAAATATAAAATAAAATTAAACATTTGACAATAGACAAATAATTATCTAACCTTCGTTAAAAATTTATTATCATTGCTCAAATTTGCTGAATAATATTTAAAATTGGTGGATAAACTTTTTATTTTTTTTGTTAATGGCAAAGTATGGTATAATTATTTTGAATAGATTATAAACTAATCATTTTTTTTAAACTATATGAAAAAGGTACTTATAGCTTTATTTTTTGTATTTTTTTTGGCGCAACCGGTTCTGGCCAGTGAATTTAACCCAAACTACATCATCTCTGACAGCGAAATTCTCGATTCTGACTCAATGACGCTGTCTGAAATTCAAAACTTCATAAACAGCAAAGAAGGCGCGCTAAAAAATTACTTGGTTACTGAAAAAGACGGCTTGCCTGTTGATGAAATCGGTAAAACAACCATGACAGCGGCTGAAGTTATTTATGAACGCGCGACGACAAACAAGGTCAACCCGAAATTTCTGCTGACGCTGATTCAGAAGGAGCAAAGCCTGCTCACCGATACAAATCCCACCCAAAGACAATACGACTGGGCGGCCGGCTATGGCTGTCCGGACAGCGGCGGCTGTAATGATCGCTGGCAAGGATTCTGGAAGCAGATAAACTCAGCTTCTCTGCAGTTCAGGTCATATATGGATGAACCGAATATGTACAAGTACAACGCCGGAGAAACTTACATTTTTACAAATCCATACGGCACAATCAGTACTGAAGATATTACGGTAACGCCGTACAACCGAGCAACTGCCGCTCTCTATAATTACACGCCGCACGTTTACAATGGCAATTACAACTTCTGGAAACTCTGGAACCGCTTCTTCTCACGCCTTTTCCCTGATGGAACTTTGGTACAAGTCGAGGGCGAAGCGGGAGTCTGGCTGATTCAAAACGGTGAAAAAAGGCCTTTTCTAAGCTATGGCGCGCTGACTACGCGCTATAATACCAAGAGTATTATTAATGTAAAAAAGGCCGATCTTGATGGCTATCCAAAAGGAGCGCCGATAAAATTCGCCCAATATTCACTGCTGCAATCTCCGCTGGGCGTAATTTACCTGCTAGTTGACGACACCAAGCGCCGCATTCTCAATCCGGAAGTTTTCCGCCAGCTGGGCTTCAATCCCGAAGAGGTTGAACACGTGAGTTCGGTTGACTTAAGCTACTACCAAGACGGCCTGCCAATCAGTGAAACAGATGCTTATCCGACCGGCGCGCTGCTTCGCGATCCGGAAACCGGCGGCGTTTACTTCGTGATAAATAATAAAAAGGCGCCTTTGATTGATCCGATATTTTTAACTACAAAGTTTAAAAATCAAGCGGTTATCAAGTCATCAGCGGCCGAGCTGGAAAAGTTTGAAAAAATAGAACCGGTTAAACTCGATGACGGCTACCTGCTAAAAAGCAATCTGTCGCTCGCGGTCTACGTCATCTCCAATGGAAAAAAACGCACGATAACTTCCGGCAAAATCTTTGAAAGCCTTGGTTACAAATGGGAAAATATAATGGAGGTCCATCCCCGCGTCCTTGCTCTTTATGACAATGACGAGCCGCTAACTGAGGAATCTTTACTTAGAGAATAGTTTAAATACAAAATGTAAATTTCAGAATGCAAATTTGCAATTTGAAATCTGCAATCTGAAATTAATATATGTTGGTTTTTTCCGCCATTGTCCCCCATTCTCCAATTTTGATAGAGCAAATCGGCAAGGACAATACAAAAAAAGTAAATCAAACCATCTCGGCGCTGAACAGCCTCGCGGAGCATTTTTACGCTGCCGCGCCGGATACGGTTATAGTTTTAACGCCGCACGGCAATACGCATGACAATGCTTTTCTGATAAACTTCTCGCCGAAGTTCATTGGCAAACTCGATGAATTTGGCGACTTTGCCACCAAAGAAGAGTATTACGGCGACAACGCCTTAAGCTACCGAATCAAAGAGCGTCTGGAAGTAAAAATGCCTATTCAACTGACCACCATTAAAAACCTTGACCATGGTTCGCTAATCCCGCTGCATTTTTTGTGCAAAAAAAACAAAACGGCAAAAATTATTCCCATTAGCGGTTCTAAGCTAAGCTTTGACAAGCACTTTGAATTAGGCGAAGAACTCGCTGATCACATTCAAATGGAAAAAAGCAGAATCGCAGTCATTGCCTCGGTTGAACTTTCTCATAAGCTAAATAAAAAATCACCCGTTGGCTACTCGCCAATCGCAAAAAACTTTGATAAAAAAATAATTGAATACCTAACAACCTGCGACTATGAAGGTATAAAAAACTTGGAGGTAAAAAAAATTGAACAGGCTGGCGCGAATGAGCTTAATACGCTGATGATCTATCTGGGCATCATGGCCGAGCATCACTGCGCTGCGGATTTAATGTCATACGAAGGCCCGTTTGGGATTGGCTATTTGGTGATGAATTATCAGCTATGAGTTAAAACAGCTTAATAATTTTTGTTTAATTTTTAATTTGGGGAAGTTTTATTCTAGCATCATAAAGTATGTCAAAATCACTTAATGTAAAATTTGAAAAAGCCGTGCGAATTCTGTCGGAGTATATGCCACCGTCAGATGAAAATAGCAGAAAGCCTGTTATGTTCCACGACATACGCGTTGGCGTGTATTTATATGAAAATGGTTATTCAGAGGATGTTGTTTTGGCTGGCGTTTTGCACGATGCGATTGAGTGGTCTGGTGCTGACGAACAATTATTGAGAGATGAGTTTGGTGATAATGTTGTCCGCTTGATTTTTGCGAGCACTAAAGATGATACGATTGCAGACAAGGTGAAAAAAACAAATGAGCTGATTCAAAGGTGTGTGCAAAACGGACAAGACGCTCTCATTGTGAAAACGGCTGATATTATTGATAGCTTTAAGTGGTATTCCAGCCAAAACAACGAGGACGAACTGAAAAACCATTGTGTAAAGAACGCCAACGCTATTTTCAAATTTAAACCGGAAGATTTTGACGATAAAATATTTGACGAGCTGAAAAGCTGGCAAGAAAGGTTTGCGATTTGAACTGAATAAAACTTCCCCAAATACAATAAGGAAGGAAGAGTTTATTGGCACATCGCAGAACACAGCATATCCGGCTCCGCTCCTAAAATCGCTTTGCTCTAACTTGCCTTATTTTCTTAGTTTTGTTATGATATTTATAGAATTATTTTAAACTTATGAAAAATACAAATTTTACCGTTTATATAGAGCAGGATGAGGATGGTATGTTTATCGGTTCTATTCCGGCTGTGCCAAGTTGCTACGCCGAAGGTAAAACACAAAAAGAAATGTTAAAGAATCTGCAGCAAGTTTTAAAACTGTGTTTGAGAAACGTTAATATTAAAGAAATAGAAAAAACAAGATTTGTTGGCATTCAAAACGTTGAACTTAACTATGCCTAAACTTGTTCCTATAAAACCGAAAAAATTGGTCAAAATTCTTCTGTTTTTAGAATTTAAAAGACGTGATGCCGAGGGTTCTCACGTCTTTTTTGGGCACTCTGACGGACGGACAACGGTAGCAAACTACGAATATACCGATTCTTTATCCCCACAGAAGGACGCGCTTGATTTGCAAATATTTATAAACAAAAATAATAAACAATATCATTATGGAAAATAATCATTTAAAAGAAACAATCAAATCACACAAACTACTTGCTCAAGAAAGAACCATTCTTGCCAATGAGCGTAATACCCTTGCTTACACCAGGACAGGATTTTCTGCGTTTGTTCTGGGTATTGCGGCCATTAAATTATTTGAAGATGATGGATTTTTTCTATATGCCGGCTGGATTGCGGTTGTAGTTGGAATACTGTTTATTATTTTTGGGGTAGTCTATCACCAAATACGGAAAAAAAGGATCAAGTCATATTAGAGTGTGTCCTCCTAACTCACTCCGCTACCGCTTCGCGACCCGCTGTGCTCTCACCATTTTTAGTCGTCGGCGGATTCAGAAAAAACTTCGTATATACCCAATGATATACGGAAATACGATGAAATAACATATATACAAATATGGAAAATTTTGAAAAAAAAGAAAAAGTAACAGATATGGAATTAACTCTTTTTCTAATTAAACATATTAACAATCCTTGCGAAGACCTGCACGGAAATAACATCAGATATTTCTATATTAAAGAGGCAAAAAGAGCTTTGGATACTATCCAAGATTTAGAGACAAAAAAAATGCTGGAGGATATTATAAAAAAATATCCAAAATAAGCGGAAGAAATTGTCTATGTTTTAGGTTTGATAAAAAAATAAGGAGATTTTGAGTCAGGATCAAAATGAAGCTGAAACCGTTGCCGAAAAAAACTGAAAAGATTAATTTAATTTATTTTGCGTAAAAAAAGACCGTCCCGAGCACTCGGAACGGTTTTTACATTATGTACTAACATTCTTTTTATTAGTTGTCAAAGATTTGAAAATATGCAATTTTGACCAAACCCTAAGTTTAATGCTAAGCTAAAACCGCTCGGTAATCTACGGGTGGTTTTTGTTTTTATAACCTTAACAATACCCAAAAATCATACTAATAAAGTAAGGCGCCGCCTAACGCATAGCGACCACTTAAATGAATAGTACGTTACGCGCTTTGCGTTACGCGCTACGCGAATTATATGTACGCCAATATCATCCCTCTAACCAAACTGCCTCTTTCCCGCCTCCAGTCGTACACATACGACGTGGCCGATTTTGCGAATGAAATTAAGTTCGGACAAATTGTTGATATCAGGCTCTACAATCAGAAAACTACCGGCGTGGTCGTAAGCATTTTTGATCAACTGCCTGCCGACGCAAATAAGGACATAATTTACAAAAAAATTCTGGGGATTGCCGATCCAATCCCTTTTATTCATGAAAAAGATTTGGCGCTGGCTGAGTTAGTCTCTGATTATTATTTTGCCTCGCTGGGTTTGATTTTTAAATTTTCCCTGCCCAAGCCATTGAAAAGAAAAAGCGCGAAGTTTGAAAAAGCCATGGATAGCTTGGATCTGAAGCTAGCCGGAAATTTTTCCGCCGGTAAAAATTTAAGGAAACCAAAAATCATTTTGGGGACAAACCAGCAAAGGCAAAAAAAGTACTTCGAAATTATCAAAAAAGTTATCGCCGAAAAAAAACAAGTTTTGCTGATGGCGCCTGAAACCGCGCTCTTAACGCAAATGGAGAGTTCGCTGGCGGAAAACTTTGAAAAAAAAGATTTTTTGATCTACCATAATAATCTGAACAAAACCGAGGAGCTAATTGCCTGGCGGCGACTGCAGACAAATGACGCAAAAATTGTCGCCGGCACTCGCCAATCGATTTTTTTATCTTTTCACAACCTAGGATTAATTATTGTCAATGAAGAGGCTGACCTTAGCTACAAGCAGTGGGACATGAATCCGCGCTACAACGCGCGTCATTTGGCGCAGATAAAAGCCGAGAACTGCGGCGCCGATATTATCTACGGCGGCTGCGTTCCTTCGGTAAAAGCTTTTGTCGCCATAAAAAAAAATAAACTGGACCAGCTAATACTATTGGATAAAAAAAATATTTCTGATCTAAAAATCATCGACATGCGTTCCGAACTGCGCCAGCAAAACTACTCGATATTTTCCTACGAACTCCACAATGCTATTGCCGAAAACTTGGCGGCCAAAAAACAAATCCTAATCTTTGTAAACCGCCGCGCCGCCGCCACCTTTGTCATGTGCCGCGATTGCGGGCACGTACTGCGCTGTCCGAACTGCGATATCGCGCTGATTGAACATCTGAGCAAAACGCTGACCTGCGGCCATTGCAGCGTAAAAATGATCTCGCCGCTAAAATGTCCGCGATGCTCATCGGAACGAATCAAAGGCTTTGGCATTGGCATTGAACGCGTGGTTGAGGAGTTCAAAAAGCTGTTTCCCGGCGCTTCCATCCAAAGACTGGATGCCAGTGAAAATTCACAGTATAAAAATCTGAGCAATAATACCGCGAACTGGCGGCATAATCGAGCTGATGTTTTAATCGGCACGCAAATCAGCATTAGACTAAATGCCGAAAATCTCGGCTTGGTCGCGGCGCTCAATATTGACTCTATTTTGAATTTTCCAGATTGGCACAATGATGAAAAGGCCTGGCAAATTCTGCATTCGCTCGCCAGGCAAACTAACGCGGTCAGCGTCATTTTTCAGACTTACAAACCAGACGCAAAAATTTTGACTGCTCTGCAAAAAAACCTAAATAATCTAAATGATGAAAGTTTTTATAAAAATGAACTGCTAATGCGAAAAAAATACGCCTACCCGCCCTATGTTAAAATGATAAAATTGCTATGTAAAAGCGATGATTATGATTATTTAATCAAAGAAACAAATCGGGTCGCGCAAGATTTAAAAAAGCAATTACCGCTTTTAAATATAATTGGCCCAAATCAACCGATTAATCCTAAGATTCGCAACTTTTGGCAAAAAAATATTGTAGTAAAACTTGACATTAATCAAAAAAATGCTATACTAGAAAATATACTAAAAGATTTGTCAAATTCATGGAGTATCGACGTTGATCCGCTTACTTAAATTGAAAAAATGCCAAACATACTACCAATCATTATCTATCCTGACAATATTTTGCGTAAAAAAAGTATTAATATAAAAAAAGTTGACAAAGAAATCCGTCAACTGGTTTTGGATATGGGACACACAATGATTGCTAAAGACGGCGTCGGTTTATCAGCGCCGCAGATTGGAAAAAATATCAGGCTGATTATTATCAATACCAAGGATGGAATAGTGGCGATGATAAATCCAAAAATTACCAAGAAATTCTGGGCCAAAGAAGTGGGCGAAGAAGGCTGTCTTTCCATTCCTGACTTTTTCGGACCGGTCAAACGCAGTAAAAAAATTAACGTAATCTATACTGATTTGGAAGACAAAACTGTCAAGCTGAAAGCGGAAGGCCTTTTCGCGCGCGTTATCCAGCACGAAGTTGATCACTTGGAGGGAATTTTGTTTATAGATTATTTACCAAAGAAAAAACAGCCGCCAGTTTAAAATTTGGTCAACTCGAATGACAAAAAATACATCAAAATTTCAAATTATATTTATCGGCACGCCGGACTTTTCCGTGCCGACTCTGCAAGCGCTTATCAATGATGAGCGTTTTAATGTTGCCGCCGTAGTTACCGCGCCTGATGCCAAGGTCGGGCGAAAACAAATCCTTACTCCCCCGCCGGTGAAAGTGGCGGCGGGAAAAAATAACATTCCAGTATTACAACCAGCTTCTCTGAAGGCGGATAAGCGCTTGTCCGTCTTCATAAGTGAATTAAACCCTGACATTATTATCACCATTGCCTACGGCCAAATATTGCCCCGGCAAATTCTGGATCTGCCAAAACATGGCTGTCTTAATTTACACGCCTCGCTTCTGCCAAAATACCGCGGCGCTTCGCCGATCCAGAGCGCGGTTGCGGCTGGTGACGCGGAAACCGGCGTAACTTTGATGAAAATGGACGCGGGTTGCGATACCGGACCAATTATCGCGCAGGAAAAAATTAACCTTAAAAATGATGAAACCGGCGAATCATTGCACGACCGGCTCTCACAACTCAGCGCCGAAGTAATTATTAAATATCTGGAGGATTATTTACTAGGCAAACTGCGATCGCGCGCGCAAAATGAAAGTACCGCGACCAAAGCTGCAAAATTAACCCGCGCCAGCGGCAAAATCAACTGGAATAAATCGGCGGCTGAAATTGAACGGCTAACGCGCGCTTACTATCCCTGGCCGGGCGCTTGGTTTTTTTACAATAATAAAAAACTAAAAATAATCAAAGTTGACAACCAAGTACTTAATGCTAACGAAAATGAAATCGGTACGCTTTTTATATACAATAAACAACTCGCCGCGCAGTGCGGTCAAAACGCTCTCATTATAAATAAACTTCAACCGGAAGGAAAAAAGGTAATGAGCGGCGAGGAATTTTTAAAAGGACATAAGCTATAAATTAACCATACTTGACACTTTTAATTTCTTTGAGTAAACTAAGTTATTATTAGTCTGTAAAAAAACTTTTTTTAAAAAAGGAGACTTAATCATGAGAGTATTATGTTCTTTTTTTCTTTGTATTCAATTTTTCATCCTTGCTTGCGCAACGACGCCACCTACCAATATTACCCAAACCACCCAAATCAATGAATGTGATGTTAAGCTTAACTTAATAATTACCGGCAGCGCCGTTACCAATGAAGAACTAACTATCTTCATTAAACCAATTGCTGAATTAGAAAGCCAGGAAAAATGTTTGGTAGTCGCCCGTCTCAACGGCGTATACGTCTTTGATTTTTCCACCTACATAAAAAATGCGGAGGCGAAGTTAGAGGTGGATGCGCTGCGTATGTTACGCGACTATCGCTACGTAAAAAAAATTGAAAAAAACAGCTACACTCAAAATGACGTTGTATGGCTATATGAAAATATTAAGGAATGGGCAATTTACAAAAAAAATAGTAAGTAATAAGTAGTAAAAAAAATAAGGCGTTTGCAATTAAACGCCTTTTTTATTTTTAATTTTTTGCGCAGGGCAACGCGACTTTGCCATGAATATCTTTCAAATATGGCAACTCCTTAAACAGCACAGTTAACCACTGTCTGGGAGTACGCGCCAGCAAGGATGGGGCAGACAAACTTTTTTCAGCTTGTTTATTATTATTAATATTCAAGGGGTCTTTATTTAAATCCTCCGGATTATTAATAACTTCAGCTTCAAAATCAATAATTCTTTGCAGATCTTCGTTGCTTTTTAAATTTAAACGGTTAATCAAAATAAGCCTAACATTTTTTAACACCTCAATCGCAGTTTCATCGCTAGTCATTTTCTCGACCTCTTATTAAAGAAAGATATGCTAAAAGTTCTCGTCTAGTGCCATTAATAGCTATTTCTTCCAGCGCTAGGCTATGAGCATCTTCCTCATCTTCAGCTGGTAAATTTTGATCAACTACTAATTGAAAAGGAACAGACATATCAATACTCAAATCCACGCTCATTGGCGTTCTCCTTTCTGGAGTATTTTAATAATTTTATTTTTTCTGCATTTTTTCCCACTCAACAACTATCGGGCTGGCGATAAAAATAGAGCTGTACGCGCCGGCCGAGATGCCGATAATCAAAGCTAAAACAAAGTAATGAATACTGTCTCCGCCAAAAAAGAAAATGGCAACCAATACGAGCAGAGTGGTTATCGACGTATTTAGTGAACGTACCAGTGTCTGGTTAATACTGGTATTGACCGTACCGGCAAAATCCTCATTACTGCGCGGTAAATTCTCGCGAATGCGATCAAAAACGACAATCGTGTCATTTATCGAATAGCCCAATACAGTTAAAATCGCCGCTATGAAAGCGACATCCACCTCTACGCCGTAGTACCTTCCCAAAATAGAAAAAACTCCGATAACCAGCAAAACATCGTGAAACAACGCGACTACCGCCGCGACACCGTATTTCCAGGAGGCGAGAGGTTTTGATACTTTCCGAAACGACCAGGCAATATAGGCAATGATCACTATCAATACTATCACCATGGCATATACCGACCTGCGCTTTAACTCTTTGCCAACACTGGGACCGACAGACTCAAAACGCAGTTCTTCAATACCGCCGTCAGCAGATAGTGATTTCAAACTCTCTAAAACGCGCTGATGCGTATCTTCGTCAACGTCTTTGAAGCGCAATAGAATGTTTGCTTCATCAACCGGCTGTACTAAAACGCCGCCAAGATTTAGTCCGGACAGAGCCTTCTCAATCTGTTCTTTATCCGGACGCTGAGAAGAAAAATTCACCTCGAGCAAACTGCCGCCGGTAAAATCAATACCGAGCTTCAGGCCAAAAACAACGAAGAAGATAATGCTGGTTAATGTTACAACCAACATGATGCTCAGCCATATTTTTGATTTTGCGATAATATTCATAAAAATTAAATTTTATTCTTTTTTACACCCATTAGCCAGCCTTTTTCTGAAATTTTTTCCGTAATTATGAATTGCATTAAATTCTTGGTAATCACAATCGCGCTGAACATACTGATCAATACGCCGACGGATAAAGTTACGGCAAAACCTTTGACAATGCTGGTTGTGAACTGGATTAAGATAAAACAAGTCAGAAGCGTAGAAATATTTCCATCACGAATTGACGGCCACGCCCTGCGAAACGCCTCGTCAATAGCCGCGCCAATCGGCTTGCCTAGCTTCAACTCTTCTTTCAAACGCGCGAAGATAAGCACGTTAGCATCAACTGCCATGCCGATAGATAATACAAAACCGGCCAAACCGGCTAATGTTAAAGTAACCGGCCAGAGCTTAAATATGGCCAAAACCACCAAACCGTAAATACCCAAAGAAAACACCGACAGCACTCCCGGCAGGCGATATACTGCTATCATGAAGATGATGACAAACAGAACGCCGATAACTCCGGCTTTGACGCTTTTTTCTACCGAGATTTGCCCCAAGGTCGCCCCAACGGTTTGCTGGTTAACAAGCTCAATGGGTATCGGCAGCGCGCCGGCATTTAGGCGCTGCGCCAGAAGCTTTGATTCATCAATAGTGAAACGGCCGGTGATAATCGCGTCGCCGGAGGTAATTGCCTGCTGTACGGTCGGAATGCTAATCGGTTCACCATCAAGAAATATCGCCACCGGTTTACCGATATTTCGCTTGGTAATTTCAGAAAATAAATCTTTCCCTTCGGAATCAAACTCCAGGCGTATTTCCGGAGAGCCATCGTTGGGGTTAAATTGCACCATGGCGCGTTTCAGCTGTTTGCCGGTCAAAGAAGTGTTTTTCCACGCGTCCTGCGATCCGGTAATATCAGCGGGAGTTTTTTTTCGTATAGAAATACGTCCAAAATTATACTCCATAGCCACTCTCTCGGTTTGTTTGTATATTAAATGAAATCCAAACTCTGTTTCGACAACATTAGAAATTGTTCCCACCGGCATATCAAAAGCGGCCTTGGCAAATGGCTCAACCATGCTTTCAAATTGAAAAAAGCCCAAATCACCTTCTCTTTCAGCGGCGCCCGGTTCAGTGGAATGCTGAGCGACCAATTCGGCAAAGTTCTGCGCCGTTGCTTTGCTTTTTATACCTTCTATTTTTTCCCTAGCCTCTTCTTTGGTAATTGTGTCTTCACAGCCACTGGCGCCGGCGTAACAAATTAAAAGATGGGACGCTTTTACTTCTTTTTTATCCAGACCCAGAGCCTCATCTTTGACGGTCCTTTTGGCGATTAATTTAAAAATATTTATGCCAGCATCATCAGCCACCAAATTCTTAGCTACCTCGCCGACATTCAAATCAGCGACAACCTTGGCTATATCGGGTGTAAGTTGGTTTTGCGGCACCCAGCCAATGTCGCCGCCGTTATCCTTGTTTTCTTCATCTTCGCTTAATTCGCGCGCAACGGCGCCAAAGTCCTCACCTGACAAAACTCTGTTTAAAATCACTTGCGCTCTCGCCATAGCATCTTCATTGTATTTAGTCATGACCTCTTGCTGTGCGGGGGTTAGTTCTGCCTGATCCGTATTTTCTTCTTTGAATTCAAGCAACGGCGTTTCCCCAATCATGTTAATAGCCTGATTAATATCTTTGATACCGGCCAGCTCAACAATTATGTTGTAGTCGCCGCTGGCCTTAGCCGTCTGCACATTTGGCTCAGAGAGACCAAAAACATTTACCCGCCGCTCTATCACGTCGCGCACACCCTCCACCGCGCTGGCTTGTTCTCCGGCTGAAATCTGCGAAACATCGGCGCGATACACCAGATGAGTGCCCCCGAGCAAATCAAGCCCCAGCTGAAACGGCTTTTCCGTAACTTGCGGCAAATTATACTTATCAGCCGCCCGGTTATAAACACTGCCGAAATCAACCAAAAAAGCAGCCATACTCAATAAAAGAATAACTACAAACGTTAATCTAATTTTACCTTTTTGTGTCTTAAACATGAAAATTTAATAAAAAACACCTGCTTAATTGAGATGTTAAAACTATTTTTATCTTATATTATCTGAAAAAAAATTGCAAGTATTATAGTTATTTTTAAAATTTAACACTTGTCTAATCAGAATTTTATAATAAAAAAAGCCCGAAAAATAACATCGGGCTTTCAGCAATGCATTAAGCGGCCTGCAAACCAAGATCATAAATATCCTCCCAGTCTCCTTTCGCAATCATATCATCTAATGTCATCGGCCACTGAAAATACATCGGTTCTACCAAAATAACCCGACTAAAGTCAATTTTCATCAGATCAAACAAATCATTAATTCCAATAACTGTAACAAACTTTTTAGAGTCACTGGCTTTTTTTCGGCGCGTACTCACTTTTATCTTGTGCTGTTTAGGAGCCCACTTACCTCTCTCTATAGAAAGCTTAACTACTTCCTGAGCCAAGTGTATTTCTGAATCGCCTTCTATTATCAATCCAACCTCAGATAAATTTACAGGAGTATCAGGCTCCAATTCAACGCCTTTAGACGGCATACTTAAACCGAGATAACCGACTATGTTAGAACTCCTACGTATAAAATCCATAAAGTCAGCATGAGATAAGATCATAACATCCTCCAAAAAGAAGTTTATTTTTTATAAAAGATCGATGTAGCAACCCGCAACAAAAAAACCGGCCGCGTCATAAACGCGCTCGGCTGAGAGAATTATTCTCCTTTCTCGTTTTTGTTTTGTTTTTTTTGCTGTGGATAGCATAATTACAGTATAGCAAATTATATGGATGAAACGCAACCAATTGAATATTTGATATTCTAAAAGCCGAGCAAACACGCCCGGCTTTTTTTTCTTTAGCCTTTCTAAGAAATATTCAGTATTCGCGGAGGTTTACAAATTATATTTTTTAGCTATGATAATAGCAAGCACAGCTCTTTAAAACACACAATGATCGAAGACATACTATGGGCATATTTGAAACTTTCTTTATTATTTGGTTTTGTTTTGTAGTTTATGTCGGCATACCGGTTGCCGCGATACAGCTGCTGATCATGCCATTCTACAAAAAAAATCTTTTCACGGGAAAGCCATTATTTTTTAAAGTGGGCTACTGCGTACTAGTACTGCTCTTTACCACTGGCGCTTTATTAGCGTATCTATAAGTTTTTTTCTCTGAAGGCCTTATCTTTAAGGCCTTTTTTTATTAAAAATTTATACTTCTATTTCCCATAGCGTTTTTTTATTCTTATCTTGCCCAAATAACTATGTCTTCAATATCCTCTGGCGACTTTGGATAAAATACTTTCAGATTATTAGTGGCGGCCCATTCAATCTCCGCCTTCGCTCCGCTTGATTTTTCCCAGCCGGGAATCGCCAAAATCGCATTGGCAACTTTGGAAAGCATTAACATATCTAATTCACGATAGAATTTTTCTTCCGCTTTTGCTTTCTTCTCAAAATGCTCAGTATGATTATGGGGGCAGAAAAATCCGATACCGTTGTTTGCCAATTGAATCTGGTATTTTTCCGCGCAACGGATATTTTCTTCAATCTTCCCATAATCACCTTCGCCAAAATACGGCCCAGCGATAAATACTATTTTCATGTGTTTATTTCCCATGACACTTTTTATATTTTTTACCGGAACCGCACGGACACAGGTCGTTGCGGCCGACTTTATTGCCGTCAGCGTCTTTTAGTTTTTGCGCGGCTGTGTTGATTTGCTCGGCAACTCTGCTCGCGGCGTCGTTACCTTTAAACTGCGTGAACGAACCGTTGCCGGTCTTTGGCGGCGCCAAAAACTGCCTGGCCTGTTGCAGAAGACCGGGCGCGGCGAACTCGGTCACATCGCCGACTTTGAATATTGAATAAACCACTTGCCGGCGGATAAGGTCATTTAAAGTCTGAAACAGCCGGTAAGATTCTTTTTTGTACTCAAGCAACGGATCCCGCTGGCCATAACCGCGCAGACCGATTCCCTGGCGCATCTCCTGCATCACGTCCAAATGCTCGGTCCAAACGCTGTCAATCGCTCTGATCATCAGCTGTTTGGCCACCTCGTCAGCCGGCGATAATTTTTTTTCCGCTGATTGGGGAACCAGTTCATTTAGAGTTTGCGCTAAATTTTGCTGAGCGGCTTTTGCCAGATTAGTGATATAACCAATAATTTTTTCCCGCGCCAATACATGCCCGTTTTTTAAAGAGATGTCTTTTAACTCAGTCTGAAAATTATCGGGGACTTTGAAGATAGTTTTAACCGTTTCATAAATTTCTTTCAAATCCCAGTTTCTGGCATCCTCCCCGCCAGTGTGAAAGTTTACCACCATATTGATTTCGGCCACGATTAAATTCCAAACTTCATCGGCGATTTTTTTGTCGATTTTTTTGCCGGCGGCAATATCAATAATTTCACGGCGGCGAGTATAAATAGAGAGACGGTGTTTATTTATCACATCGTCAAATTCTACCAAATGTTTTCGGATATCAAAGTTGTTGGCCTCCACTTTTTTCTGCGCGCTTTCAATTGAATGGGAGATTATCTTGTTCTCAATCGGCATATCTTCAGGGACTTTTAGCGTAGCCATGATGTTTTTCATTCGGTCGCCGCCGAAGATGCGCATCAGGTCATCCTCCATTGACAGGTAAAAACGCGATGACCCGGGATCGCCCTGACGTCCGGCGCGTCCGCGCAACTGGTTGTCAATACGCCTTGACTCATGCCGCTCGGTGCCGATTACATGCAAACCGCCCAGTTCACAGACCTTCCGCGCCTCTTCGCTGTTCGCGTCTCCTCCCAGAATAATATCAACGCCGCGGCCGGCCATATTCGTAGCCACAGTCACGGCGCCGAGTTTTCCGGCCTGAGCAATAATCTGCGCTTCTTTTTCATGATTTTTCGCGTTCAAAAGCTGCGCCCGCACTCCGGCTCGATCAAGCATGTCCGACAACAGTTCGTTTTTTTCAATCGAAATCGTACCGATAAGTATCGGCTGTCCGGTTTCATGAATTTTTTTAATATCTTGCACCAATGCCTGATATTTCCCCATTTCTGATGAATAAACAAGATCAGTCATGTCTTTTCTGTCGTTTGGCTTATTGGTTGGTATCACCACGGTTTCTAGGCCGTAAATTTTGTGGAACTCCTCCGCCTCGGTTACGGCGGTGCCAGTCATGCCGGCGAGTTTGGTAAACATACGAAAGTAATTTTGAAAAGTAATCGTTGCCAAAGTGCGGGACTCACGCTTCACCTCAACACCTTCTTTCGCTTCAATGGCCTGGTGCAAGCCTTCGGAATAGCGGCGGCCCGGCATCATACGTCCGGTAAACTCATCAACGATAATTATTTCACCTTCTTTAACCACATAATCTCTGTCTTTTTTGAACAAAACTTCAGCCTTGAGCGCTTGCTCAATGTGATTAACCTCGCGCACGCCGCCTTCGGTATAGATATTTTTAACACCGAGAAGCTTTTCTATTTTGTTCAAACCAGCCTCTGACAGAGTGGAGGCGCGCATCTTTTCATCAATATTGTAGTCTTCATTTTGGTCAAGCTGTCTGACCAAATGAGCAAATTTGGCGTAATCACTGGACTCCTCCGCCGGCGCGCTGATAATCAATGGCGTCCGCGCTTCGTCGATTAGGATTGAATCGATTTCATCAACAATCGCGTAATGCAACCCGCGCTGAACCATATTATCCAGATCCGGCGCCATATTATCACGCAAATAATCGAAGCCAAACTCGTTGTTCGTTCCGTAGGTAACATCAGCCGCGTAAGCTTCTTTGCGATGGACAGGCTTCCAGTGGCGCAAGCGTTCGTCGCCGCCGTGTCGCTCCGGACTTTCATAATCAGGATCATAAACACCGGCAAAGTCATGCGTAATCACGCCGACACTCAAGCCCAAGGAGTGGTAAACCGGCGCTGTCCAACCGCCGCCAACTCTGGATAGATAATCATTTGGCGTTACCACGTGAATACCGCGTCCGGACAAAGCATTCAGGCACACGGGTAAAATCGCCGTTTGTGTCTTGCCCTCTCCGGTCTTCATCTCGGCTATCTGGCCGCGATGCAGAACAATGCCGCCGATTAATTGCACATCGTAATGACGCTGGCCAAACTTGCGATACATGGTTTCCCGCGCCATAGAAAAAACTTCCGGCAGTATGTTTTCCAAAACCTTGCTTTGCTCGCTCCATTCCTTATCTTTTAAATCATTGCGAAAAGACAGCATCTTTTCTTTAATCTGTTCAGCTGAGAGCTCTTTGCATTTTGTTTCAAAACTATTAATATTATCAACAACCGGCTGAATTTCTTTAAGCACTTTTTCATTCGGATCACCGAATATTTTTGTGATGAGTGACATAATTTCTTTAAGTATAAGCAGATTTATCGTAACAAATTTAAGCTATTTTAGCAATAGTCCCGAGTACTCGGGATTGACATTTATTGATAATTATACTAAATTATACCTATATTTAAAAGTAATTACGATCTTTATTACGATCTTTACAAACTTAATAAACCGAGGTGTATTATGAAAAAAATGCACGAACAGGAGATAAGTTTTAGAGACTTAGAAGTGCCCATAGATGATGAATATGCCAATCTTTTTGGCAAAGAAAATTCAAGAGCAGAGCTTGGCTATTCGCCAAAAAAGAAAGGCGAAAAATTTTTTGTAAAACCGCTAGACGATCAAACCGAAAAAGAACTGCAAGAACTCCCCCACAAAATTCACCAAGACGTAATTTTTTCCGATTGGTACGCCACACTATATGAAATTAGTCCCAGATACATCAGCGATTTGTACCGTCTGCGAAGCATTAAACACTTGCATTTTATTATTTTTAAAGAAGATGAATGTGGAAAAATAGTTTTGAATAATCAAAGAATAAAGAATCTGAATAAAAACTAATTAGGAAAGGAAGTTGATATGTCTACAGAATATACTTGGTTTATAGAACCGAAAGACGCGCACACAAACAGAGTTCTTTCTGAAAACTTAAATGCCGAGGATTTTTCCGATGGTATTAATACTGCGGAAGGCAAAAAACAACTCTGGAAATGCAATTCTGCATTCATAACCTATTTAAATAAAAGCAAAATATCGCTGAATGTTAATTTTCGGATTTTTAACCAACAAGGCAAAGGCCAAATCAGACCTTTTAAAATTCCGTGGAAAAAAATAATCAAAAAATTACCTGATACAAAAAAAACTTCCTAGCCTTAGAAAAAAATCAAACCCGAGTGAAAAATACCTCGGGTTTTTTATTTGACAAAAAAAATTTATTACCATAACAGACAATCCAAAAGCCGTCCTTAGCTTTAGAGGGCTTTTTTTGCTTCTATATTTCTTTTTAATTTAAACTTCCGCTTTCTTTTCTTTATATTTTTTTATACTTCGTATCAAGTGGTCTTTTACTTTATCTACGGCTTTAAAAATATCAGAGGTGGTCTTGCTCACCCGCAACGTCTCTCCCGGCAGAGCCAGCGCCATTTCACATTCATAAATATCTCCTTTTTGATGGCGATTGGTGGTCATGGCTAGCTTTACCTTGGCATCAATTATGGAGACATCGCCAAGATACTTGGTCAGCATATAAACGCGCTCGCGGGCATAGTCTTTAATTTTTTCATCCAGTTCAAAATTTTCCGATTTGATTTGTATATTCATATGTTCAAGTTATTTTATTTGGACTTAATAATGTTTGCGAACATTTAATACGAATTCATTGTGCATATCTACAAATTCATATTAATAATACGAATGCCGCGAATAATATTTGAGTATTTACCTGCTAATCTATTGCGTGTTCAACGCCGAGCAGTCCTTTGCTGGCGCGCAAATCTTCAACTGTGCGCTCCAGACCCTTGGCTAAAGTGGTAATTGGCAGCCAGCCGAATTTTTCTTTGATCAAAGTGATGTCGGGAACGCTCAACGGAGTCATGAAAAGAATCGGATCTTTGTAAACTATCTTTGACTTTGAGTCAGTGAGCTTGATAATTTTTTCAGCAACGCCGGCTAATAGTTCGTCCACGTCACTGCCGATATTAACCGGATCTTGATAGTCTGTCTCAACCAATTTCATAATGCCGTCAACAACATCGCTGACATAGCAAAAACTTGAGTGAAAATCCTGATTGCCGTAAATCACCAAGTCTTTGTTTTCTAGCGCGCTAAAAATAAAATCAGGGATCATTTGCTTGTCATTCAGCGGCATGCGCGGACCAAAGGTGCGGAAAATGCGGGCGATGCGAACATCAAGCGAGTACACATCACGGTAATTGATTACCATACTCTCGGCAAAACGCTTGCCTTCATCATAAGCCGAACGCTCGCCAACCGGATTAACTACGCCGAAGTCGTCTTCTTTTATCTTTTGATTATTCTCACGGCGCGGACCATAGACAACGGAAGAAGAGCAGTGCAGAAAAACCGGCTGGTAACGAATAGCCAGATCAAGCAAGTTCTTTACGCCGATAGAATTGGCATGCAGAGTTAAAATCTTGTTTTCGTCAAAATTAGCCGGCGAAGACGGACAGGCGCAGTTATAAATCTGCTGTATTCCCTGAAACTGAATTTTGAATTTTTGCAGTTCGGGCATTTTTTCCAAATCCGGCAAATCATTAATATCCGCTTTGATAAAAACGAAATTCTCATTTGCTAAAAGGTGATCAATATTTCTCTCTGAACCGGTAACGAAATTATCAATACAGATGACTTTGTTTTTTTCGATCAAACGATCGCACAGATGCGAGCCTAAAAAACCGGCGCCGCCCGCCACCAATATATTTTTCTTGTCAAATATTGCTCTATTTGGCATATTTTTAAATTTAGATGATAATAAAATGTTAATTTATAGTTTAATTGCGCTGACACTTACCCCCCCATTCATAACCGTATCATATGCGTAGAATCCGTTCAAGAGCTTGCCTTGGTCATTGAATACGCGCACGTGCGGGCCGCCGCCGACACCGGCGCCGGTGATGATTTCGTCAACCCCGTTATTATCCATATCACCGATGCCAATATTGACGCCGCCGCGGAAGTCCGCGTCATAGGCAAAAAATTGCGACCTAACTGAACCATTGTGATTGAATACGCGCACGTGCGGGCCGCCGCCGAATTTTGCGCCCGTAATAATGTCATCAATGCCGTTTCCATCCACGTCGCCGGCGGCTATATTCACGCCGCCGCGGAAATTTTCATTATACGCGAAAAAAGATTTTTTTAGCTTCAGGTCAGCGCCAAAAACTCTGACTTCCGGCTTAGTACCGCTGCCGGCGCCGGTGATGATTTCGTCAACCCCGTCACCGTCAATATCGCCGGCAGCCGCGCTAACGCCGTTGCGCAGGTCTGAATTGTAGGCAAAGAACTGTCCCTTCAGCTCGCCGCGATTATTAAAGATACGCACGTGCGGGCCGCCGCCGTTGCCGGCGCCGGTGATGATTTCGTCAACCCCGTCACCGTCAATATCGCCAGTCGTTATATTCACGCCGCCGCGGAAATTTTCACTGTAGGCAAAGAACTGTCCCTTCAGCTCGCCGCGATTATTAAAGATACGCACGTGCGGGCCGCCGCCGTTGCCGGCGCCGGTGATGATTTCGTCAACCCCGTCACCGTCAATATCGCCGGTGGCAACCGCGGCTCCGCCAAAAAAATTTTCACCATAAGCGTTAAATTCATTTTTGGCGCTCCCATCTGAAAACAACTTTACCATTGGAACAAATTTGCCTTGCGGAGCAGTAACTATATAATTATTAAAACTAGTTAACTGCTGATGAACTATTTGCGCCGCGTTTTTTAAATTCAGCCTTCCCGCACCGAGCAGATTAGCGTACTGCGGATTAATTCTATTAATATTATCACTACTGCTCAAAAGAATGTTAATTATTTCACTGCGTTTCAACTTAGGGTTAATCGACTTCAATAAGGCAAAACTGCCCGATACCAGCGGCGCTGACATTGATGTGCCGGACCAGTACCCCTGATAATATTTATCAAACTTCTCTCCCAAAAACTCACGCTGCGGATCATAAGCAGATAGCCCGATAATGCTGATGCCGGGCGCCGCAATATCAATACAACTGCTTCCATAATTAGAAAAAACGGCTTTTTGATCAAGATCATCAGTGGCGGCAACGCCAATAATCATATTACTGCCGCCATCCATGCAAACCGGATACATCGGATCTTTGTCCAGACTATGACCCAGGCCTTGTTCATTTTCATTGCCGGCTGCCGCGACAACTATGATACCGGCTTGATGCGCGCGGCCGATCGCTTCGGCCAAACTATCAGAGTACTGCGTGCCAACGAAGCTCAAATTAATAATCCGCGCTCCATTATCTATCGCGTAGTCTATGCTCTTGATGACATCCGTTACCTTGCCTTGACCGCTGTCATTAAGCGTTTTTAACGGCATTATCTGGGCTTGCCAATTCACGCCGCTGAGCGCGAACGAATTATTGCCGACCGCGGCGATAATACCGGCCACAATCGTGCCATGATTAATTCCAATATCGGTAAATCCGTCTTCAAACTTCGGGCGCGGATCAGCGACATTATGATAAAAATCCCAGCCGTTCAAATCGTCAATATACCCGTTTTTATCATCGTCAATGCCATTGTCAGGAATCTCATCTTTGTTTATCCAGATGTTATCGCGCAAATCAGGATGATTAATATCAACACCGGTGTCGATAACCGCGATTATTACCTGCGAACTGTTATACTCAATATCCCATGCCTGCTGAGCGCCAATTTTTTGCAGATACCACTGCTGTGAATAAGCCGTATCATTTGGCTGCAGCGCCTGAGCGGAAATTGGCGTAAATACAATGAGAGTCGCCATTAAACATAACAGCGACTTTTTTCTTAAAAATGTCGTGATTAATTGATTCATACACCTGTCAGTATAGCTGAAAAAATTCTTTTAATCAATGAGATGATTACAAAACTATTTTTGATAAAATTTCAAGTATTTTAATTTTATCCCATAATAGCTCGAAGTGTTTCGCGCGCGCACTTCTCCCAATTAAATTTTTGCGCCTGCGCCAAGCCTTTTTCACTAAGTTCTTTTCGAAAACTGTCACTAGTCAAAACTTTGTTTATTGCCAAAGCTATTTCTTCCACCTTCTCCGGATTAACCATGCTCGCGGCTTCACCGGCAACTTCCGGCATTGAGGCGCTGTCTGAGGCAACTACCGGCGTACCGCAGGCGAAAGCCTCCAAGATGGGAATGCCAAATCCTTCGTAATTTGAAGGAAACACAAATACATCAGCGGCGTTATATAAAAACGGCAAACTAGCCTGTTGGACATAACCTGGCATTATAATATCTTTTTGCAAACTATTTTCTTCAATAATTTTTTTCGCCTCCGGCCAGCCATAGCCTTTGTTGCCGATTAAAATAAGTTTTTGCGAAATCTGGTACTCTTTTTTTAGAATGGAAAAAGCCTTAATTAAATTCACGATATTTTTCTTTTTTTCCAAACGACCAACAAACAACAGGTAAGGCCTGTCTATATTATACGCCTCCAAAGTCTTGTTTATTTCAGCTCTATCACTGATAACGCGGTACATGTCTTGGTCGCACGACAAATGCGTTACGGTAATTTTTTCTGCCGGCAGGTTGTAGTACTTCATTATTTCTTGCCTGGAAAATTCTGATATCGTAATAACGCGCTGAGCTGACTTGGCCGCGAACTGGGTTGACCACTTCAGATAAGCAAGCTGGCGGCTTGAGTAGCTATTGGGAAATTTTTTAAAAGCGACATCGTGAATAGTAATCACTGTATTTTTTGGATGGAGCACTGGCATGGCTGAGGCGGGTATAAATAAAACATCCGGCTGATTCAGAATCATCCCCAATGAAAGCCTCCCTTGCGTCCACAAATAAGGCAGCCCCCAGTGAAGCTGTTTGATCTTAACATTTTTTTTATCACCCAAGCCTTTTAGCCAATTATCCGGCTTATCATCACAATACAATAAATATTGATTTTGCGAATCAATTTTTACCAAATTCTCTATTATATTGCGCGCGTACCATTCTACACCGGTTTTTTCCTTTCGAATTGCCCGGGAAGCATCTATGCCAATTATCATTATATTTTTTAATAATAAACTACACTATTACTATACCCAATTTTTTCTATTTTGGAAAATAAAAACCGCCCCGGTGTTGTCCTTGGGCTGTCAATGTTTTAACTTTTAAAGTATTAATATTAAAAAACAGCCGGCATTAGCAAATGTCGGCTTCATTGTTTGAAAAAAATTAGTTGCAGATTAAAATTA
This sequence comes from bacterium, assembly GCA_030698385.1. GTDB lineage: Bacteria > Patescibacteriota > Patescibacteriia > Patescibacteriales > XYC2-FULL-47-12 > JAUYLZ01. Next base: position 160 of record JAUYLZ010000027.1, on the reverse strand, counting down.
ATTAAAAAATTAAAAAGGCGCTGGAACTCTACGGTATGATCACAAGTTTTGGCCGTTTACCCTCATTCTCGTGGTCGGAGCTGTAGAACGCGTTACCGTCAGTGTAACTGCTGCTTGACGGTCGCAACATGATACCATGATTGGGATATTGTCCGCTCTG
>JAUYLZ010000022.1 GCA_030698385.1 bacterium | reverse complement strand
AATGGTGGATAAAAAAATGCCGACTGGGTGATCGGAGTTTTTGCAGGCAGGGGAAGTAAAAAAAGAAACCCGTACCACAATTGTGATACGGGCGTTAAATCAAAATGAACAAAAATGAATTCTATTCATTTAATTTTTTGCTTTATGGCGGCGATAACCGTCTCTTTGTCCCCTTCCACCAAGGGACGGTAGGGGCGGGAAAGATTGTGGTTGAGGAAGTCTCCGCCTTCCTGATAATAATCAGGATCAGTACGGATGAAAAATTTTTCATCATCCTGATCCCAAAAAACTCCTATAAGTCCTTGTATTTCATCCACATCTTTGACATGTGGGTGGTGCCACCAATTTTTTTCTTTTAAACCAAACAGCTTGGTGGCATCCCAGATTTCTGATGGTTGACCGTTGTTCCGAAAGACAACAGCTTCCACAACTACCCACTCCTCGGTACGAGGAGTTCGCCAAGACTCTTTCAGGTGGGTTAAATTGTAGAGCGATACAACTACTGTTGTGCCCCCTTCAAAATGGACTGATACCGTGTCCATTTTGTTTTTATCTTGATATTTTTTCCCGTTAACTGTCATGAGAACGGGACGGTAGTTGAGCGTCGTTTCTGCCACCCTAGTGGCAACGACAACGGCTTGACGGATAAAAAATGGGAATCTGGAATTAAATTTTTTCATGATACTACCTCCAAATGGGAAGTTTTGACCCTGAAAATCAGGGCGGCCAAGTGGGCCTTTTTTAAAGATCGTATATTTACAATATCATATATATAATATTTTGTCAATACCGAGTACTCGTGATAACAAAAATAACGCTAAAATTAGCGTTATTTATTGATTACTCCTCAAGTTAAAACAAAAACCCCTTTTGCCGTTCTTTAAAACTTACCAGATAATTTGCAAGGTGATAAACAGCAGATACGCCAGCACTAAGACAACTCCTTCCGCGCGCTTTAACGCCCGGCCGGTGCGGTAAAAGACAAACAACAGCGCGAGCACTATGGCCGTGCCGGCAACAAGCAGGTAGTAGGAGTGATCAATGGTCAGCTGAAACTCGCGCATAACCGCGAAAATGCCGACCAAGAGCATGTTGGCCAGGCCGGAGCCCAGGAGGGTGCTTAACGAGAGCGCATTCAAACTATTTTGCCAGGCGCGCAGGGCGATGATGATTTCCGGGAAGTTGGTGCCAATGGCAAAGATAACGACGCCGATGACAAACCGGCTCAAGGGGAGTTGGGACAGCAGTCCGGCGGTTAAGTTAATTGTGAGATTTGCCACCAAGAGCACCAGCACCAAACCCAGCAAAAACAGCCAGAAGTTTTTGGCCAAACCGGCGCCACGCAGTCTGCGGGGCGCTTCGGCCGTTTTCGGCTGGCGGTAGTACATGACCAACAAGACCAAAAAGTAACCGGCGATAATTATCAGCCCCTCTAGCGCGCTTAAGGTGCCGTTGATTCCCAGTAGCATTGGCAGGAGTAAAAACAAAAGCGCCAGTCCAAAAGCCAGGGCGTTTTGTTCGGACTTTATTTTTCTCTGCAAAAAGACGTTGACGCCCAAAATTAAGCCGAACAAAACAACAATACCGCCAAACAGGTTGCCTAGCGCGATGTTGGGCACATTGGTGACGAGCGCGTTGATGCCAATAGCGAGTTCGGGAAACGAGGTGAAGATTCCCATCATCAAACCGAGGAAAAAAACGCCAATGCCCAAACGTTCGGCGATAACGCGCAGGTTATGAATAGCCAGATCGGCTGATTTGCCCAAAATATAGAACAGGGCGAGCAACGCTAAAATGGTAGTGAGTGTTGAAGGCATGGAAGGGTTGGCCAATCCGCCAGCTGGCGGACAAATTCGTCCGGCGGGTCGGCTGATATATTACATCATCATTATATACTATTTACCCCGTTAAATAAAATGTCAGTGATTATATTAATTACCAATATTACTCTACCACCTGAAGAACTTCACGGCGGCCGCTTTGGTACATTTCCGAATAGCGCGACATCTCTTCAGCCGTCGTCTGGTCAATGCCTTCGGTCAACTTGCCTGATTTGTAGTCCGCCAACAGTTTTTCATAGTCAGCTAAACTCGCTACCATAAACTCCATCACTACTGTGTTATAATTTCCGATCAGATCGGTTAAGACACGCGCTTGTGCCTGACTGGCCAGGGTTTTTTTAAACAACTTGGCAAGTTTGCCCGCTTGCCCGGGTTTGGCGGTAAACACCTCGCGAACTACATACATATGTTTATAGTTATGAGTAAATAATAAAGACGCTCTATAAAATAAGAGCGCCGTACAATATATTTGTGACCTGGCGGTCAGAGCCGCTCTTTTTAATATTATAGCAATTTAATAGAGTAACGCAACTTAAGTATTATCAACAGATTAGGCAGTGCGTTCCCAAATCGCCTGCATAATTATTCCCGCGCTAACGGCCACGTTGAGCGACTCTATATTATCACTCATATTTATGCTAATGAGCGCATCGGCTTGTTTCAAAATATTTTTACTCACTCCATTGGCTTCATTCCCTAAAACCAGACAGAAGGGTTTGCCGGTGATGACTGTTTTAAAATTTGTTTTTCCCGCGGTGTCGGTCGCGTATATCGGCAGGCTGTTTTTTATTTTTTTGAAAATTGTTAAATTGGTATCATGGGCGATATTCACTTTAAAAATCGCGTCTTTGGCGGCGCTGATAGTTTTGGGATTATAAACATCAGCGCAGTTTTCATCCACAACAATATTTTTAATAGCAAAGGCAACGGCGGTCCGCAGAATAGCGCCGAGGTTGCCGGGATCGCTGATGGCGTTGCAGTAGACGATGTGTTTATCAAAGATAATCTCGCTAGTTGGCTTGGTAAAAATCGCTGCCAGGCCGGCCGGCGTTGTTAGAGTGGAAAAAGATTTATTCACTTTTTCATTAATTAAAAAAATATCATTACAATTTTTCAGAATCAACTGAAGTTTTTTATCCGTACTATTCATCATTGCCTGAGTTACAAATAGAGAAGTCGGTTTGAAGCCGGCTGTGACGGCATCGTGAATGATAACTAAGTTTTCCACGACGAATTGGCCGGTCTCATCACGGACGGATTTTTTTTGCAGTTTTTTGAGCAGTTTTATTTTTTCATTGCTCGCGCTTGATATGGTTGTAATTTTCATAAGCATTTTTTAGTTTGGCCACTACTAAATATTATAGCAGTAAAAAAGAAAAAACTCACACCAGGCAGGGTTTTCTTTTTGCTCCGGTTTTACGGCGAAGTCCGAACGGAATTTTCCTCCTCCGCTAAAGCTACGGCGGATAAAGAAAGGAAATTCAAAAATTTTCCTTAAAGGCGAACGAAAGCGAAGGGGAGTGCGCCCCGCTATTCGCGGGGGAACGGGGAAGTTTATCCGCCTCTGGCGGAGAGCGTGCGTTCGCCTTTAGTTCTTCTTCGCGCCAGAGGCGCGGCTTTGGCGATTTCCCGACTAAGCTTTCAGCTTCGGCGGACAAGCAAGTTTTTCCGGCTGGCGTAAGCCCGCCCTGCGTTATCATGCAGTTGGCGGCAAAAAAAACTACATCTTATCCAATTCTTTTGTTATATTATCAAAGTCATTTAAAGAAAATATTTTAGTATCGTATTTCTTGTCTAGTTTTAGTTGTTGTATAGCTCCTTTCATCGCTTTGTCTGTAATTATCAAGGAAGCATAGGGAAGTATTAAAGATAGACTTCTTACATCACGGCAATCACCATGAACTATATTTCTTGATGGGTCGGTTAGTATTTTGGCACCTAGTTGACAGAATATATCTTCACAAGGAATGGCAAAAAAATAATCTGATTCCAAAAAATTCAAAACTGCATCAACGTCTTTTTTCCCTGTTAGCTTCTGCCAAGCTATCAAGGGGTACATCCTGCAATAATATGCGCTTAAGTATTCAAAATTTGTTTTAACATACCCAAATTCCTTTTTGATTTTTTTGACACCGCTGTCAAAAAGCATGCTACTTGATGATAACTCCTCGCACAGGACTTCATCAAATGTTTTGTTTTGTTGACTCAATTCCTCTTTGCGCTTTTTTAAGAAATTAAAAAGATATTCGTTTTCTCTATCAAGGATTTCCTTGTTTCCACCTGTGAGCAAAACAGTCACAGACAATCCATATCTCTCTTTACTCTTTTTGCGAGCTTCTTCGCTTTCTTCGTAGTAATAGGGAATATCCTGTTTTTCCATATTAAACCGATTACCTTTTTCAAGATACAACTTCATCATTCTTTTCATTTGTAAATTTTCGGTCAAGTAAGTTTTTAATTGTTTGCCCTTGGATAAATACATTAAAATAGTGTCTGACATTTCTGAAACATCAGTGCTGATATACTCGTCTCTTTGTTTCAAAAAAGGACAGATGATTTTATCCGCATTTACCAATGCTTGTAGTTTTTCAAGTAGTATACTGGCTCTATATTTTTTAATTTTGTCAATTGGTTTACACATTATAAAATCAGTCATATCATTAATGACATTTGTATCTAACCAAATAATTTTTGGGTTATTGTGAAAGGGAATTATTTCAATCATATTTTCGATGTGAATAACCACTCTTTAAAATTCAGTAAATTTTCGGTATAATGTAATTGTACACCCTGTTAATAAATAAAGTCAATATAATTTATGCCTACATTAACTAAAAAACAGAGAGCAATCTACGATTATGTAAAAACATATATAGAGAAACATAGGTATGCGCCGACTTTTGAAGAAATAAAAAAACGTTTTAAGCTGAAAGCGCTATCCGGTGTATATCAACACGTTGATGCTTTAGTTAAGAAAGGTTTTTTAGTTAAAAATGATAATTCCTCACGCGGCATTGAAATAAAAAGAACTTTGCAAGATTTTATTAAAATTCCGTTCTTAGGAACGATTGCCGCTGGACAGCCAATTGAAGCGATAGAAACGCTTGGCGAAACAATAACCGTCTCAAAAGATGAAGTCGGAAAATATGGGAAAAACTACGCGCTGAGAGTTCAAGGCAATAGCATGATTGACGAAGGAATTTTTGACGGAGATATTGTTGTTATCAGAAAACAAGAATTTGCCGACAACGGGCAAACAGTCGTTGCCATAATTGACGACAATGAAGCAACCCTGAAAAAATTATACAAAGAAAAAAATCGAATTAGATTACAGCCGTCAAATCCAACACTTTTCCCTATCTATAGAGAAGAAGTTGAAATTAGAGGGGTCGTTGTAAAAATCATCAGAAATTTAGAAACGCAAATCGAAAAAGAAAAGGTTAAGGACGAAAAATATATTAGAAGGATAGATTATTCATGGGATTATAGGGGCGAAAAAACGAAAACATATACTCACGGCATACATACCTATCCGGCAATGTTTATTCCGCAAGTCGCAAGACGGCTTTTAGAAAATTATAGCCAAGCCGGAGAAACGATCTGCGATATTTTTTGCGGGTCTGGCTCTGCATTAATTGAAAGTAGACTTTTGGGCAGAAATGCTTTTGGCATCGACTTAAATCCTTTGGCAATTTTTTTAGCGAAAGCCAAAACAACACCAATCAATCCCTCTAAACTTACGAATGAATATTTTAAACTTCTTTCCGAAATTGAAAAAATTAAAGAAACGGAAATAAAAAAACCAATTTTTAATAACATTGATTTTTGGTTTAAAGAAAAAGTTATTATTCAATTAGCAAAAATCAAAAAAGCAATTTTAAAAATAAAAGACGAGGATATACAAAATTATTTTATGGTTTCGTTCAGCGAAACTGTGCGGTTATCTTCAAATACAAAAAGCGGCGAGTTTAAGCTCGTCAGAATAAAAAAAGAAAAATTAGAAATTTATAACCCTGATGTTTTAGGAATTTTCAAAAAGAAAACGGAAGCAAACATCAAAGGGATGACTGATTTTTACAAAGATGTAAATAAAAAAGCTTGGACCAAAATAATTTATGGCGATTCCTCAAAAGCCAATGGTATAAAAGATAATTCAATTGATTGTATTATCACCTCGCCGCCTTACGGCGACAGCAGAACAACGGTAGCTTATGGCCAATTTTCCCGCCTCTCCGCGCAATGGATAGATATTTTTGAAGATCCGAATAAAGCCTCTGGTGTAGATAATGAATTACTTGGTGGAAAAGCGACCAAAACCCTTGGGCATACGCTAGATTCAAAATATTTAAAAGATTCCTTAAATAAAATCGCAAAAATAGACGAAAAAAGGGCTAAAGATGTTTTGAGTTTTTATATTGGCTTGAATGATTGTCTGAAGCAAGCCTATAAAATACTAAAGTCAAAAAAATATTTTTGTTTGGTCGTTGGCAATCGGCTCGTAAAACAAGTAAGAATACCAACAGATTTTATAATTGCAGAGTTGGGCGAAAAAATTGGCTTTACTTGCGAAGATGTTTTTGTCAGAAACATTCCCGGCAAAAGAATGCCTATTAAAAACTCGCCCACGAATATCGTCGGAGCATTAGAGGAAACAATGAATAAAGAGAGTATTGTAGTATTAAGAAAAAACTAAAGAATTCGTTTGTGTGTTTTGAACAATGATGGGAATGTTTTTTCCGAAAGTCGAGTTAAACGGAAAGCAGAACCATGGTCGTGTGGTTTTCCAGCATTATGACCACTTCTATACACCCCTAAACGAATATCATATTTTGACAATGCAAGAAATTGTTTTAGATCTAAGTCTTTAAGTAGCCATGCCTCCTTATAGTGGAAAAACTCTTCGTTACTTTCTTTTTTGCAATCTGCAAAAACAAGAATTAAACCGTTTCCAATTTTTTCTGCTGCTTTTTGAAGTAAAAAATCTAATTTATAGTATCCAAGTACAGTTCTATTTCGTAAAATCAATAACTTACCTTCTTTTTCGTCAATTTTGCAGTGAAAACCGCGTGCATTTTTCTTTCCGTTTGTAATAGTTTGGTGCAAAATTTTATGTTTTGGATATTCCGGATCTAGATATCCAAATCTTTTTAAAATTTCCGCGTTAGTAATACCTTCTGGTTTTTTTGTAAAAAGTGTCATCATAGACGCAGTACCAGATCTTTGAGATTTCAGTTCCATAATTCCAAAATCAGGCATAGATATATTATTTTCTTTCAAGCCAAGCTCTTCTTCAAGTGTTTGGCCTATTCCAGTATTATGTTTCCTTCTGCTTACTACCCATCCTTTTTCTTTTATTTGGCATAAAGTTTTTTTTATTTGTGGTAATGTCCAATGTGTCATACTTATTTTATGAAATAATTAATTTGTTTTTTGTAAATATCAGAGAATTTTTTCAATTCTGTGATATCAAGCCTTCTTTCTCCAGACTCGCTTTTGGAAATATAAGACTGGGGTTTGCGTAAAATTTTTGCAACCTCATCCTGTTTAAGCCCTGTTTTTAGGCGGGCTTTTTTTAATTTTTCAATTACTGTTTTGTACTCTTTTGAATAAATACTTTTAGTCATAATTTTGTTGTTTATAAATTTATGTTATATTCTAAAGTAGTATATCCCAAAACAGGATACAATATATTAATTTTACAGTTTTGTCAAAAAAGTTTGTTTTTGGCTTAAAATGCAGTTTCCTCCAGAGGCGGGCAGGCGAGTTGCTACTTTTTCAGGTTCTTTGTCAGTTTTTAAAGTCACACAAATAAAAATACTAGACTTTCGCCTAGTATTTTTATTTGCTCCCGGGGTCGGATTCGAACCGACGACCAATTGGTTACACGTAACCTCTATGTTTCCATAAAGCGTGGACTATATCATTCCCGCTCTTTTGTACAAAAGAGTACGGGACAAGGCGCTTCGTCCCGCCCCGCAGACTGCGGGGCGGGACTACTCCCAAAAGGGATAGTCTCTGAACCGTCCTACGCCAAGGCTTCGGACGACAAGCCTGCAATTTGATAAATTTAATTGCTTGCTAGCCGAAGTCTTGACGTAGGCTAGGCTGCTGATTACCATGTCCGCCAATTTGGCGGGTTTAGGCTTCCAGACAGTTCACCTTGTTTTCATTTCTAAGTTTCCTTAGAAAGCTGCGTAATGCCTTCATGTGCCTCTCGATGACAATTTGCGCATAGTAAGATGCATTTTTTTATCTCCTTTTTTACTTCATCCCAACTTCTGGTGTATCCTTTGGCGGAAATGCCAAAGTCTTTACCATTTGAATTCAAGTGATGAAATTCAAGGGCTTTGATACATTTACTATATCCACAAATTTCACATTTACCTCCTTTAAAATCAATAGCCATTTGTCGAATTGTTTTTCGTCTTTTGGCTACTGCTTGCTTGAGGTATTCGGCACGATCGGCGTATTTTCGTTTGTCTTTTGTCATACAATTATAGTATAGCAAAAGGGAACGTGTGTTCACAGCCAACTGCGCTACCGCTGCGCTACCCGGGAATTATTTTTTATAATAAAAAACTAGTGGGAAACCACTAAACATATAATAGCGAATGATTGCAATTTAGTCAATATTAAGTTAATTTTTAGCTTATCGCGTAGTGGTAATAAGCTTTTTTTGCTATAATAATTATAATATTATGATTAAAAAATAATCTATGGATTTTCATACTCTAAAAATCAGCGAGGTTCTGCGTAAGTTGCGGACCTCAAAAAATGGTCTTTCGGAAAAAGAGGCGCGGCGGCGCTTGCGAAAATATGGCCACAACCGTCTGCCGCGAGAAAAAAGACTGAGTCATTTAATAATTTTTATTTTGCAGTTCAAGAGTCCGCTGATTTACATTTTGGCGATTGCCGGCGTAGTAACACTGCTTTTGCGTGAATATACCGACTCACTGGTTATTTGGCTCGCGGTTGTTGTAAATACTATCGTTGGGTATGTGCAGGAGAACAAAGCGAATGATTCTTTGAGTAAATTAAAAGAAGTGGTAAAAAATAGGGCAGTCGTTATCTATCATGAGGGTGAACGTGAAATTGATCAGGAAGATTTAGTGGTTGGCGATATTGTCATGCTTAGCGCGGGTGACAAAGTTCCGGCAGACTGCCGCTTGCTTGAGGCTCACGATCTTTTGATAAATGAGTCTGCTTTGACCGGAGAATGGCAGGCGGTGGAAAAAAAGGTCGGCAGTTTGAAACAAGAGACTTTTTTTGCTGACCGAACCAATATGGCGTACATGGGTACGGCGGTTGAGTCTGGACTTGGCATGATGGTGGTTATCGCTACTGGTAAACATACGGAATTTGGCAGAGTCGCGAAGCTTATCAAGGATACCAATGAAGAACAAACGCCCTATCAAAAGAAGCTCAGCCGTTTTAGTACGATAGTTGGGGGCGTGATTCTTTTAGTTTGTTTGATTATTTTTGTGGAGGGAATGTTGGGTGGCGGAGAATTTTCGGAGATATTTACAGTCGCGGTCGCGGTCGCGGTCGCCGCCATTCCGGAGGGATTGCCGATTGCGATGACGGTAATTTTGGCGATTGGCATGCAGAAAATTCTGAAAAGAAATGGTTTGGTGCGTCGGTTGGCTTCGGCAGAGACGCTTGGTTCAACCTCAGTCATTTGCAGTGACAAGACTGGCACACTGACAGAGGGCAATATGGAAGTGGCAGATGTTATGTCTGCTGACGAAAAGTATAACGCGGAACTGCCGCACCGTGAAAAAGGCTCAAGAGCTCACCGTATTATTTACAATGCTATTACGCTTTTAAGCGAGGCTTTTATTGAAAATCCTGATGATAAGATAAACGACTGGATTTTACGCGGCCGGCCGACTGATAAAGCCTTGCTCATGGCCGGTTATCTGGCCGGCTTTAGCAAGCCTGACGTGTCTAAGCGCCATCAGGAAATTGCGCGCCTGCCATTTAGTTCAAGTAATAAATTTTCGGCTGCTTTTTTTTCGTATCAAGATGGCTATGAACTAATGGTTATGGGAGCGCCGGAAATAATTTTTGAAAAAAGCAGCCATATTTTAGCAGAGGGGAAAGAAAAAAGTTTAACTGAGTCAAAATTAGCATTAATAAAAAATGATTTTACTGATATGACGCGGCAAGGTTTGCGAGTTTTGGCAGTGGGCTATCGTTTGCAATCTATGGCGCCAAAGAACAAAGAAACTTTGCCAAGCGAGGAAATTGATAAGCTTGTTTTTATCGGTTTTGTGGCGCTCAAAGATCACTTGCGCGACAGCGTCAAAGAAACTATAAAAGTTTGCCGTCAGTCCGGGTTAAAGCCGGTGATAATTACCGGTGATCACAAACTAACGGCGCGGGCAATTGCGGTAGAACTTGGTTTAAAGTCCGAAGAAAAAAATATTTTGGAGGGAAAAGACTTGGAAAAAATGACTGATCTGGAGCTTTTTGAGCGTGTTATTGATATCACAATTTTCGCTAGAGTCAGGCCTGAACATAAGCTGCGGATTGTTAATGCTTGGCAGGCGCGCGGCAAGGTCGTGGCCATGACCGGAGATGGCATAAATGACGCGCCGGCGCTGAAAAAAGCCGATGTTGGCGTGGCGCTTGGTTCCGGCACGGCCGTTGCCAAAGAGGTGGCTGATTTAGTTTTGCTCTCAAACGATTTTTCAGTGATTGTGGCGGCAATTGAAGAAGGCCGTGTCATTATTGATAATATGAGAAAAGTAATTACTTATTTAATGTCTTCAAGCTTTACTGAGATAATTTTGATCAGCAGTGCGATTATTTTTGGCTGGCCGATGCCGGTGCTCGCCGTTCATATTCTTTGGGTTAATTTAATTCAAGATGGCCTGCCTAACATCGCCTTGGCTTTTGAGCCAAAAGAAGCTGATGTCATGAAACGCCCGCCGTTACCGAAAAATCTGCCATTGTTAAATAATGAAATGAAGTTTATTATATTTTTTATTGGTATTTTTACTGATATCATTCTGCTGTTGCTGTTTTACTATCTGTATAATTATACCAATGATTCTATTGTCCATATTCGTTCAGTTATTTTTGCGGCCCTGGCGATTTCTTCGACTTTTTATATTTACTCATGCAAGAATTTACGAAAAAATATTTGGCGAGTGAATTTTTTGTCAAACAAATTGTTGCTGTTCACAACGTTGTTAGGGCTAGTTCTGCTACTGGCTGTTTTTTATGTGCCGATATTGCAGACCATATTTCAGACAGTGCCTCTTAGACTTTACGATTGGTTGATTTTAGTCGCTTTTGGACTGTTAAATATTGTGTTTATCGAGATAGCCAAGTTCTTTTATATCAAGCAGAACAAAGTTGCTTAGTGGTTTAAATTGTGCTAAATTGTTAGTATGACAATTTAAAAATATTATTACTATTTAATTTAATTTATGAAAAATTTTCTTCATATAATAGATCGGCATTTTAATGGTTTAATTATCAATTTATTAGTTGCCGGCGTCTTGCTGCTTATCTTTTCCGTCCTGGTGGTTTGGGTGGATTTTGTGCTAGAGTTAGTGGTTGGCATGGCCCTGCTCATGGTTGCTTGGATTCTTTTTTATGCCGCCTACAAGCTTTATTATTTAAAAAAACATCTAAAAGATTTACTGCCTCGCATCTAAGCTAAATATACCAAACTTTTCCAACATGCCTAACCCTAGTTTAATCCAGCCTGAATCAACAATATTATCTTTGACTAGCACTGCCAAGGACCTTTTTCGTATTATTTATCAGGAACACAATAAGGCTGGCGATGAAGGCAAATCAAACGCTCCCAAGATCAGAGTGAACGATATTGTTTCCAAAATGTCTTTTTTTTATGAAAAAATTCGCAATGCGGTTGACTACAAAGATGACCATTTATTGCGAAAAAATGGTATTGAAAGAATTTTGAAAAGACTGAGTTTAATGGGACATCATGAGCCGCACGACGTTGCCAACATGTTGGTTGTTGAATTAATCAGAGCCGGGTACTTAAAAAACAATACCGTATTGGAGACAAAAGTTGAAGAGATTGCCCTCATTGTTGAGCGTTTTTTGCATTTGCGCGACGCTGTTTTGGAAATGGAAAAGATAAACCGAAAAGACGGTGATGAGATCAGAAAATGGATCTGGAATTTGGCGGCGACAAATATTGAAGAGAACCTGGTCAATCACTCAGTTAATCATGTCATCGGCAAGCATATGTTCACGCTGATAAATGATAATATCATAGACGATGAAGATGATCCGGAATTCAGCCGTGATAAAAAAATTCAGATTTATGTGGCTATTTACAGCAAGTTATTTAATTATGATGGCCCAATGCTTGAGTTCTTGCTTTTTCGCTATTTCAATCCGCATTGGTATAAAGCCAGCGATGATGATATCACAGCCATAGCGCAACAGTACAATGAACTTCGCGATGTTTCCTATCAGCAGCTTAATCATCCTTTTCGCAAACAGGTTACAAAAATCGCCAATCAATACACAATTTACTTTTCCATTCTAAAAGATGTTATTATGGAGAGTCCGGAAGGCGCTTATGACAAGCTAAAAGGCAACCCTTTGCAATTCAAAAAGTTGGTAGAAAAAATCTGCAACCGGCGCTACAAAGAATCGCGTTCAAAATTAAGCCGCGGTGCGATTAGGAGTATTATTTATATCTTTATAACCAAAGCGGCATTGGTCTTTGTTCTGGAAGCGCCAGTAATACTTTTCTTAGGCGGCGAGGTGAATACATTTGCCTTGGCAATTAACGTGCTGTTTCCGCCGATGCTTCTTTTTTTCATTATCATGCTAACCTATGTGCCGGGCGCGGAAAATACTAAACAGATTTACCGCGGCATTGAAGAGATTGTTTTTAATGAAGAAGTCAGCGACCGGACGATAAAATTAAGATACCCAACCTCTAGGAGTGAAGCCTCCTCAATGCTTTTTGGTTTTCTTTACACAGTAACGTTTTTGTTTACTTTTGGATTGGTGATTGGGGGATTGACGATAATTAATTTTCATTTTGTCAGCATGGTTATCTTTTTATTTTTCTTATCATTGATTAGCTTTTTTGGCATTCGGCTGGGGAAAATAGCGCGTACTTATAATGTGGTTGAATACAAGGAAAACGCTTTTTCTTTTATCCTGAATTTTTTTTATGTTCCGATTGTATCAATGGGCAAGTGGCTGTCGGAAACTTTTTCCCAGATCAACGTTTTTGTTTTTATTCTGGATTTTATTATTGAATCTCCGTTCAAAATTTTTGTTGAAATCACCGAGCAATGGAGTAAGTATGTGAAAGAGCGCAAAGAAGGAATTGTGGAGTAGCGGCGATTTTAGATTTAAGATTACGACAATCCGCCTTGGGCGGGTTTGTATATTGTTATGCCCACGTTATATATTGTTGCCACGCCGATAGGCAATTTGGAAGACATTACGTTACGAGCCTTGCGCATTTTACGCGAGGTTGATTTTATTTTGTGCGAAGATACGCGCGTGACCAAACGGCTGTTAGATAAATATGAAATCAAAACCGCCACACTCTCATATCACCACCACAGCGGCGACGCCAAGGTTGAAAAAATCATAGAATTATTAAAGCAAGGCAAAAATTTGGCTCTGGTAACCGATGCCGGCACGCCTGGCATTTCTGATCCGGGGAACAAATTAATTGCCGCTATTTTAGAGACGCGATTAATACCATCCCTACAAATTACTCCAATTCCAGGACCGGCTGCCGTGACTGCGGCTTTGTCTATTGCTGGCGAGCCAACTGACGAATTTTTATTTCTGGGATTTTTGCCGCACAAAAAAGGACGCGAGACTTTGATCAAAGAAATTATCGCGAGCAAACGTACGGCAGTATTATATGAATCACCGCATCGCATTTTTAAATTTTTAGACCAATTAATTAAATTAGGCGGTGAAGAAAAAAAGTTAGTAGTTTGCCGAGAGTTAACGAAAATGCACGAAAGCATTTATCGCGGCCGGGCAACGGAAATATTAAATTTTTTACAAAAAGATAGTAATAATCAAAAAGGTGAGTTTACCGTCATTGTCGGTAAATAAAAAAGAACCAGTTAGTTTACGGGAGAATATATGCTCAACAAAGGCAAAGCGCCGCGCGAAAAAGTAGAGGTAGATTTTTTTTAAAAAAAAGGTTTATCTCTATTTTTTTGCAATTTGATTTATTATGTAGAAGTGATAACATATATTTAGGTGTAAAATAAAAAATATGAATGAAAGAATAGAGCAAACAATTAATAAAATTTTTGAAGAAGTTAAATTCGTCAAAGAATCAATGGCGACCAAAGATGAGTTGCAAGCTGTCAAAGAATCAACAGTAGCAACTCAGAATGATTTGCAAGCTGTCAAAGAATCAATGGCGACCAAAGATGAGTTGCAAATAAATACAAATAAAATATTAGGAAAAGTGCTAAGTATTGAGGATAAATTAAGTGGCATGCTTACAAAAGAAGAGTTTGAAGAAAAAACAAATGAAATTATTAGTATAATGGATGGTTTTGCTAAAAAGGTTGAAAATGTAGAAATAGAACAAACATCAAATATTCAAGCTCACGATCGTTTTGAAGAACGCATTACTAAGGTAGAAAAGCAATTGGATTTGAAGCCAATTGTTTAGATATAGTTGACATAAAGGTATTTTTTAAGTAAAGTGCGGACAGCTTTACTTTTTTAAATTCTATGGCTATAAATAATATGGAAAATAAATTTTATATCACAACTCCAATTTACTATGTCAATGATCGTCCGCACATCGGCCATGCGTATACTACGGTGGCGGCGGATGTTTTGGCGCGCTATCATCGTCTGATAAACGATGAAGTCTTTTTTTTAACCGGTACCGATGAACACGGCAAAAAAGTTTTTGATTCCGCCATCAAGGCTGGTAAATCGCCGCAGGAGTTTACTGACGAAGTAGCGGCTGATTTTCAAGACGTTTGGAAAACTCTGAATATTAGCAATGATTTTTTTATCCGCACTACCGCTGATGAGCACAAAAAAAGAGTGCAGGAAATTTTTACAAAATTAAAAGAGGCGAAGACTCCGCTGGGCAACGATGTTTTGTATGAGGGTGAGTACAAAGGACTGTACTGTACCGGCTGTGAGCGGTTTTTAACTGAAAAAGAACTAGTGGACGGGAAGTGTCCGGATCACAAAGTCGCGCCTGAGCAAATAGCAGAAAAAAATTACTTTTTCCGTCTGACGGATTTTTTACCCAAGATACAAAAAAGAATTGAAAACGATGATTTAAAAATTCTGCCGGCTAAAAGAAAGGCGGAAGTGTTGGGTTTGTTCAAACAAGGCCTTGATGATTTTTCCGTTTCACGAGAAAGCGTGAGTTGGGGGGTTGACCTGCCGTTTGATACGACACAGAAAGCCTATGTCTGGGTGGACGCGCTTTCAAACTACATTACGGCATTGGGATATCCCCCCTACGCTAAAGCTACGGGGGGCAAGCCCGATGATTCAGAAAAGTTTAAAACATTTTGGCCGGCTGATTTGCAGCTGATGGCGCAGGATATTTTAAAATTTCACGCGATTTACTGGCCGGCAATTCTTTTGGCATTGGGGGTTGAACTTCCAAAAGCTGAGTTTATCCATGGTTTTTTCACCATCAACGGGCAAAAGATGTCCAAGTCGGTGGGTAAAGTAATTGATCCGCGCGATTTGGTGAAAAAATATACAGTTGATGTGACGCGTTATTTACTACTCTCACAGTTTAGTTTTGGTTCCGAGGCTGACGTGCAGGAAGAAAGATTTGATGAAAAATACAACGCGGACTTGGCCAATGGTCTGGGCAACTTAGTCGCGCGCGTCTCCAATCTGCTGGAAAAAGATAATATTGAAGTAAATATAAAAATCGGCAGTGATGAAGAATTAAAGAAGCATTTTGATAATGTTTTAAAAGAATTCAAAATTGATGAAGGTCTTAAATTACTTTGGGACAAATTACGAAAAGCAGATGAAATAATCAGCGCGAAAAAACCGTGGGAGATTAAAGATTTAAATGAAAAAAAAGCCGTGCTTGAGCCAATCGCGCAAGATATTCTTAACGTTGCCGAACTTTTGCAGGTATACATTCCGGAAACCGCGGCAAAAATCATCAAGCAATTTTCTGAAAAAAATATTAAGAAAGGAGAATTGTTATTTCCACGGATTTAAATTTATTATTTATACAGATATGGAAAATATTTCACAGATTTCAAATACCTCTTTGATAGACACATTGGTGCCGGATATTACGCTGGAGGCATTTCATGAGAACCAGATCAAAAAAATTAGTTTAAGCGATTATCGCCACAAATGGCTGATTCTTTTTTTCTATCCGGGGGATTTTACCTTTATTTGTCCGACTGAGCTCGAAGAAATGGCCGAACTCTATGAGCAATTTCGCGCGGAAGGCGCTGAAGCGCTAAGCGTGAGCGTTGATTCAGTCTATGTGCACAAGGCCTGGTATGACCACTCGCCGACTATTGCTAAGATTAAATTCCCGATGCTGGCTGATCCGACCGGCAAACTTTGTCAGAGTTTGGGAGTGTACCTGCCGAACGAGGGTAAGGCACTAAGGGGGAGTTTTATCATTGATCCGGAAGGATTGATAAAATCAGTAGAAGTAAATCATAATGATATCGGCCGTAGCGCGGAGGAACTGCTGAGAAAGTTACGCGCGGCAAAATTTGTGCGAGAAAATAACGGCTTAGTTTGTCCGGCCAAATGGAAACCGGGGGACCGGACACTGCGTCCGGGATTGGATTTGGTGGGGAAGATTTAGAACAGTTTTAGTAAAAAAAAGAGAGACAATTAAGTCTCTCTTTTCGTTTGTATAAATTTAATATTCTATAAGTTCTGATCAATCAGCGCTTTTACCTGCGCAAATGGGACCGCGCCCGGCAGGGAAGATCCATTAACGAAATTACCCGGAGTGCCGCGCACGCCCTTGGCTAAACCTTCCTGATAGTCCTGCTCCACTTTGTCAGCGTATTTTTGCGTGTCCAGACAGGTGTTAAATTGTGAAGTGTTGAGACCTAGTTCAACCGCGATGGATTTATATGTATCCGTACTGAGTGATGCTTGATTTTCAATCAGCTTGTCGCCGTATTCCCAAAATTTGCCCTGTTCGGCCGCGCACTCGCTGGCCATGGCTGACGGGCGCGCTTCCGGATGCAGAGAGTCCAATGGAAAATGCTTGTACACCCAACGAACGTCATCGCTGTACTCAGTCATAACCTGCTTCATAGTTTCGTGAAAACGGCTGCAGAAAGGACACTGAAAGTCGGAGAATTCCACAATAGTGACTTTAGCATCCACGTTGCCGCGAATGTGATCACTACTGCTGATGTTAAATGAAGTTTTTTGCGGTTCCTCTGGATTGCTCGGCTGATTATCTTCAGCGTTAGCAACTTTTTCTCCGGCAATATCCGTGTCATTACCGGCAATTTTTACATCTTTGCTTAGAAAAAGACCCAGCATTACAAAAAAGCCGATTAAGGAAACTATGGCAATGCCAGAAGTTAAACCGAGCAAAAATGGTACTTTTGATGATTTTTCTTCATTCATAGAAAAACATAAGTAAATAAAAATGTCTAAAGTATATATAGATTATATTATTAAAACCTTTTGGTCAAAATAATTATCCACAACTTGTATCAATACTGTATATTAACACGGTAAAAATAATAATACAAGCGTTCTTGACAGTAATAATTTTTAGTTTATAATATTAAGTAATTGCTTAAACACTTAAATTATATAAAAATATGGATTTAAAAAAATTAAAAGAAAATTTGACCGAAAAAGATGAGCAATTAATCAGAATGTTTGACGCGCTGGGAGATGAAAGCCGTTATCGAATTTTTAAACTGTTAATGCAGGATAAAAAAATTTGCGTCAGTGAACTTGCCGAAATTTTAAAAATCAGCGTCTCGGCGGTTTCACAGCAGTTGCGCATTCTTGAGATGCGCAAGTTGGTCAATCATGAACGCAACGGACAGATGATGTGCTATCAAGTCAGGCAAAACGACGAATTTGTAAAATGTATTTTAGGTTTAATTTAATAAAAGAAAATATATGTCACAGGTAATCATTTATACAACTCCAACGTGCACGTATTGCAACGCGGCCAAGGGGTACTTTAAACAAAATAACATTGCATACACCGAAAAAGACGTTACGGTTGATCAGATAGCACAGCAAGATATGATTTCCAAGTCCGGCCAAATGGGCGTACCGGTAATTGATATTGATGGCAACATTGTGGTCGGATTTGACCAAGCTAAACTCAAAGAATTGCTGAAACTGTAACAACCAACTGGCAAAAAACGGTTTAAGTGCTACACTTATATTACGTTTAATACCGCTATTTCCTTTCAATGGTTTGAATTGCGGGTTAAGTTTAGACATTATTTTTTTAAATGCTGATTGGCATTGTGCTGGGGACTTTTATTTATGTAGCAGAAACGCTATGATTGGTACTATGCGAGGAACAGTCAAATTGGTGCCATTCAGCCATGGCTGGAAGCGCAGTTTTAACGCGGAGCGGAACAAGCTAAAAAAAGTACTTGGCCACAACGCAATCAAAATTGAGCATGTGGGCAGTACTGCCATTCCGGGAATGGTAGCTAAGCCGATTATTGATATTGCGGTTATTGTGCCGTCGTTTCAATTATTTAAAAAATACATTCCCGCGCTCGCGAAGATTGGTTACAAACATAAGGCGGACGATGATCGTGTCGACAGATTTTTTTTCCCCAAAGGCTCTATACAAAAACGCACACATTACCTACACGTAGGAGAGGTGAATACACACTACGTTGGGGATATGATTTTATTTCGTGACTATCTTTTAGTGCACGACAATGAACGTCAGCGCTATATTGCGTTAAAGCAGGAGTTAGCGCGCAAGCATAGCAATGAACGCAGGATATATACTGATAAGAAAAAAGATTTTGTTAATAAGGTTGTTAGAAAGGCGAGAAAATTATTATTAATATCAAAAAAAGTAAAGGTGATTTGATATATTTTTGTAGAATAAATTTTTATGCTAACAGTTTTATGTAACTCCAACACAATCAAACTCGCCCATGTGGCGGCGGGTGCATTTACGCGCCATGTGAATGAACTGCTGACGCGGCAAGATTATGTCGTAGTGGCTCTGCCCGGCGGGCGCAGCGTGCGGGAGTTTTTTGCCGTTTTAAAACAAGAAGATATTGCGTGGCAAAAAATTCATTTTTTTATGCTGGACGAACGGCTGGTTTCTTTAGAAGATGATGACAGTAATTATAAGGCCGCTAAAGAGCAGTTTTTTGATTTTTTGATTCAGGAAAAAAATTTACCAGCTGAAAACGTGCATCCGTTTATTTACGACGCTAAGACCGCAGATTTTGGTTTAAAAGTTTATGAAGCCGAACTCAAGCAATTTGGCGGAAAATATGATATAGTAGTAGCAGGAGTCGGCGAGGACGGGCACACGGCATCGCTTTTTCCCAATCATCAGACACTAGACAGTATTGAAAATTTTGTCTTAGAGAAAAATTCACCAAAACCGCCTAGTGAGCGAATAAGCGCCTCACCTGCCTTAATAAAGCAAACAAAAGTAGTTCTAGTATTTTTTATTGGCGAGGGGAAAATAGATGCTTATAAAAAGTTTAACGATGAAAATACTGATTGGCACGAGTGTCCGGTTAAGATTTTTCGAGAGGTGGAGAAGTGTTATGCGGTTACTAATATTAAATAACAAATGACAAATAACAAGCTTCAAACAAATTTTAAATTCAAAATAAAAAATTTTGAAATTTAATAATTATAATTTGAGATTTGTTTGTCCGCCAGCTGGCTGATTGGAGCTTGCTATTTGGAACTTACGATTTATGAAATCAATCGTTTACATTGGCGCCGATCACGCCGGTTTTAAACTCAAAGAGCATTTAAAGAATTTTTTAAGCAAACAGGGTTACGTCGTCAGCGACCAGGGTAATATTAAGTTTGAAAAAAAAGACGACTACCCTGACTACGCGAAGCGCGTTGCTCAAGCGGTTGGCAAAGTTAAAGACGCGCGCGGCATTTTAATCTGTAATAACGGCATTGGCATGAGTATCGCGGCGAATAAAGTAAAAGGCGTTAGAGCGGCTTTAACTAATAATCTAAAAATTGCCCGCGAGGCCGTAGTTGATGATAATGCCAATATTTTATGCCTGGGGCAAGGACATATCAACAAAAAAGAAGCGGAGAAAATCGTTATGACTTTTTTAACCACGGAATTTAGCAATTTAGCCAGACACAAAAGAAGGATTAAAAAGATAATGAAACTAGAAGCGTGAAATTTTAAGTAAAAAGTATTTATAAAATTTAACTTACTTAAATAAAATATATGGGTATAGAAAATTTTCCACAACCTTTAAATAACAATGAGAACAAAAAAGAAAAAGACATCAAGGCCGGAGACGGCGTTATCGCTGAAGACAGAATTTTTTACAAAGTACTTGAAATAAATGAAGATGGTGTGGCCAGGTTGGAGGGTAAGCCGGGTGAGGAAGTAACAAAGCATATATCTGAACTGCAAAAATTTGATACTTACCAACGGCCAGAAGGAAAAAAGGAAGCAAATGAGAAAGTAAAAGTGGGAGATGGCGTCATTGTTGATCGCATCCTTTATCTAGTTCGGAGTGTTAATGACGACGGCACGCTTGAATTAGAGGGTAAGCCCGGTCAAATACTTACTAAACATATATCAGAAATTAAAGATGTATTGTCAGGCTTGGAGAAAACACAGGAAAGAGCTTCTATAATAAGGTATTTTAGAGAAAAAAATTATTCATTGAATGTTAAAAAAGGAGATAGTGTCATACCAATTACCGATGATAATAATTTTGGTGTTTTGTTTTTGGTTATGAAAGTTGATGATGACAGCGGCATGGTAAAGCTTGGCGCTGGCGAAGGGTCAAAATTCAAGAGCATACAAGTTTCTAAATCAAAGTTAGTCAGGCCTGATGATTTTCAGATCGCTTATTTAGATCAATTTCAGAAGAATGGCGTGAATATATTATTAGGTGAAAGTGAGAATGAGAAAAAGGAGGAATAATAATTTATAAATATTTAAAGATAATGTAATGACAATAAGAGTCATTCCCGCCATTTTGGAAAAAGATATTGCCGAAGTTCAGAAAAAACTGGACGCAGTTTCTGGTTTTGCCGAGTTGGCGCAAATTGACATTGCCGACGGGAAGTTTGTTGATAATATGACGATACGGCTGGAAGAGTTAAAACAAATAAAAACCACAGTAAATTTGGAAATTCACTTAATGGTTGAAAATCCGCGTTCTTATTTTGCAATGTGTCAGCAGTTAAAAGCGTATCGAGTATTTTGGCATTACGAAGCTGACAGCGACATTGAAGGGGTGATTGCGTTCGCGCGGCAATTTAGTTTTAAAAAAGGTCTGGCGCTTAATCCCGAATCGTCTGTCTCAGAAATTAAGAATGCCTGCCAGTGTCTGGATGCCGTTATGCTGATGGGGGTTGCGCCGGGCGCGCAGGGACAGGTTTTTATTCCGGAAACGGTGGGACGCGTGAGCGAGCTGAAAAAAATATATAGCGGTTCTATTGGCGTTGACGGCGGCGTGAGCGAGAAAAATATTAAAACTTTGGTAAAAGCGGGCGCGAGTGATTTGGTCGTAGGAAGCGCGCTTTTTGGCGCTAACGATGTTATTACTAAGTATAAAGAGTTAGTGAATTTAACCAAATTAAAATGATCAATTTCCATTTTTCATTTTTCAATTAATTTTCAGTCAGGTAATTTTCATTGAAAATTTTAAACTTAAAAATTATATGAA
The DNA here is from genome assembly GCA_030698385.1 of bacterium. GTDB lineage: Bacteria > Patescibacteriota > Patescibacteriia > Patescibacteriales > XYC2-FULL-47-12 > JAUYLZ01. The sequence goes on along the minus strand of JAUYLZ010000022.1, from coordinate 59,242 downwards.
AATTGTCCCGAGCGCTCGGGATTGATAATAGAAAATTAGTATTATAAATAAAATTACATGCCAACTAAAAAAAATTTTACGATTACCACCCCCACCACCATCGTCATTTTTGGCGTGACCGGCGATTTGGCTCAAAAAAAGCTCTTGCCCGCGCTCTTTGATCTGCACCGGCGCGGCGTGCTGCCGAGTAAGTTTCACATCGTGGGATTTGCGCGGCGTGAATGGAGTGACGAGCAGTTTCGCGAGTTTGCCACAACCGTGCTTAAACACGATCGGCACCACCACACCGCGCGCGAGCTCACGGCGTTTTTACGTAAACTTACCTACGCTCGCGGCAATTTTGATACACTCGCCGATTACCAGACGCTTAAGCGGCGGTTAGTGGAGCTGGATAAAAAGTTTGGTCAAAATATTTGTTCCAACAAGCTTTTACACCTCGCCGTGCCGCCGGAGTACTACCCGGTTATTTTTAAGAACCTCTCTCACTCGGGTTTAAGTATCGCCTGTGTTGGTGAGGGCGAGGGCTGGACGCGTCTGCTGGTTGAAAAGCCATTCGGCCGTGATAGCGCTACCGCGCGCAATATGGACGCGCAGCTGGGGGCGCTCTTTGATGAGAGTCAAATTTTCCGCATTGATCACTACTTAGCCAAAGAAACTATTCAGAATATTTTAACATTTCGTTTTTCCAACAGCATCTTTGAGCCGGTTTGGAACGCGCGTTACGTAGAGCGTGTGGAAATTGAACTCTTTGAGGCCGAGAGCGTGGCGCATCGCATCAATTTTTTTGACGGAGTGGGCGAGTTGCGCGACGTGGTGCAAAGTCACGCGCTGCAGATGCTTGCGCTCGTCGCCATGGAACAGCCTCAGGGCATGGGGTCTGCCGCCATTCGCCGCGAGCGGGAGCGCGTGATGCGCAGTCTGGCGCTGCCGGCCGCGGGTACACTGCTTGATACCGTTGTGCGGGCGCAGTATCGCGGCTACGCCGATGACGTGAAAAACGCTCCGGCACCATTGCCGTCGGGCAAAACAGCGTCGCAGACGGAAACCTTCGTACAGATTAAAACACAGCTCAAGAGCCGGCGCTGGCGCGGTGTGCCGTTCTATATTACCGCCGGTAAGGCGTTGCATCGCTCCAAGGTAAAAATAAAAGTATACTTTAAGCAGACAAAAGGATGTTTTAATTGTCCTGCGGGCCCGCACGAGCATCCGCGCAACCTACTGGTGTTTCGCATTCAGCCCCAAGAAGGTATCGCCGTACACTTTTGGGCCAAGCGGCCGGGTTTTAAAAACGAGATGGTGAGTAAAGAGCTGCGCTTTGATTACCACGAGTTCAGTGACGCCGCCGCCAGCCTCGCCGGTTCTAGGCGGGAGCGTATTCCCGATGCCTACGAAACACTTTTATTTCGCGCTATGCGCGGCGAACAGACCAACTTTGCCAGTTCGCGCGAACTGGCGGCATCGTGGAGATACATTACGGCTGTGCTGAAACATTGGAAACAAGTGCCGCTGCAAACTTACCAAAAGGGCGGCAAGGGGCCGAAAAATTTGTTACTCAAAATAAATAACTAATGAATTATGACTATCGGTATTCTCGGCCTCGGCCGTATGGGTAAAAACATGGCTGTCCGTCTGCTCCGGAACGGGCATGATGTTGTTGGCTTCAACCGCAGTAAAGAGGTCTATCGGGAGATAACCAAAGCCAAGGGAAAAACCGCTGATACGCTGGAGGCGTTGGTAGCGGCGTTGCCGCGTAAAAAAATTATCTGGCTGATGCTGCCCGCCGGTCAAGTGACTGATGAAACGATTGACGCGCTTCTGCCTCTTTTAAAAAAAGGCGACATCATTATCAACGGCGCGAACGCTTTTTACAAAAACGCGCAAACCCAGAGCCAGCGTTGTGCCAAATACGGCGTGCATTTGTTTGACGCCGGTGTTTCCGGCGGTATCTGGGGACTCACACGCGGCTACGCGCTGATGATTGGCGGACCAAAAGCGCAGTTCAAACACATTGAGCCATTCTGCAAGGCGCTCGCGCCCAAAAACGGTTACGGCTATTTTGGCGCCAGCGGCGCCGGACACTTTGTCAAAAGCGTGCATAACATCATTGAGTACGTATACATGCAAGGGCTCGCTGAAGGTATGGAGTTGCTCAACGGCTTTGAACAAAAAATTGACCTGCTCAAGGCGGCCAAGACCTGGCAGCCGGCGAGTATTGTGAGCAGCGCTTTGCTTGACTGGATGGTTACGGGTCTTACGCGTAAGGATTTTAAAGATATTTCCACTCAAATCGGCAGCGTTACCATTGCAGAATTGCAGGATACGGTGCAGTCAATCAACGGCTACGCGCCGGCGTTTGAAGTAGCAGTGAAAACTCGTCAAGATACCTCCAAAAAATTTGCCTTGGGCAAGCGGGTGATTGCTGCGACCCGGCGGGAGTTTGGGGGACACGCGGTGACGAAGAAGTAAGAAAGCAGAAGTTAAAATAATAATAACAAATAAAAAAGTAAGAACATGGAAATCGCATCAACTAAAATAGCTATTTTCAGGAAAAAAGAAATTCGTAAAACCATACATAAAAACGAATGGTGGTTTGTGATTGAAGATGTCGTAGCTGCATTAACTAATTCTGTGCAACCAAAAGGATATATAAAAGATATGCGTAGGCGCGACCAGGAGCTATCCCAAGGATGGGGGCAAATTGCCACCACCCTTACCATTGATACCGCAGGAGGTCCTCAAAAACTGAATTGTGCTAATACGGAAGGAATTTTTCGTATTATTCAGTCAATTCCCTCCTCAAAAGCCGAGCCATTCAAGCGCTGGCTGGCTAAAGTCGGTTATGAACGAATACAAGAAATTGAAGATCCAGAAATAGCGACAAAAAGAACAAGGACGCTTTATAAAGCCAAAGGATATTCTGACGCCTGGATTGAGAAACGAATGCGCGGGATAGAAGTTCGCGAAACCTTGACGGACGAATGGCAAAAACGCGGCGTCAAAGAAAAGCGAGAGTACGCGATTTTGACTGCGGAAATTTCCCAAGCGACTTTCGGCATGACTCCCAGTCAATATCAAAAGTTCAAGAATTTAAACAGAGAAAATTTGAGGGATCATATGAACGACCTGGAATTGATTTTTACCATGCTTGGCGAGGCCTCAACTATTGAGATTGCTAAAAATAAAGACACCATGGGTTTTGATAAAAATAAACTGGCCGCGCAAGCAGGCGGAAGCGTAGCCGGCAAGGCCAGAAAGGACCTTGAGAAAAAAAGCGGAAAAAAAGTTTCAACAAAAGATAATTTTTTACAGATGCCTGAAAATAAAAAGAGATTAAAATAATTTCAAAAAATTATGCCAAATGATATAAATAAAATCGCTAAACTCATGCGTTACTGGATTTTAACCTCATCCACGGCGGCCGGTTCCGGACATCCAACGTCCAGTCTGTCAGCCGTGGAGCTGATGGCGGTGTTGTTTTTTAATGGTTATTTTAAATATGATATTAAAAATCCTGAAAATCAGAATAACGACCGGCTGATTTTTTCCAAAGGGCATGCCTCGCCATTATTCTACTCACTGTGGGCGGCGGTTGCGGGTTCAAGCATTACCAATAAAGAGTTGACCACATTTCGTAAGTTTACCTCCCGCCTTGAGGGGCACCCGACACGTCGCCTGCCGTACACTGAAGTCGCGACCGGCTCGCTCGGACAAGGGCTGTCCGTTGGCGTGGGCATGGCGCTCAACGCGCGTTATGATGGTTTGGCTTACAAAACCTTCGTACTGCTCGGCGACAGCGAAATGGCCGAAGGATCAAACTGGGAGGCGATGCAGGTGGCGGCTTATTATAAATTAAATAATTTAATCGGCATTATTGATGTGAACAGGCTCGGCCAGCGCGGCGAAACTATGCCGGGGCATGATGTGAAAGATTTTGCAGACAAGGCAAAGGCATTTGGCTGGGAGGCGGTGGTGGTTGACGGACACAATGTGCAGCAGGTGGCCCGTGTTTACGACAAGGCGTTGAAGGGTAGAGACGCGATATATCGTGTCTCTACGACGGGTAAACCGGTGATGATCATTGCAAAAACATTGAAAGGCAAGGGTGTGTCATTTTTAGAAAATAAAGACGGCTGGCATGGAAAAGCGCTGGCGGAGGATGATTTGAATAAGGCAATTAAAGAGTTGGGGGAAGTTGATCATGAAGCGCGAGGTCAGTTAAAAGCTCCAAGCTCCAATCCCGCCGTGGCGGGACAAACTCCAAACAAATCTAAAATCATAAATCCTAAATCTAAAATTTACCGTAAAGATGAACAGGTTGCGACACGTCAGGCCTATGGCGATGTGATTGCCGCACTGGCAAAGGCGAATAAGCAGGTAGTAGTACTGGATGCCGAGGTAAGTAACTCCACTTTTGCCGAAACGGTAAAAGAAAAAACGCCGCGGCAGTTTTTTGAAATGTTCATTACCGAGCAGAACATGGTTGGCGCGGCGCTGGGTTTGGCGCGGCGGGGAAAAATTCCTTTTGTTTCAACCTTCGCCGCCTTTTTCACGCGCGCGGCTGATCAAATTCGTATGTGTCAGTATTCTGGCGCAAATATTAAATTTATCGGTTCGCATGCCGGCGTGTCTATTGGCGAAGACGGCGCCTCGCAGATGGGGCTGGAAGAAATCGCCTTGTTTCGCTCAGTTCACAATAGCGTTGTGCTGTATCCGTCTGATGCCGTTGCTACACAGAAGTTAGTTTTGGCGGCGGCCAAGCATGACGGTTTGGTTTATTTACAAACTACGCGCGCGAAGACGCCGGTGATTTACAGCAACGGCGAGAGTTTTAAAATCGGCGGCAGTAAGACAATTTTTCAAAGTAAAAAAGATGTCGCGACCGTTATTGCCGCCGGCATCGCTTTGCACGAGGCGATTAAAGCTTTTTATGAACTGCAAAAACAGGGTATTCACATTCGCGTAATTGATTTGTACAGCGTCAAACCGTTAGACACCAAAGCGCTACAAAAAGCCTGTCAGGAAACGCAAGCGTTAATCGTTGTGGAAGACAATCACCCCGAAGGCGGTTTGTACGAAGCGGTCTGCGGTTCCGGTGTTATTACGCGTCCCACCTATTCGCTGGCGGTAACAAAACTGCCGCGCAGTGGTAAGCCGGAGGAGTTGCTCAAGTATGAGGGGATTGACGCGGCGGGGATTGTGGAAAAGGTCAAATCCATTATTACCACCTAACATTATTTAGTTTTATCTTCTATCTATATGGATATCCAACAGGACAATGACAATCGTTTTACACTAGACAGTGATACCGAACGTACGCAGTCTAGTTGGATGGCTGATGTATATACTCGAGTGAGATCAATAGTAAAGAAAATGGCTGTATTGAGTGTCTTGGAAAAAGTATTAGTGTTGATAATGGTGGTTTTAATAGCAGCGGGAGTCGGATTCTACTACTACCATAGAAAAGTGGTTAGCAATCTAATAATGATTTCAGACGAAATTACGCTTATGGAAGATGACATTATTCATTTTGACGTAGATTTTGACGACCCCGATTATATCATAGAGCCGAGTATAGAAGAATTAGAGTGGGCAGCAGAACAACAGGAAATAGCTTTAAATGAGGCTGGGTATTTAGCCGACACCACCAACTGGAACAGTTATCAGAGCGAACAATACGGATTTGGTTTTAAGTATCCCTCAGGTTGGATAGTCATAGACCGCGATCTAATCAATCAGCTGGTTGTAGTAAAATCTCGGAAAGATTATGCCAGGGAGAGCCGATCCACAGAAGGGGCTGATTTGTATGTGTCTTTTGGGCGCAGTCACAACTATGACGATGAAGCCGATTTTTCTCAGAGAGACTTAGAGCAAAAATATGGTCGGCGCGTTCGCAATGATAATTTTCCGTATGAAAGTTTTCTGTATGAAATAGGATTTGGTCGGTTTGCAGTTTCTGTAGGAGGACGGTTAGCTGTAGAAAGCAGATATCAAACACCTTGGGTTTCGCCACAGTCTACGAGACATGATTATTTTGTGGACAACGGCCAAGAACAACCGCTAGTAATCTCTTATACGGCAGCAGGAAAAGGTTATGAAAACGAAGATTATATCATTGCATTAGCTGGAATAGTAAATAGTTTTTACTTCAAACAGTAACCTTTAATAAAACAACCGAACAATTTTATGATAAAGTATCTGATAATAATTATAGTAATTTTGTTAGCGGTAATAAGTCTCTTAATTTGGGGCTTTGACTCGCCTAATTATTTAGAATTTGACTCGCCTTATTATGATATGCCCTTGGGTGACGATGTGTTTCCATATCTTGAGGTAGGAGATGTTGGTTATACCGACGCTGAATTATTTCACATACATTTTTTATACCCGACTCGCTGGTACGGCGTTAGGGTTAGTGAAAATTCAGGTAACCACTTAGTTGTCAGAGAAAATGAAGATTACTCCGGACAAGTTATAGAAATTTGGACAAGAGAAACTGAACCGGAAGCCGTTAATTTTTTACCTCAAAACAGTAACCTCATTGATAAGCTGGAAATAGAAACAGCTCATCACAATGCCGAAATATACATCTATGATATATCCGACACAGACAAGAATGGGAATGCCTCAACGCGGTGGCAGCTTGATCCTGGTTACAAAATTGTGAACATTCGTTCAAAAGACTATAAAAGCGGCGACATCCTTTACGGAGGAATTACTTTCTATCAGTTAAGGACGAATGCCGATCTTGATACTATAAAAAGATTTTTAGTTAATTTTATTTCATGGCCGAAGTCGGCAGCGTACTATGTATCAAACTAGTAATAAACCGGGAGCGCGTAATGACGTAATAATATAACAATAGGACAATATAACAATTTATGATATTTGCTCGCAAAAAACCAGCCATAAAATTTCAACCCCGCATTTCGTCTATCGCCTACAGTCGCGACGAAGTCACCCCATCGTGGCGCATCTTCAAAATCATGGGCGAGTTCGTCTCTGGTTTTGAGTTTCTGCGCCGCTATGACGCGGCCGCCACGATTTTTGGCAGCGCGCGCTGTAAAGATGGCGATAAAATTTATGATGAAGCGGCAAGCTTAGCTAAAGGGTTAGCCGAGCGCGGCTTTGCGGTCATTACCGGCGGCGGGCCCGGTGTGATGGCGACCGCCAACAAGGGCGCGGCGGAAACCAAAAACGGTGTCTCGGTTGGTCTCAATATTCAGCTGCCGCGCGAGCAGCGCATTAATAAATACGTGCAAGAGTCGCAAGCTTTTCATTATTTTTTTACGCGCAAGGTCATGATGGTCGGCTTCGTCAATGAGGCAGAGTGAGTGGGAAAATTTTCCCACATCAATTCCGAGATAGAACATAAGTTTAGTCATAACAAAGTAGTGCTAAATAGGCCTACATGAATAGTTAGATTATGCATTCTTGACTGGATACCTTACTGGTAAAGAGTGTAAAACAGAAGTAAAAACTTGTCCACAGGGAAAGGCTATTCCCGAGTTAATTATAGCTAATAACTATATATATGAATAAAAAATATTTAAAACCTATTTTTATTTATGCATTTTTTATAATCGTTATTTTTGGTACATATTACTACGTTTATATACCTAAACTGCGATCTATAGATGGCGATGATCAATATAGAATAAAGAATATGGATGGTTCAGTTGAAACATATTTAGGTCTTCCTAATCTTCCCCCTGACTCGTTTATCAAACTATTAGTCGTAAATAAATGGGGTTGGCCAATAAAGGAGGGGAAATTACATATTTGTTACGAGTACGAACCACCTTGGCAAGAATATGATTATTGTGCCGAAGGTCCTTACGATTTAGATTTAACAAATGGTCTTGTGCCTTTAGACTCTGGAGCCTCCAGATTCAATCCAACGATTACTATATGGGCTGAAAACAATGAAGGAAATACTTCGGATACCATTCAATTTCGCGAAGCAGATTATCGGGAGTGGATGAAAAACCCCGCAAGCTCAACATATGTTTTCGAACATAAATTTAAAATTGACTCTGCAAAGGATAATATCATAGAAAATTTAGATGAATTTTAATTCGTTATAAAATTTTTGAAACAAAGCATAGAACAATATGTTTAATAGAAAGATAGTAAAAAAATTTAAACCCCGAATCTCCTCCATCGCCTACAGCCGCGACGAAGTCACCCCGTCTTGGCGCATTTTCAAAATCATGGGCGAGTTCGTTTCTGGCTTTGAGTTTCTGCGCCGCTATGACGCGGCCGCCACTATTTTTGGCAGCGCGCGCTGTAAAGATGGCGATAAGATTTATGATGAAGCGGCAAGCTTAGCTAAAGGGTTAGCCGAGCGCGGCTTTGCGGTCATTACCGGCGGCGGACCCGGCGTAATGGCGGCCGCCAACAAGGGCGCGGTGGAGGCAAAAAATGGCGTCTCGGTCGGGCTCAATATTCAGCTACCCAAAGAACAGCGTACCAACCGTTATGTCAGAGAGTCACAGTCATTTCACTATTTTTTTATTCGTAAGGTGATGCTCGCCTACGCGTCAGAAATTTATATCTACTTTCCCGGCGGGTTTGGCACGCTGGATGAATTTTTTGAAATCGCGACTTTGGTACAGACGAAAAAAATTTGCCGCATCCCCATTATTTTAGTCGGTAAAAGCTACTGGCAACCGCTGCTTTCCTGGATTGAGCAAGAGCTGTATAATAAAAGCAAGGCAATAGCCCAAGAGGATTTAGAAATTTATCACCTCGTTGATTCCGCTGGCGAGGCGCTACGGCATATTGATAGTTTAATTAAGAAAGATAAGGTTAACACCCAAGAGCGTCCGATTGAGTACCATGATGGGCAGGAGATTATGAAGTAAGAAATAAGAAGTATGAAATTTTCTAAAAAAATTATCATTAATATTTTTGTCAGTTTCGTTATCTTGTTTATTTGGTACGTTATGTTACAGCTGGGTACGCCGCACGGCATGCCTCGATGTGCCCCAACGACCGCTACATGTCCGGATTGGACAGTGCTCTATGATGCCGCGTTTGTACGCTGCCCTTCGCAGTGTATTACAATCACGCAATTGGTCTTAGGCTATATTATATTACTCGCTCCTTCGGCAGTGTACTTTTTTACTAGTATGTTGCAAATGAACAAGATATGGAAAATAGTAGTTTTTTTGGGTGTGACTACTGTTATGGTGGTAGTTGCGTACATTGTTTATATAGATAATTTTCAATGGCGGAGTGAGGGTTGGCGATGGAGTGAGGGTTGGCCGCCTAGTAGTACGGTGCAGCAACCACCCTACTACAAAAGCCTACTCACTAACTGTCAGAACCAAAATGATGAATGTTGTATAGAATCAGTAACGGTTATGCAAAAAAGTGGATATATACCCATGCCGTCGAGTGGCTGTCCGGCAGGATTGATGCAAAATCAGTTGCGCTGTTTGGGTAGTTACCAGTGGTGTGAACCAATAAAAAAGTAAGTACCATACTATAAAAACGAAACAACCAAGCGTCTGATTGAGTACCACGAGGGGCAGGAGATTATGATGGGCAGGAGATTATGAAGTGAAATTTTCAATAGTTCAAAAGAAAAAATATGGAAGAAGAAAATCAGCAGCTAATTGATAGTGTAGAACAACCAAGCAACAATGATGAGCAAGTACTAGAGAATAGTAATGTAAGCATAGCTAAAGAAGGCAGTAAGCGCACCATTGCTATGGTATGGAGCGCTGCCGGGCTGCTCTTTTTAGCCACGCTTTTCTTTATAGTCTGGGTGTTTGTTTTTAATAATGCAGCACCACAACATACTACCATCGTCAGTGATGACGGTGACATACACCAGACAGATAGCATAACGAGTGGTACTATTGATGTGGCACGTACGCAACCAGCTGCCTATGCGTTGAATGTTGTCAGCAATCTTGAGAGATTAGGATACACAGAGCCATTTAACATTGAAATTGTTATGAGTAGTGACGGTAGCCGGTACAAAATACACTATGATACATATGGCGTGTGGGATGCGGTGTATGCTGATGAGACCCTGTGTTTTAAAAAAGCGGCGCACCGTTATTGGTATTGTGTGTCGGAACATATCAGTGGCATAGCGTATGTGAGATCTTTAGCAGGAGGGTATAGCGAAGCAGAAATTGAAACGCTACGTAGCCGTGAGCTTGCTGAGCGTGGCCATGCGCTTACCGAAGAAAAAGAAATTGCCGGGCATTGGGTTCCTGACAATGCATTAGCAGCGGTAATGTCATCTCCGGAGCTGGTTAGAACGTTGCTTTTGGACGATCAATTACATGAGGGTGCTGAATTGCACTATCTGAATCAACAAGAAGGCGGACAAAAATATCCAGCAGGAACAGTGGCTAATTTACGGGAAAGTAACGAAGCAATCACGATACCGGATGACGGCATAGATTTAATGGCACTCGCACACTTTTTTTACCGTCGGGGGCGTGTATTTCCTGTTGGCATGAATTTGGAATACGATGAGGACGATAGCGGTATTATTGAAAACATGGAGTATTATTATGTTTCAGCAGATGATTTTTTAATACAGTCACCGCCCGCAGAAACTATGGCGTATGAAATGCTGAACACAGACGATCAGGCGCTGGTTGACTGTTTTGTGCAAGCTGATGCTAATGGCAGGGCGGAGCATTCGGTAGCGGTGGATGGCTATGACACGTGTCCAAGTGCTGAATTTGAAAGTATCTACGACTGTCACTATCACTGGGAAGATAAGATGCGAGAAGCGCAGCAGTATTTTCACGATGACGTTCGGAGTTGTTTTGCACAACATCCCGATACAGAGTTAAGCTGGATGAGTGCCGGTAAGATTGTAGAGGCTATAGAAGGCGTAGACTAATGTAGTAATGAGTTTTATTTTGTACGATAAAATGTTAAACGTCGTATTATGAGGCCAGAATATATAACAACCAAAATATTTTTAGACAGCGGCGACATTACCGAAACCCAAGAGCATCCGATTGAGTATCATGAGGGGAAGGAGATTGTGAGATGAATGATGATATATGAATCAGGAATCAGGTAAAATCGTTTCGTTTACTGATTTAGACGCATGGAAAGAGGGACACAAGTTAGTATTACGCGTTTATGTCATTACCAAATCTTTTCCCAAAGAAGAGTTGTTTGGTTTAACTAGTCAAACGAGAAGGTGTGCGGTATCTATCACTTCTAACATTGCTGAAGGATTTAGCCGCTATTCGTATAAAGAAAAATTACATTTTTATTTTATATCCCTTGGGTCAGTAACAGAGTTACAAAATCAATTATTAATTGCGCGGGATGTAGGCTATTTGACGCTTGAGGTATTTAACGAACTCGCTCAGCAATCAATAAAAGTTCACAAAATCACAAACGGCCTGATAAAGCAAACCAATCGTTTTATTCATAATTCCTAATTCTTTATTCATGATTCTCCAACGTTTAAGAACCAAAATCTTCCTTGACTCCGGCGACATTGCCGAAACTAAAGAAGCAATTAAGCTCCTCGGCTTTTTGGACGGCCAGACGACTAACCCATCATTAATCGCGAAAAGTCCGGACGCGCAAGAGCGACTGGCGCGCGGAGAGAAGTTTTCTGAAACTGAAGTGTACGAGTATTATAAAAAAGTCGTTACCGAGCTGTCCGGGCTGATTCCCAACGGTTCAATTTCGGTTGAAGTTTATGCTGACGCAAATACGACGGCGGAACAAATGCTTAAGCAGGGCAGGGAGATGAACACCTGGATTCCCAACGCGCACATAAAACTGCCAACGACAACGGCCGGATTGGAGACTGCTGAAAAATTTATCGCGGACGGTATAAAAGTAAATTTAACTTTGTGTTTTTCCCAAGAACAGGCAGCCGCAGTTTATGCGGCAACTAGGGGAGCGAAAAAAGGCGATGTTTTTGTTTCACCCTTCATCGGCCGGCTGGATGACCGCGGCGAGAATGGCCTGGATTTGATAAAAAATATTTTACAAATGTATAAAACCAGTGATGGACATGTTGAAGTGCTAACCGCGAGCGTGCGCAATTTGGATCATTTTAACGCCGCGCTCAAAATAAAAAGCGATATCATCACCGCGCCGTTAAAAATTTTGCAAGAATGGGCTGAGCAGGGCTTGCTCGCGCCGGCTGATGATTTTATTTATAACAGCAGGGGACTAACAGCGATTAATTACCAGAGTTTAAATTTAGAAAAATCGTGGGATGAGTTTAATTTAAAACATGAACTTACCGAACAGGGAATCGCGAAGTTCGCGCAAGACTGGAATAATTTAATAAAATAATCATATGGAATATTTGGAGATGTTGTCAGCGACATTTGAAGTAATTGGCACGGTGATGATAGCTTTTGCCGCTTTGCGAGTTCATCATCGTTTTTTGAATGAGCACAAAGTTGATAACATTGTTTTGAGAGAAATGAGAAGGGAAAGGATAGTGGGGATAACTGGTGTTTTTTTTCTCTTAATCGGTTATGGATTGCATCTCATACTTTTCGCATGGTTTTTTAATTTAAAGTAGGGTGTGGATAACTTTTTTGTTAGGCTAAAGTTCCGCTAATAGGCGGAGCTTTTATGTTGTGGTATAATTTAAATTCACCCACAATATATAGTATTTTTTGCGTCAGTACATTATTTTTAAATTTATTTGAAAGTTTGAAATAGTTATTGGTTTTTTTCTACTCTTCACTTCCCTGCTCAAATAAAATTTTTTTTACTAATTGTTACCCCCATGACAAATATAATGATTAAACACCGCGATGGTTCCATGGAGCCTTATGACGCTGACAAGATTAATCGTTCAATTGAGCGCGCCTGCGTTGGTTTGAATGACCCTATCAGTATGGTTACGCAAATCGCCAGTGAAACCGAACTGACGCTGTATAATGGCATTACCACCGAAGACCTTGACCAGGCAACAATTTCAGCGGCCGTGCAAAATATCAAAGATGACCCTGATTATGACAAAGCGGCCACTCGCCTACTGCTCAAAACAAATTATAAAAAAGTGCTGGGTGATTTTAATTCCAATGAAGAGTTTATTGATCTGCATCGGAGCAACTTTATCAGTTATATCAAAAATAAATCGTTAAATGGTATTTTGGATAAACGTTTTACGGGTATATACGATTTGGAACTGCTGGCGAGCGCGTTAAAACCGCAGCGCGATGAACTGTTCCGTTATATCGGTTTGACGACAATTTTAAAACGCTATGCCATTCGCGGTGAAAAACAGGAGTTGCTGGAACTGCCGCAGTATACCTGGATGCGCATTGCCATGGGGCTTGCTCTGCCGGAGCAGAATCCAACGAAATGGGCAATTAATTTTTATAACAAGCTCTCGCAGCTGCATTACATTTCCGGCGGATCAACGAACGTGAATGCCGGCACGCGCCTGCCGCAGATGAGCAACTGCTATGTGATGGAAATGCAGGACAATATCGATCATATCGCCAAAACCGTTTCGGACGTGATGAAGCTAACCAAGGCAACCGGCGGCATCGGCCTGTCCGTAACAAAATTACGCGCGGAAGGGTCGCCGGTTCGCTCCAACAATACTTTTTCTTCCGGGCCAATCCCCTTCATGCACACGATTGACTCAACCTTGCGCGCGGTTTCGCGCGCCGGGAAAAAGATGGGAGCGCTGTGTTTTTATATGGAGAACTGGCACTACAATTTTGCTGAGTTTTTGGACCTGAAGCAAAACGCCGGCGATGAGTACCGCCGCACGCGCACCGCCAATACATCTGTGTATATATCGGATGAATTTATGAAGCGGGTAAAAAACAATGATGACTGGTATCTGTTTGATCCGGCCGAGACAGCTGATCTTAATGAACTCTATGGCGCTGCGTTTTCCGCCGCGTATAATGAGTATGTACGCAAAGCCGAAGCCGGGAAGTTAAATATGTTCAAAAAAATAAAAGCGCGCGAGCAGTTTAAATCAATTATGATTATGCTGCAGACAGCCTCGCATCCGTGGATTACTTTCAAGGATTCAATCAACGTGCGCGCCTTAAATAACAACACCGGCACAATTCATCTTTCCAACCTTTGCACGGAGATTTGTCTGCCGCAGGATAAAAATAATATCGCTGTTTGCAATTTGGCCTCGATAAATTTATCCCAGCATTTCGCCGATAGCGATGAAATTGACTGGGCGCTAATGGAAGAAAGCGTACGTACGGCCATTCGGCAACTGGATAATTTATTGGACGTGAATAAATCGCCTATTCCGGAAACGCAAAATTCAGACAAGAACAACCGGGCGATCGGCCTTGGCATTATGGGGTTTACCGATATTATCCAGCGGAAAAGCATTGCCTACGATAGCGCGGACGCTTATAATTTAATTGATAAAATCATGGAGTTTGTCAGTTATGTGGCTATTGATACTTCAGCAGACTTGGCGCAGGAGCGTGGCAGTTACCCTAACTTCACTGGTTCACGCTGGAGTGAGGGGCTTGTCCCAATTGATACTATAGATATTTTGGAAAAAGACCGCGGCGTTGAGATAAAAATAAATCGGGGCATAAACTTAAATTGGGACGCGCTGCGCCAGAAGGTAAAAAAAGGCATGCGTAACGCGACGCTGATGGCGATTGCGCCAACTGCCAATATTGGTCTTGTGGCTGGCACCACGCCCGGCATTGATCCGCAATTTTCCAATATCTTCGCGCGCGCGACCAATCGCGGCAAGTTTTTGGAAGTGAATGTCAACTTAATAAATGATCTGAAAAAGTTGAATCTCTGGGAAGAGGTAAAGGAAGAAATTTTATCGCGTCAGGGAGAAATTAACGATATTAAAAGTATTCCGCAGCATATTAAAGATATCTATAAGACTTCATTTCAGCTGGATCCAAAGGCGTTTATTGAAGTTGCTTCACGGGCGCAGAAGTGGATTGACCAGGCGATTAGCCGCAATATGTATCTGACTTCCCGCGACATTGAAGAGACCATGGGTATTTATGAATATGGCTGGGATAAGGGGCTAAAAACTTTTTATTACCTGCACATGAAACAGCGCCATACCGCCGAACAGAGTACCTCGCGAGTGAACAAGTCCGAACAAATTGCCGGCGGCCGCAGTTTCGGTTTTGGCAGATTCAAAGGCGGTTTTACCGGAGCGGCTTCCCTGCCGGCCGCTGAAGAGTCGGCAGCCGCTGGACCGATTAGCATTCCGGCGGCAGAGCCGCAGCCGGCGGTCGCTTCAGTGGCGGCGCAAATGGCCGACATCATGAAAGATAAAAATACAGCACAGGTTGAAGAAAAAAACAGTGAACCAGGCGAAGTTATTTGGAAGTTTCCCGAGCCAGCGCTAGCCAACAGCGGTCCAGTTAAAGTTGGTGATACTGATAAAAATGCGGTAAATCTTAAACCAGCGGTTGATGCTTGTCCGATTGATCCGATTGAACGGTTGCAGTGCGATTCGTGTCAATAAGATAAATATAATGCAAATCCTCAAATTTATGCAAATACTTCAAAATATTTTTTATGCAAATTTGTATGGCTCGCAATTTGAGGTATTTGCATATCATTCGTAGATTTGCATTATATAACATACTTACATAAAATTTATGTCTATTGTTGGAAAAACAAACATTCACGAAGGCCTGCAGGTATATCCAATTAAATATACCTGGGCCAAGGAGCTTTACGACCAGGCCGTGTCCAACACCTGGTTTCCGCACGAAATTCAGCTTGGCGAAGATTTAGCCGATTGGAATCGCATGACGGACGAGGAGCGGCACGCCGTGACTTTTTTCATGAGTTATTTCAATCCGGCCGAGCTTTTGGTAAATAAATGCCTGGCCTTTGGCGTCTATCCCTACATTAATGCCGCCGAGGCGCATTTGTATTTGGCCAAGCAGATGTGGGAGGAGGCGAACCATTCGGTCGCTTTTGAGTATGTGATGTCAACCTTTCCCATCAACCGCGAGGAGGCTTTCAAAGCGCATCGCGCCACCGAGACCATGCGCAAAAAAGAAGATTACAATATTACCTATCTTAAGCGTATGACTGAAGTAAATCTGGATATTGATACTGTTGAGGGCAAGCGTGACTTCATCCGCAATTTGGTCGCGACCAATGTTATTATGGAAGGCATTTGGTTTTACTCCGGTTTTATGGTGGGGTTGTCATTTCGCCAGCGCGGACTTCTGCGCAACTTCGGTTCGTTGATTGACTGGGTGGTGCGCGACGAGAGTCTGCATTTGAAGTTTGGCATTAATTTGATTTTGACCGTTTTAGATGAACACCCGGAAATCGCCGATGAAGCGTTTACCGCGGAAATTCACCGGATGATTTTGGACGCGGTTGAACTGGAAGTTAGCTACAACAAAGAACTGATGCCGCGCGGTATTCTTGGTTTGAACGCCGATTACATCAACCAGTACGTGAAATATATGGCTGACCGGCGTCTTGAAGAGCTCGGCTTTAACCCGCACTACAATGTCTCCAATCCGGCCAAGTGGATGGCGACCGCCAACGATGTTGAACAGCTGGTGAATTTCTTTGAAGCGACCAATACGGCTTATGAGGTGGACGCGCGAGCGCATGTAGTCACGAATACTCACTCTACAGAACAGAAGATCGCTTAAGTGGTAGGCGGATTAAAAAACAAGTAACTATGAATTTTTTATGTTTATTTTAACTAAAATAAATTAAAATATTGACATTTTTTTAATTATATGATAGAATACTTTTATCTTTAAAAATTTAATTTTTTTCAGTCAGAAGGAGATCTTTCAAAATGAAAGAAAAAATAGCGATTGGATGTTTTTTTATGTTAGTTTTTATTATTATATCTTTTATTTTTTTTGTTCCTGCAATCACAAATGAAAATATTACAAAACTTCAACAATCCTTTTTTGATTTTCGGGATGGAAAACCTATCCCTATAAAGGATGCATGGTGGATCAACAATACTATATATTCCGTATATAAGGATCCGCAACAAATGTTTTTTTATATTTTTAAAGATTATGATGGAGAAGAAATGAATGCTTTGATTAATGAATTTAATCAAATGTATTCACAGACAATGGTGATTTCAGCATCATCGTCAATTTTTGCTCAGTAACTAGTAACCCCAGATTCTTTTATTTGAATCTGGGGGATTTTTTATTTTGTGATCTTTAATCAAATTTTAAACATCCGGATAAATTGATTTTAAAAGAAAAAAAGGGTAAAATAATAACGAGGAGGAAAAATTTATGAATATTGCGGCTTTATTAAATTTAAGTTTTTTTGACGCCTTTTTATTGGTCTTTGTTTTGGTTTTTGTCGTTTACGGTTTTTTGAAAGGCATTATTCGCATGATTGGCGAGCTGGTTGGTTTTTTGGTCGGCATTTGGGTGGCTGGACACTATTTTATGACGGTATATGAATGGACGCGCTCGCTTTACGCCGGTTATGAAAATGTCGGTCTGGGCGTTAGTTTTTTGTTACTGCTGATTATTTCGCAAAAAATTATCTCCATTGGCGTGGCGGTTTTGGACAAGTTTTTTAACTTTTTAGCCATTATCCCATTCTTTGGTCTGATCAACCGGGCGGCCGGCGCGCTGTTCGGATTTCTTTTGAGCGGCGCGATGCTGGGGATTTTAATTTACTTTGCCAGCCGCTACTCGCTCGGATTCTCTTTTGACAAATTTTTAGTAAACGCTAAAATCGCGCCCTTTTTATTAAAGTTCGGCGAATTCGTTTCTCCCTTATTGCCGCAGGTATTGAGGGAACTGCATTCTTTGCTTTAAGTTTAAAACTTGTTCGCCGTCTGAGGCGAACTGTTTTAAACTTTTACTGATTATACTAAAGTAGCATGCAGCATAAGTTTCAAACAATTTTGCTACTCGCAAAACAAGTTTGAAACTTGCTTTATGACAATAATAAAAATAGACAAAAATAAAATTGATAAAGAGATAATCAGCCAACTCGCTGATTTTTTACAACAGGGAAAAGTTATTGTTTATCCGACAGAGACATTTTACGGTTTGGGGTGTGATTCAACCAATATCATAGCGGTAAAAAAAGTCTATCAAATCAAAGGACGCTCGTTTAATAAACCCCTGCCGGTGATTGTGGCGTCGCAGGCGATGTTAAAGACCTATTTTGTCATTAATTCGGCGGCGAAAAAATTAATAAAAAAATATTTGCCAGGACCTTTGTCATTGGTTTTGAACTATAACGAGCATGGCAAAAAGATTTTTAAAAAAAGCATCAATCAAAAAAGTTTTGACGGCGGCGTGAGAATTTCGAGCAATGAAATCGCGACGTTTTTGTCTAAAAGTTTAAAAAAGCCGATTACTTCAACTTCCGCCAATCCATCCGGCCGGCCCTCGGCGCTTGACGCGCCGACAGTTATTAAATATTTTAAAAATCAAAAATATCAGCCGGACTACATTATTGACGCGGGGAAATTGCCAAAATCCAAGGGCTCTACTTTTGTTGACG
Source organism: bacterium (assembly GCA_030698385.1). GTDB lineage: Bacteria > Patescibacteriota > Patescibacteriia > Patescibacteriales > XYC2-FULL-47-12 > JAUYLZ01. The sequence goes on along the minus strand of JAUYLZ010000022.1, from coordinate 40,777 downwards.
CGCGAGACGGAGAGGTTAAAATTTTACGGCAAGGAGACCTTAAAATTGATGATTTAAGATTTTAGATTTATGATTATTTATGATTACCGCAATCTGCAATCTGAAATTAAAAATTTGAAATAATAGTTTTTAATATAGAGATCAAATTTTTTACAGCATTAAATAAGCGACATGGCTAACGGCTTTCAACTCATTGATACTCACTGCCACCTGAATTTTCAGGCATACACCAAAGACGTGGATGCCGTGATTCGGCGCGCGCTGGATCAAAAAATCAGTCTAATTATTCCGGCGACCGAATTAAAGAGCTCCAAGCGCGCAGTTGAGATTGCCAGGAAATATGAGGCCGGAGTTTACGCGGCAGTTGGCCTGCATCCAGTTCACTTGCAGGACTCTGAATTTGAAGAAGAAGGGAAAAAGATAAAAATGAAGGGCGAACGTTTCGACTATGACAGTTATCAGCGCTTGGCGCAAAGCGGCAAGGTTGTGGCGATTGGGGAGATTGGTTTGGATTACCACTATCTGCCTATCGGACAGACAGGTTTGCCGGAAGATAAGACAAAGGTGCGGCAAAATCAGCAACTGCAACAGTTTACCTTTTTACAACAGCTTGAACTGGCTAATGACATTGGCAAGCCGGCAATAATTCATTGCCGAGACGCTCACGATGACGTGTTGAAATTAATAAAAGATTTTTATAGCCGCAAACCAAGCCGTAGCGGCGCCTTGAAAGGCGTGATGCATTGTTTTTCCGGAGACTGGGAACTTGCTTGGCAGTACTTTGACCTTGGATTTTTAATTTCTTTTACCGGTTTAATCACTTTTAACAATTCCTGGGATGATCTCTTGCGCAAGGTACCGCTTAATAAAATTATGATTGAAACAGATTCACCGTTCATGGCGCCGGCGACACAGCGCGGTAAAAGAAATGAACCTAGCTATGTTGTTGAAGTTGCTAAAAAAATCGCCGAATTAAAAAATATTACCGTTGAATCAGTAGCCAAAGCAACCACGCAAAACGCGCAGGCGCTATTTGGCATAAAATAAAACAGGACATACTACGCACTGTTACGAAATTAACAGATTTTTGTAGTATGTCCTTTCCCCAAAGACAGGGGGATTTTGAGACGGGTCTCACGTTGGGATTGGAACCCACATTTCTTGCTTATCAGGCAAGCGTTTTAATTAAACTACGGACCCGTATAAAGAGCTCAGGGAAAACCGCGCGACTGGATTTGCACCAGTGACCTTTTGCTTACCAAGCAAACGCTCTGCTAACTGAGCTACGCGCGTATTTTTTTTAAAATAAATTCGAGATGACAGGATTCGAACCTGCGGCCATTCGCTTTCATTAAGCGAGCGCTCTGCCAACTGAGCTACATCCCGATTGTTTGCAATGTAGTTATGTTAAGATCAATAATTAAAATTGTCAAGCGGTTTTTTGTCAGACTTTCTCATTTTAATTTTTTCAGTTATAATTATAATAATATTACTATATTTTGTCAATTGACTGTTAGCTAGCATTACATTATAATGAAATAATTAAAAAAATTAGGGTTAGTTGTGAATAAGGAGGCATATGCAAATTAGCGAAGATAAACAAAAAAAAGAAGAAGATGTCGCCGCCTGGTGGCAACCGGCGCTACTTATGTTTACGCGCCTGTCCGGTTGGATAATCGGACCGGTAGTTCTGGCGATATATCTGGGGAAATGGTTGGACCGGCGTTATGATACAGAACCATGGCTTTTTTTGTTAACTGTAGGCATAGCTTTTGCCATATCCATGTTTGGTCTGGTAAGAGATTCATTTAAGGAAATGGATAAGTACAATAAAAAATAATTTACAATTTACAATTTTCAATCCCGAGCACTCGGGATTGAGAATTGAAAATTAAAATCATGAATGAAAGCAACCAAGAAATAAATATAAATAAGACAAATAACGATTCGCAGAATGTTTTAGTTGAAGTTAAGCATGAGCAAACACTTTTTGCCGAACCGCTTTTCAATATTGGCGGATTCGCGGTTACTAATTCGTTATTGGTCAGCTGGATGGTGGTTTTGCTGATAATTATTATTTTTGCTACTTTAAAATTAAGCATTAAAAAAATTCCGGGAAAAATTCAGGGAATCTTTGAGATGATTTTTGAATGGTTTTTGGAAACATTTGATTCAGTCACCGGCGATCACAAAAAATCATTGCAGTTTTTTCCCTTGGTGTTTACTTTTTTTATTTTTATACTATTAAATAATTGGTTTGGCCTTTTGCCCGGAGTGGGCACGGTTGGACAAGTTGTTTCCGAACACGGCGAACAGGTTTTGATACCATTTTTTCGCGGCGGCACTGCTGATTTGAACACAACTTTAGCTTTGGCGCTAATCGCGGTGGCGGCTTCGCACTTATTTGGCATTTTTAAACTCGGCGCCTGGAAGTATTTGAATAAGTTTATTAATATTGAAGCATTTCTGGAAATACCAAAAAAGATTATGAAAGAGCCAACCATAATTTTGGTCAATCCAATCAAAGCGTTTGTGGGACTGGTGGAAATTGTCGGTGAAATTGCCAAGGTCGCGTCACTTTCTTTTCGTTTATTCGGTAACATTTTCGCCGGTGAAGTTCTGCTCGCTTCAATGTCCGCGATGATTGCTTGGCTGGTGCCGATTCCGTTTATGTTTTTGGAAATAATTGTTGGAGTGATTCAAGCTTTGATTTTTGCGATGTTGACACTGGCGTTTTTGACGATTAATACCGGCGAAGAACATTAGTAAATTTTCAATGATCAATTTACAATTTTCAGTCAATTTTCAATTATTAATTTTTTAACCTTTAGAAACTAGTTATTGAAAATTAATTATTTATTGAAAATTGAAAATTGGCAGTTGAAAATTAATTACTAACCTTACGTCTCAAACCGACTTTAAATAAATAAAACATAGTCGATAGTAATTGAGGTGTAATAATGGAGAATTTATGGATTTAACAATGCTTGCCAAAGCTTTGGCAATCGGCATCGGTTCAATCGCGCCGGCGCTAGCCATTGGAAAAATCGGCGCGAAGGCGATGGAGTCAATTGGGCGCAACCCGGAAGCGGCCGGAAAAATTTTGGTGCCGATGTTGCTCGCCGCGGCGTTTGCTGAAGCGATCGCTATTTACGCGCTAGTGGTAGCGTTTTCGATTAGCTAGTAGTTTTACAGATGGGAGTTTGATGCGCAAGCATTAGACTCTCATAGTAAACTTATTAAAATTATTTTTATGGGAGAAGTCATTTCTACATTTCATATAGATGTTAAGCTCTTAGTTGCGCAAGTGGTAAATTTTGCGATTGTCTTTGTGGTGCTCTACTACTTTGGCATTAAACCGCTGATGAAAGTGCTGCAGGAGCGCTCGCAAAAAATCGATGATAGTCTGAAAAACGCGGAAAAAATCGAAAGTGAACTGGCCGATACGCAAAGTAAAAGAGAAGATATTATCAAAAAAGCCAAACAAGAAGCGAGTATAATTTTAGCTGAAGTAAACAAGCAGGGGGAGGCGCGCAAGGCAGAGATGATGGTTAAGGCCAAAGAAGAAATCAGCGCCATTGTTGCCAAGACCAAACAAGATTTGGAGAACGAAAAAAAGTTAATTACCGCGCAGATAAAAGCGGAGACTGGCGAGCTGGTAGTAGCGGCGGTCGAAAAAGTATTAGCGCAAAAGTTAGACAGCGGCTTGGATAAGAATTTTATTGAAAAGATTATTAAAGAGGTTTAAAATTCAATGCGAAGTATGAAAATCACACCGAAACAATACGCGCGTAGTTTTTATGAAGTTGTCAGTCAGGCAGAAACTGACGGCGATATTAAGATTGTGATAAAAAATTTCACCAAGCTTTTGGCGGCGCGCCAGATGCTAACAAAGAGCAAGCTGGTTATCAAGGAGTTTGTGAATATATGGAATTTTGAAAAAGGAATTGTTGAAGGTAAAATTGTCAGCGCCAAAGCTTTGGATGATGAGGTGATAGAAAAAATTAAGCAGAGTTTGAAGCAGAATTTAAATATCAAAGAAATTAAAGCCGATAATAAAATTGATGAAAAAATTATCGGTGGATTTATAGCAAAATTCGGTTATACCATTATTGACGCAAGCATTAAGAATAAATTACAAATTTTAAAAAATAAGTTAGTTAGTTAACTCTAATGAGAGAACGTCGCGTTAAAAACGGGATTGCTCGCCTCGCTTCGCTCCTCGCAATGACAAAAATATGGCAAACTCAAAAGATTTCATAATTGAACAACTCAAACAGCAAATAAATGATTTTTCTACTGATGTGGCGGTTGAAAAAATTGGCACAGTGGCCGAGGTCGGCGACGGCATTGCGCGCGTATCAGGACTCTCGGACGCGCTGTCAAGCGAGATGCTTGCTTTTGAGGTCTCGGCCGGAGAGGTGATATATGGCGTGGCGCTAAATCTTGAAGAAGACAGCGTTGGCGCTGTAATTCTTGGTGATTATTTGAAAATAAAAGAAGGCGATACGGTAAAAAGCACGGGGAGAATTCTCGAAGTGCCGGTTGGCGAAGCGGTAGTCGGGCGCGTAGTAAATGCTTTGGGCCAACCAATTGACGGCAAAGGCGAGATCAAAGCTGATAAATTTTATCCAGTTGAAAAAATCGCTCCGGGAGTTATCACTCGCGCTTCGGTCAACCAGCCGATCCAGACCGGGTTAAAAGCAATTGACGCGATGATTCCAATCGGCCGCGGACAGCGCGAACTTATCATTGGCGACCGCCAGACCGGCAAAACAGCGATTGCCATTGACACCATTATCAATCAAAAAGGCAAAGGTATAAAATGTTTTTACGTAGCGATTGGGCAAAGAGAGAGTAAAGTTGCCCGAATTGTGACTGAACTGGAAAAAAATGGCGCTATGGAGTACACAACTATCGTAGTCGCTGGCGCGTCTGATCCGGCCGCCCTAGCTTACATTTCTCCTTATACCGGTTGCGCCATGGGCGAATACTTTATGGACAAGGGCGAGGATGTTATTGTTATTTATGATGATTTGAGCAAGCATGCGGTTGCCTACCGGCAGATGTCACTGCTCTTGCGCCGTCCGCCGGGACGCGAGGCGTACCCGGGCGACGTGTTCTACCTGCATTCGCGCCTTTTGGAGCGCGCGGCAAAATTAAATAAAGATTATGGCGGCGGTTCGCTGACAGCTTTGCCAATTATTGAAACGCAAGCCGGCGACGTATCCGCGTACATTCCAACGAATGTTATTTCCATTACCGACGGCCAGATTTTTTTAGAAGGCGATTTGTTCTATCAAGGCATCAGGCCGGCGATGAATATCGGCATTTCCGTGTCCCGGGTGGGGAGCGCCGCGCAGGTGAAGGCGATGAAAAAAGTCGCCGGCAAGATGAAGCTGGATGCCGCCCAGTACCGCGAGCTGGCGGCCTTTGCTCAGTTCGGCTCTGATTTGGACGACGACACGAAGAAAAAACTTGAACGCGGCAAAAGATTAACTGAAATATTCAAACAAGGGCAGTACGAGCCGGTTGAGGTCAGCAAGCAGGTGCTGATTTTTTATGCCGTTAACGAAGGATTGCTTGATGATGTGCCGGTTGAAAAAATTCAAGAGTTTGAAAAAGGTCTGTACGAGTACGCCGACATCAACTTAAAAGAAGTTTTAGCTGAAATAGAAAAGACCGGGCTCTTGGAAGATAAGGCGGCGGCGAAGCTGAAAAAAGGAGTGAATGATTTTAAATCAGGACTGGATTATTTGATCTCATAACACGTAACATTAAAACATAAAAACACGGGAACATTAAAACAAAAAAACAAGAAAACCAGAAGGCAAAGTTTAGTGAATAAAATAATATTTTTGTCAAATGCCATCAACCCAGAGATATCCAAAGGCGAATAAAATATGAAAAACGCTAAAAATAGCAATACCCGCATTACTTTATTTAAAGGCAAAAGAATCAGAAAAACTATTTATCATAAAGAATGGTGGTTTTCCGTTATTGATATAGTTGAAGCGCTGACTGACAGTCCTCAACCCAAGACTTATTGGGCAAAAATGAAAGAAAGAGATAAAGAATTTTTTCAACCGTTCCCAATTTGGGAACAGTTAAAAATGCCGGCTGAAGATGGGAAAATGCGTGAAACCGATTGCGCTAACACCGAAGGAATTTTTCGCATTATCCAATCTATCCCCTCTCCCAAAGCTGAACCTTTATTTTGTAAAATACTAATAAAAAATTCAAGTTTTTTATATGAAAAAAAGAAAAATTTATAATTTTTCGGTGATTATTGAAAAAGATGATAGCGGTTATTATCTTGGCCGGGTGCCGGCTTTGCGCAGTTGTTATACGCAGGCAAAAACATTGCCGGAGTTGTATCGGCGGCTGAACGAGGTAGTCGGGCTTTGTTTAGATGTGGACGAGAAATTCTTTGAGGCAAATATTCCGCAAAATCAGTTTGTCGGCATACAACAGCTTCAATTTAGCAGATAGCTATGTCAAAATTAAACATTATCTCTGCTAAGAAGATGATAAAAATTTTAAAGCATTTAGGTTTTGTTTTGCTTCGTTCCAAAGGCAGCCATCATTTTTTTATCAATCATGAAAGTAAGCGCACAACTACTGTTCCGGTACATGACAATGAAGATCTTGGCATTGGCCTCTTAAAAGAAATATTAAAAGATCTTGATATGTCCGTAGAAGAATATGAAGAATTAAGGAGAAAAATTAAATAATATATGGCAAGCACACGAGATATAATCCGAAGAATTAAATCGGTAAAAAACACCAAGAAAATTACCCAAGCGATGGAGTTGGTTTCGGCTGCAAAAATGCGCCGGGCCATTGAGGCGGTGCTGGCTACCAGAAGCTACGCGAATTTGAGCTGGCTGACAGTGTTAAATTTGGCCGAAGTCGCTGATAGAAATGAAAATTTGCATACTTTACTAAATCCCCGAAAAGAAGTGAAAAAAGTCGCTATAATTTTAATAACTTCAAACCGAGGTCTGTGCGGCGGCTTTAACGCGAATATAATTAGTAAGGCCGTCAATTCTATTAAACTGCACAGTGATGTTGAAACAGACTGTATCATCCTCGGTAAAAAGGGCGCGGCGATTAATTATCGCTATGGCTATAATTTGGCGGCAGAGTTTGAAAAACCGGACGTTACCAATGAAGTTGAGGAAGTAATACCAACCGCGCGTTTGGTTATCAATGATTATTTATCTGGTAAATATGATAAAGTAATGTTAGCCTATACTGATTTTATTTCCACGGTAAAACAAGTACCGCGCGTGAAACAGCTTCTGCCGATTGATATAAGTCAAAAAGATGAATATTTGGGTGTTATCGGCTCGCAAGCAGGCGAGGCATCGACGCCGCGTTTTCATGAAGGAGCGGCGATGAGTCCTGAAGTTGTGTCTGAAAAGCAAAAAAAGCATTTTGAAAACCGTGAGTATATTTTTGAACCGTCCCCGCGCGAGGTGCTGGACGAAATGATTCCGCGTTTGGTTGAAATACAGATGTTTCAGGCGTTGCTTGAGTCAAACGCTTCGGAACACAGCGCGCGCATGATGGCCATGCGCAACGCGACTGATGCGGCTTCTGATATGATTGACGATTTGACATTAACATATAACAAAGCGCGACAGGCGGCGATTACCTCCGAAATTGCCGAAATCGCCGGTGGCGCGCAAGCTCTGGAAAGTCATTAAAATTTTTGTGATTTGCGCGAATTAGTAATTAATTTATGTAGATTAGTTATAATCACTAGTAGCCATAAATTTATGACGAATAAGCATTAATAAAAATATTATGAAAAAAATTACAGGGAAGATAAAACAAATTATCGGCGCGGTGGTAGATGTTCAGTTTGAAGAAAATTTGCCTGACATCTACTCCGCGTTGGAAATTAAAAAAGAAGACGGCAGCAAGCTGGTTTTGGAAGTCGAACAGCATATCGGCTCCGGCGCCGTTCGTACTGTCGCCATGGGTTCAACCGACGGCCTGAAGCGCGGTTTGGAGGTTGTAAACACCGGCGCGCCAATTTCCGTGCCGGTTGGAGAAGAAACCTTGGGGCGAGTGTTTAACGTGCTGGGTGAGCCGGTTGATGGAAAAAAAGCCGTAAAAACCGAAAAGAGATACCCGATTCACCGCAAGGCGCCGGACTTCATTGATCAGTCAACCAAGGCGGAAGTTCTGGAAACAGGAATTAAAGTTATTGACTTGATTTGTCCGATTGTCAAAGGCGGAAAAGTCGGCCTCTTCGGCGGCGCCGGCGTGGGAAAGACGGTTGTTATTCAGGAACTTATTCATAATATTGCTCAAGAGCACGGCGGCTACTCGGTTTTTGCCGGCGTGGGCGAGCGCACCCGCGAGGGAAATGACCTTTATCATGAAATGAAAGATTCGGGAGTGCTAGACAAAGTAGCTATGGTTTTTGGCCAAATGAACGAACCGCCCGGCGCGCGTCTGCGCGTGGCCCTGTCCGGGCTCTCAATTGCCGAGTACTTTCGCGATGAAAAGAATCAGGATGTACTGATGTTTATTGATAATATTTTCCGTTTTACGCAAGCCGGCTCCGAAGTATCCGCCCTGCTCGGACGAATGCCATCCGCCGTTGGTTATCAGCCGACGCTCGCGACCGAAATGGGCGAGATGCAGGAGCGCATTACTTCAACCAACAAAGGTTCAATTACTTCAGTGCAGGCAGTTTACGTGCCGGCTGACGACCTTACCGATCCGGCGCCAGCCACAACTTTTGGCCACTTGGACTCAACGGTTGTGTTATCACGCGGATTATCCGAGCTTGGTATTTATCCGGCAGTTGACCCGCTGGATTCATCTTCAACGATTCTTGATCCGAAAATTGTCGGCGCGGAACATTACCGCGTGGCGCGTGAAGTGCAAAAGATTCTGCAGCGTTACAAAGATTTGCAGGACATCATTGCTGTTTTAGGCATGGAAGAACTCTCCGATGATGACAAGCAGGCTGTCAGCCGCGCGCGCAAGATTCAGAAATTCCTCTCCCAGCCATTTTTCGTCGCCGAAGTTTTCACCGGACATGCCGGCCAATACGTAAAGCTTGAAGATACTATTAAAGGCTTCGCCCAGATTTTGGACGGTAAACTTGATAATGTGGCGGAAGATAAGTTCTATATGAAAGGCGGGATTGAGGAAATTAAAAAATAGAAAAAAATTTATAATGTAAATGCCGTAAATTATCATGCAAATGCTGCCAATGCAACATTTGCATGCGAATTAATTTGAGGAATTTGCATGTCATTTGTAGATTAGCATTATGTTATTACATTTTGAAATCGTAACACCTGAACGCGTAGTTCTTAAACAAGAAGTGCTCCAGTTAACCGTGCCGACCAAGCAGGGTGAAATTACTGTGTTGCCGCACCATATTCCTCTGATCGCCAGTTTGCAAGCGGGAGTTATCGAAATTGTTATGCCTAATAAACAAATCGAAACTATGGCTGTTTCCGGTGGGTTTATTGAAGTATTGCCGACCAAAGTTGTGATTTTGGCTGATACGGCTGAACGCGCGGCGGATATTGACGAGGCGCGCGCCGAAGAGGCAAGAACTCGCGCGCAAGAAACAATGCTTGAGAAAAAAGAACACGTTGACTTTACAGCTATTCAGGCAAAGATCGCTAAAGAAATGGCGAGAGTAAAAGCGGTAAGAAGGCATCGCGGAAGAGGCAGTCATACTACCTAATTAACATGATAATTTTACTTCAATTAAGAAGTAGGATTTTTATTATTTTATTTTTTATATACTATATGAAAAAAGTAAGGAAATATTTATTAACATTCGCAGTTATATCAACTCTTATTTTAAGTCCGGCGGTAGTTGACGCAAGTCCTGAGCCAGCCGTCTATGACAATGGCTCGGCTGTAGAAATTGATTCGGTAACAGCGGGAGAGCATGAAGCTGGAACTGAAGGAGCAGGCCATGTTGATCCGGTGGCATCAGTTTTATTATGGATTATAGTAATTTTACTGGCTGCAAAAATTGGCGGCGAAATTTTTGAAAAATTCAACCAGCCGGCTGTTTTGGGCGAACTTATTTTTGGCGTGCTGGTCGGTAATTTACATCTCATCGGCATTACTTGGTTTATACCGATTGCCAGTGATATTCATATAGATATTTTATCCAGAATCGGCGTAATTATTCTGCTCTTCATGGTTGGATTGGAATCAAATATTAAAGAAATGATGAAGGTCGGCGTGCCGTCACTGCTAGTCGCGACTGTTGGCGTTATCGCGCCTTTTGTTCTCGGATTTTTTGTTTCAAAATTCTTTTTTCCGGAAGCTGCGCTGAATGTTCACTTGTTTATCGGCGCGACATTGACCGCCACCTCAGTCGGTATTACCGCGCGGGTGTTTAAAGACTTGGGCAAACTGCAGCTGCCGGAAGCTAAAATTATCTTAGGCGCGGCGGTTATTGACGACATTATGGGTTTAATAGTTTTAGCGGTAGTCAGCGGTATTATCACTACTGGTGCGGTATCACTAATATCAGTCGGCGCGATAACTCTCAAGTCGGTTGTATTCCTTATTGGCTCAATTGTGATAGGCACCTATACTGCTCCTTGGGTTGGCAAGAAGCTGGCGCGAATGCAGGTTGAAGGCATGAAGGTTATTTCCGCGCTGATTTTTGCTTTTATTTTAGCTTGGGCGGCAAATGCCATTGGTTTGGCGACAATCGTCGGCGCTTTTGCCGCCGGTCTGATTTTAGATGATGTGCATTTTAAATTATTTACGCGCAAAGATCATCATGGCAAAATTATTCCCGAGTTTCATATTGAAAACTTGATTCAGCCGATTGCCGCCTTTTTAGTGCCAATTTTCTTTGTGCTGATGGGCATTCAGGTTAAACTGGAGACATTCACTGACGTTAAAGTGCTTGGTGTCGCGGCCGGACTCACTATTGCCGCCGTCATCGGCAAGCAGGTTTGTGGACTGGTAGTTAATAAAGGTTACTCGCGCCTGGTCATTGGTTTGGGCATGATTCCGCGCGGCGAGGTTGGTTTAATATTTGCCGCTATTGGTAAAAGCTTGGGCGTGGTTAATGACGCGACCTTTTCAGCGATTGTCATTATGGTTATTGTGACTACATTAGTTACCCCGCCGTTATTAAAAATCGGACTGGATAAGATGGAAAAGAAGCAAAAAATAGCGACAGCTTAACGCATTATTTAATATATAAATATAATATGTCTCATCAATGTACGCATGTTTTAGTACGCTGTATGGATTTCCGCCTGACGCGGGAGATGAATAAATGGATGGAGGCGCAGGGCTACATCGGCGATTGCGACTTGGTTTCGCTCGCCGGCGCGGCGAAAGTAATAGCCGACGACAGCGAACCGGGCGAAATGCTTTTGGGCCAAATCGCGCTTTCCGCCAAGCTTCACCATTCGCATTGCGTGGTGCTATTTCATCACAGCCAATGCGGCGCCTACGCGGCTGAGTATACTTTTGCGGACGCGGTGGCAGAAAAAGCCAAACAAGTCGCTGACATGAAAAAAGCGGCGGAAATAATTAAAGCCAAAAATCCCAGCATGAATGTAAAGCTTTTTTGGGCGAATTTGCGGGATGACAGCGGCCGCGAGATTGAATTTGAAGAGATATTATAAAAATTTTTTATTTTAAGCAAAGAAAAAAGCCCATCTAAACTGTAGATGGGCTTTTGCAATTAAATAATCAAAAAGATTTTATTTAGCCGGAGTGTCCAAGCGTTCAAATATTACATTGTTAGCCTGAATCTTTGCTAAATAAATTTCAATTTCCAGACCGAATTTTTTCTCCATTATTTTTTCGGCCGCTTTGGCTAGGTTATTGACGATTTCATCGCCAATTTTTCCCGGCACCAGCGCGTTCCATTTGGCGTACCATCTGCAGTCATCATGATTGATGAGGATAATGCGTTTTACCCTCATATTTTTTATGATGAATTCCAGCTGGTCCTTTAGCTGGCGCGCGGCTTTAGGGCGCGCTAACGATACCAAATCATGAATGCCGCCGGGGACAATAATTAAACAAGGATTATTCAGGCCCAATTCATTTTTGATAAACTGGCGGAATGCCGACTGGAACCTTGGATCTGAACAATGGATGACTAAACCATCAGTATCCTCGGAGCGTAAGAGGGGATAAGAGCTACTCATTGTTGATTTTCTCCTCTTCTTCTACGGGGGCGGCGGTCAGTTCGTTTGCGGTTGGCTCCGTGCTGCTTGCCAAACTTACGGACTGAGCGTTACCTCCAAACAGAGAGCTGAAATCAAAACCGAATTGTTTTCCGATTTCCGCAACCTTTTCGCCCATACCCATAGCTTGCGCTTTGGCCAGAAGATTAAACACCACATCAGGAATAGTGCCGGTAAAACGAGAAAGAACATCACTGCCGATGCCATCTCTACCGGAAGCACCGCCGAAGTCGGTGAGGCGTATTTCTTCAACACCGGCCAAGCCAGTGCCTATTGCCTGCGCCATTGGAGCCAAGGTGCCTTCGCCAGCCTCCTTAATCGCCTTACCCAGAGACTCAATAATTTTAGGCAAGTGCTCAAGTATGAGTAAAAGTTTGCCAGCCTGATCCAGCTTCTGATAGGCCTCGGCTTTCTTTTCAATACCTTCGGCCTCGGCTGTAAGTTTGGCTTTAATGCCCTCAGCTTCGGCCAGAAGTTTGGCCTTGGTTCCTTCGGCTTCAGCTTCAAGTTTTGCCTGGTTACCTTTGGCCTCGGCTTCTTTTTCTGCCTGGAGAGCGGTTGCGGCCGCTTTGCGACCATCAGCTTCAGCTGTTTGGCGTAATTTTACTCCCTCACCCTCCAATTCTGATTTCTTTTTGCCGGCTTCAGCCGCTTGTTCAATTTTAATCCGTTCGCCTTCCGCTACTCGCCGCGCCGCTTCTTTTGCTCCATCGGCTGTGGTAATAGCGGCCTCTTTTTCGCGTTCTGCCTGCACCACAATCGTGGCTTTCAGTTCCGCGTCTTTTCTTTCATGCTCTTTTTCCTGCAACTTGGTCCGAGCTTCTACTTCAGCTTGCTCGGCCTCAACTTGGGCGATGCGCAACTCTTTATTTTTTTGCGCGGCGGCGATGTCGGCGGCGATTTTAATTTTCGTTTGTTCAGCCTGCACCAGAGCCGTGTTTTGCGCGATGGTAACATCCCGCAATTGGCTGACATCAGAAATCTGCTGTTCGGCCTCGGCCTTTGCCTTCTCTCCCGCTCGCCTTGCTTCGCTTGACTTCTGGTCAGACTCACGCAGGGCTTCAGCAACACTAATATTTTGGTCGCGTGTCGCTTCCGCTTCAGCTATGGCGGCATCTCGTTTTACACCCGCAGTTTGTTTTTTTCCCAAGGCGTCAATATAACCTTGATCATCGCTTATTTCCTGAATAATGAAGTTATCAATATTCAGGCCGATTTTTTGCAGTTCGCCGGCCACGTCTTCCTGAACTTTGTTGCCGAATTTGGTCCGTTCTTTGACCAACTCTTCAACGGTCATGGTAGCGACCACGCCGCGCAGTCCGCCAGCTACAATGCTTTTGCAGAACTCCTCTATCTGTTGCGGTCCTTGATCAAGGAAACGACTGGCGGCGGCCTCCAGCATGGTTTCTTCCTTGCCGATTTTTAAAGAAGAAACAGCCGACACAGTCACCCTTACTCCTTGAGATGAGGGAGCGCTCTTGATGATGGTTTCAATTTGGAACGCGTCCAGCGACATTACCTTGTGATGTTCAAGTAGTGGGATGATGAATGCCGCGCCGCCGCTGACTAGACGAAAGCCGCGCGTTTGCGTTGAGCCGTCGCTGGCTCGGTACTTGTACTTGCGGCCAAAAATTACTGCCAACTGGTTGGGCGGCACCTTTAGATAATTGCGCGCCATAATGCGCATGACCGCGAAGAAAGAAATAATTATCAATAGTACCATTATTGGCACTATTACATTACCTAAACTAAACCACTCTAACATGTTTGTTCTCCTTTTTCAGATATTTTTCCGTTTTTTGAGTTTACCTAATATTGTTATTAGGATTTTTTTACTATCAGCGGTGAGCCTCCTGACAAAACTTCAACCTCCTCTCCCTGTTTTATTTCCTCGCCGCTTTGGCTGCGAGCCGGTTTGTTAATGGCCATTCCTTCCAGCTCTATTCTGACCTCGCCGGTGCCGTTAGCTAAAATCCCCAGCGTTACCGTTCCGGTTTTTCCCACACATTCGTTTGTCCGAATGATGGTGGTCGTCTGCTGTTTGTAGAGCATTGATACGGCCGCGTCAACAATAGCGGCGATAACAATGCCGACTCCGGTAGAGATAACCAGCTTCCAAAAATCGGAAAAGTTATAGACGCAGGTGATGACCCCGGTCGCGCCGAACGCCGTCGCAAAAGCAGACAGCACCTTCACGCTAAACCAATGGGCGCCAATGCTGCCGTGATCTCCGTCAGAATCAAAATCATGATCAAAGTCGTGGTCGACATCATGGTCGCCGCCAAAGGCCAAAGTGAACATCAAAACCACGAAACCGCCTAAAGCAATTGACAGAAAGGTAATTATCATTTCCTTTCACCTCCTTTATTTTAAAAAAAATTGTGTAATGTGCGTTATTTAGCATTTTTGCTAAATCAACACATCTTAATAGATATATTTATTTTTGTCAAATTTTTTTGTTTTTTTTCTTTCAAAAAGTTAGTTTTATTCTTTTGCCAAATTTGAACTTTTTTGTATCATTTTATAGCTAATTTTAGCTATATTTTTGTTATTCCAAGCACTCTTGATTGACATTATTTTGAAAGTATGATATAATAAGCTCTTTAAAAACATGCATTCCCGAGCAGCTTTGAGGTGGTTTTACTGTTAAAACCGTCTGGAAGCTGCTTTGGAGTCATTATCATCTCTGAAGCGGCTATCAAGCGCTTTAGCGCTTAAACTCCATCGGCTGGTCAGTGAGCCGAAGAATCACTGGCAAAAAACTCATGAAAATAACAAAAAAAGCAGTTGACAAATTAGGAAATTTTTATGGTGGCGGAGTAGTAGCCACTATTGAACCATTTGATTCGGTAAACAAGCCAGATGCATGGAAAATTTTCCAGTCCGTGTATCGGGCGGGAAGGTGGGAAGAAAAAAGTACCTGGAGTAATGAATTCCCATCTCCAGAAGAGTTTTATTTTCCGGTTGCAGAATTTGAGGAGGTAACCGGATTGAAATTCAATGAACTCATCTCCGACCGCAAGTCGGAAATAATCATTGAATGTATTTATTGGCGGGACAATAGTCCTAAGTGTCCCACATATTGTTTTTATCTTTATAAAGATGAAAATGATCGTGAGGGAAAAAAATGGGATTATGACAGTCCCGAAAGAAAGGCGGAAAAGCAAAAATTTGCTGACAGCATGCGTCGGCAGCTGGTCAAGCTCGGATACGAATCTGGGCAAATTGACCGGATGTTTTCCTCTGGTGGCCCGGAGGCCGCGTTCAAGGCGGCTAAGGCCGTTGAGGATATGGTGCAGTCTCTTTTCATCCGACGTAACTTTGCGGATGAAGAAAAATTTTGCTCTGTATCCAGAGCTTTCATCATGGCTTTCATCATGACTATTTTTAACGGCGTTGCCAAAGTCGGCGGGCCGTTATCAAAGGTTAGAGGTGTTTTGGATATAGCAGGCGTTTCGCCTTGCTATTGTCCAAAACAATGGCATATGATGAAAAAATTTATTGCCGCCGGTCAATTGGCGGCTCGTTTTATCTCTAACGAGAGGATTTTGCAGATCAGAAATGATCTGCAAGGAATGGTGGATGAGGCGGAAGCCAAATCACCAATTAAATAATATTGTGTTCATTAAACCCCCTACGCAACAGGATGTTCGTAGGGGTTTTTTTACATCTAGAATTTTAGGTTATAAATCCAGCTATGTTCTCCAACAGTCAGCAACAGCGCCGTTTCGCCGTCAATAAAGCGAAAGATAATGCGGGTGAAATGGATTGTGGCGGAACAATTGTTCTTGCTTTTCAGCTTTCTTTTTAATTGGCGCCGGCAACCGTTGATAGCGTTTTCTAAACTCATCAGTAACGATAATTGTTATCATGCTTATTTAGTTACGTAAATCTTTAAGCGATGCTATTTTTTTGAATCGTCTTGCCCGGTAGTCTTGCTCCGCCCGCTGAATACTGTCTATAAAGTCATCGCGAAATAAACCAAAACTCGCGGCAATTCTTTCAAATTTATTCACGTCTAATTCTATTATTAATTTTTTAGCGGATTTTGTTGATGTTTTAACCGCAATGTTAAGAGAAACCATAGTATATTATTGATAAGTTATTACGTTTATATCGTATCACAAGGGGTCTTGTTGATCAAACTTTGCCGGCATCAAAAACGAGCGGGCTTTTTTTTATGCTCAATTATTGTATACTACTGTATATATGTATAACCTCAACAAAAACCAAAAAAAAGCCGTTGAACACACGGGCAGTCCTCTGCTCATTATTGCCGGCGCGGGCACGGGCAAAACGACTGTGATTACCCAAAAAATCGGCTGGCTGATTGAGCAAGAATTGGCCAAACCGGACGAAATTTTGGCGCTGACTTTTACCGAAAAAGCGGCCGGTGAAATGGCTGAACGCGCGGACAAACTTCTGCCTTATGGCTATGTGGATTTGTGGATTATGACTTTTCATGGTTTTTGTGAAAAAATTTTACAGCAACATGGATTTGACATTGGCCTGCCGACTAATTTTAAATTATTGAACGAATTCGGCCAGTGGGCATTGATTAAAAAAAATTTAGACAAGTTTGAGCTGGATTACTACCGGCCGCTGGGCAACCCGACGAAATTTATCTCCGCAATGCTCAAACACTTTTCCCGCGCCAAAGATGAAGTCATAACCGCGAAAGAATATTTGGAATACGCTGAAGAGCTACGGCAAAACCTTGATGGCAAAACTTCCACCGATAAAATTCGCGGACGTCTGAAAGGAGTTTTGGACTTAGACGGAAAAATAACCCATGAAGTGCTGGAGCAAGAAGTTAGTCGAATTAATGAGGTGGCGAACGCTTATCATGTTTACCAGCAATTATTATTAGATAATAATATGCTTGATTTTGGCGACTTGATTAATTATACGCTGAAACTTTTTAAAGAGCGACTGGCGGTTTTACAAAAATTTCAGGAAAAGTTTAAATATATTTTAGTTGATGAGTTTCAGGACACGAATTGGGCGCAGTATGAGTTAGTAAAGTTGCTGACTCCACAGGGAAAAAATTTAACTGTCGTAGGGGACGATGATCAAAGTATTTTTCGGTTCAGGGGAACTTCTATGAGCAATATCTTACAGTTCAAAAAAGATTATAAAAATTCCCAAGAAGTAGTTTTGACCGACAATTATCGCAGCGCGCAGAGCATTTTGGATACTGCTTATGAGTTTATCCAGCTGAACAATCCCAATAGGTTAGAGGTACAGCTTCGCGCAGCGCATAACGCACAGCGCATAACTAACCCAATTGACAAAAGATTAATTTCTCAAAACAAAGAAGCGGGAACAATTGAAATGATTCAAGGCAACGACCTGCAAGATGAAGTAAACAAAGTGGTGGAGAAAATCGCTGAATTAAAAGTAAAAGATAAAGACTGCACGTGGAACGACTTTGCGATTTTGGTCCGCGCCAATAGTTCCGCCAAAGAATTTACCAACGCGCTGGACATCGCGCGGCTGCCTTATGTTTTTTTATCAGCGCAGGGTCTTTATTCTCAGCCGGTGATTATGGATATTATCAGCTATTTAAAATTGCTTGATAATTATCATGAAGCCAATGCCATGTATCGTGTGCTGAATATTCCTATTTTTAGTTTAGACCACGAAGAGATAATGGAATTGCTCAACGGCGCCAAGAAAAAAGCCTGGTCATTATGGCAGGCGACTAAATTTGCCGCGAATTTTGGCAAAGGCGTGGGACAAAAGGTAAAATCATTAATTGAAATAGTCCAAAGGCAAAGCGCTCTGGTTAAAACCAAAAAAGCGAGCGAAATTATTTTTTCCTTTATGAATGAGAGTGGGTATCTTCAATATGTCAGCAAACTGCCCGAACAAGACGCGCGTGATGCCGCCAGACTATTAAACGCTTTTATGAAGCGCGTAAAGGAGTTTGAGAATGATAACCCACTCGCTAGTAGCGGCGGAGCAAGCATAAAAAACTTTTTAGCAGAAATTGAGCTGGAAATGGAGTCAGGCAATGATGGCGCCATTGCCACTGATCCGGAGGCAGGGCCTGAGATGATAAAAATTATGACCGTGCACGGTGCCAAAGGACTTGAGTTTAAATATGTTTTTATCGTTAATATGGTTGATCTGCGCTTTCCGACCACCGAACGCCATGATCCAATCGCGCTGCCGGACGCGCTGGTCAAAGAAATTTTGCCCCAAGGCGATACGCATCTGGAAGAAGAGCGGCGTTTATTTTATGTCGCGATGACGCGCGCGAAAAAAGGACTTTATTTTTCTTGGGCGCCGGATTATGGCGGCGCGAGAAAGAAGAAGCCATCACGATTTTTAATTGAGGCTGAATTAATTGATGATAATATAAAAGAGCAAGCGCTGTCAGTCAATGCTGTAAAGTTTAAAGAGTTGACCAAGCAACCCGCTAAAGCCATTGCTAAGCATCAATATTCATTGCCCGCTTTTTATTCATTCACCCAGCTGCAAGCCTTTAAAAATTGTCCGTATCAGTATCGCTTCGCGCATGTGCTAAAAATTCCGCGCCAGGGCAAAGCGCCCTTTAGTTTCGGCCAGACCATGCATTTGACCCTGCAGCAGTTTTTTACTCTGATGCTTACGCGCGGCCAAAAACAGCAAGTAAGTTTATTTGAATCTAAAAAGAAAGACGAAGCAGATAAAAATAATTTAGTAAACTTAAAAGAATTGCTGGCTTTATACGATGAGTATTGGATTGATGACTGGTATGAAGATGAACAGCAAAAAATAAAATATCAAAAAAAAGGCAGGCAGATTTTAAAAGACTTTTATGCCAAACACGCAGACAGCTGGCCGCAAGTGGAGTTGCTGGAGAAGGGCTTTCGGCTAAGACTCGGAGAGTACACGATGTACGGAAAAGTTGATCGAATTGACGCGGGAGACAAAGACGAAATAAATATTGTTGATTACAAAACCGGCCGGCCCAAGCAAGCGGGAAAAGTTACCGCCGAAGACAAAGAACAGCTCCTGATTTATCAAATGGCCGCGCAGGAAGTGATGAAAAGAAAAGTAGGAAATTTGCAGTTTTATTATCTTGATGATAATTCGGAAATAAATTTTTTGGGTACGCCGGATGAAATTATAGATATGAAGGAAAAAATCATCAGCCGGATTAAAAATATTGAAGCGGCGATAAAAAATAACGAGTTTCCGGCCAAGCCTTCTCAGCTCTGCAAATTTTGCGACTTTCGTGATATTTGTGAATTCCGGCAATTATAATAGATATTATGGCTTTCCACACAATAAAATCATTACTAAATAAATCCGTACAGCGAGCCGGCATCGGCCGGCAAATTGACGCAACGCATCTTGTGGAATTTTTTAATGAAAAAGCGCCGGCTTTGATCGGCGCAGAGTTAGCCCAAGATGTTGAGGCCAAGTATGTAAGCAACAATATTTTGGCAATTGAATGCAAGTCATCATTGGTAATGCAGGAGTTGAAGTACCGCGAAAATGATATAATCGCGGAATTAAATAAGTATGTTTCTGGTCAAAAAATAAGCAAATTAAAATATTTATCATAAAAAAACTATTGAAATTATATCGTATTTCTTGTCGAAAAGTGCAAATTTTGTTAGAATGTAGATGTGTTTATAGTTAGTAATTTTTTGTCTAAATATTTATTAAATTTAAAATTTAAACATGACTTTGAAGACATATTTAGCAATGATGATTTTGGCGACCGCTATTTGCTGGTCGGCTTTTGCCGTAGTTATTACTAGTGTAAATCCGAATGAGACCAACAGAATCGGTTTTGCTTTGTTTTTTGTCAGTTTATTTTTATCCTTGGTCGGTACGAGCGCGATTGTCGGATTTTTTATTCGTTTCATCGCTCTGCGGCAAGAGCTGGTTTTTCGCCACGTAGCGATTTCCTTTCGCCAATCTTTTTCCTTCGCGTCACTTGCGGTAGTGCTACTAATTCTTCAAGCAATTGATCTGTTGACTTGGTATAACATGGTTTTTTTAGTGCTGGGGCTGACGATGCTGGAGTTTTTTTTAATCAGCTACAAAAGAGTTTAAGATGATTAAACAGATACCAAAAATTGTTCTGATATTTTTCATGGCCGTTTTTGTCATTCAGCTGGTGGCTCTGCTTGTTTATGTTGCCGCGCCGATCAGCGCCGGAGCGCAGGTTACATTTACCCCCTCGGTTGGCATTGGCAATGATTTTCAAGCGGGGCAAGAGCAAGTAGTGGATAATTCTACCATTGCTAAGTATGTTAGAGCTATTTATCAGTATGGAGTTGGCTCAGTCGGCATCGTTGCGACTATTGTCTTAATGTTTGGCGGGATAATCTGGCTGACTGCCGGGGGGAGCCAGGAACGGGTGTCTTCAGCTAAAGAGTGGATAAAAGCCTCTTTGACGGGCTTGATTTTAGTTCTGCTTTCCTATACTATTCTATTAACAATTAATCCTGATTTGGTGAATTTTCAGCTGCGAAATATTAATACAGTAACGAAAGATATAGGTATTGTAGAATCAAGAGAGTTATATATCAGGCGCAATATTGAAAACGATGCTCAATTTATATTAAGTCGAACTGAGGAAAATGGCGTACCACATAGGATATTAAATATCAGAAGTGTGAACAAAGATGATGTTGTTACGCAGATGAAAGTCCTTGATGATGGGAGCTACACCGTTGCCAATTTAAACAATAATGAATGGGTAGTTGAATTAACAGGCAGTAGAAATCAATTGATGAATGAAATTAACACTAATGTTTTGCCGGCAAATGTTAGCAGTAATATATTAAATTTTTTGGAGCAATAACAAAAAATGCCAATTGGCGTTTGACACTGTAATACATTTGTCATACAATATGAGTATTATAAAATTATTTTAAAAAATATGCGCAGTGTTTTAAGTCTGTCGTTAGACGACAAAACAATTAAAATGGTGAAAGAGCAGAGTAAACGCTATGGCTTTGACAATGTCAGTCAGTATATTCGCAGGTTGATTAATACTCATGACGATATAATTACTGAAGACGAATTAGTAAAAGACATTGAACAAGCTAGAAAAGAATATAAAAGAGGAAATTTTATTAAGGCAAAGTCATTGGCGGATTTTTTATGATCGTAAAGAATATTTATTATAGTAAAAAATTCATTAAACTATTTTCCAAGTTACCAAACCATATAAAAAAGCAGGTTGTCAAAATAGAGACAATTTTTAAGAATAACCCACTACACCCAAGTTTGCGCTTGCATCAATTGCGCGGCAGATTGGAAAACTCTTGGTCAATATCAGTTACTATGGATTATAGAATTATTTTTGACAGAATAGACGGCGGGGATATTTTTTTTCTTTCGGTTGGAAAACACGATATTTATGAAAAATAAATTGCAAAATTTAAAACAAGAAGTTTTGTCTCAGCTGGCTGGCATAGCTGATATTTTTGATATAGAAAAAGTTGAAAAAAAATATCTTGGCAAAAAAGGCGAGTTAGCCGCTGTTTTTAAAGAATTAAAAAGCCTGCCGGAAAAAGAGAAAAAAGCAGTGGCGCAACAAGCCCAGCAACTGCGCGATGAAGTGATGGATAAGATAGTTGAATTAAAAAATAAATTTGGCTCAATAGACGAAAAAGATGGATTTATCGACGTGACTTTGCCCGGTGTTAAAATTGAAGGCGGGCATCTTCATCCTCTGACACAGGTTCAGCGCGATTTGGAGCGCATATTTTTATCCATGGGTTTCAAAATTCTGGAAGGGCCGGAGCTG
This sequence comes from bacterium, assembly GCA_030698385.1. Taxonomy (GTDB): domain Bacteria; phylum Patescibacteriota; class Patescibacteriia; order Patescibacteriales; family XYC2-FULL-47-12; genus JAUYLZ01. Next base: position 18,799 of record JAUYLZ010000022.1, on the reverse strand, counting down.
GAAAGCGATTATTACAACTTTGAGGCGCTTAACATTCCAAAAACGCATCCGGCGCGCGATATGCAAGATACTTTTTTTATTGATCAAAAAAATAAAGCCGGCGAATATGATTTAGTCATGCGCACGCATACCTCAAATGTGCAGGTACGGGCCATGGAAAAATACGGCGCGCCCCTGCGCGCGGTAGCTTTGGGCAAAATTTATCGCAACGAAAATATTGACGCCAGCCACGAACATACGTTTTACCAGATTGAAGGTTTGATGATTGACGAGCGTATTTCGCTGGCTAATTTGGCTGGCGTTTTGAAAGAGATGTTTTCCGGTTTTTACCAAAAAGAAGTTAATATCCGCATGCGTCCCGGCTATTTCCCCTTTGTTGAACCGGGATTGGAAGTTGAGATGAGCTGTGTTTTTTGTAATGGACGCGGTTGTTCGGTCTGTAAAAAAACCGGCTGGGTGGAAATGCTCGGCGCCGGACTGGTGCATCCGAATGTTTTGCGCGCCGGCGGCATTGATCCGGATAAATTTCAGGGGTTTGCCTTTGGCACCGGTATTGAGCGTCTGGCCATGCTTAAGTATGGCATTGATGATATCCGTTTGTTTAATTCCGGTGATATGAGTTTTTTGAATCAGTTTTAAACTTCTATGTTGCTATCCCTAGCTTGGTTAAAAGAATATGTTGATATAGATATAAGTCCGGAGAAATTCGGAGAACTTTTGACATTGCATACGGTTGAGGTTGAAGGAGTGAAAAATTTAGCTCAGGATTTTGAAAATATCGTGGTAGGCAGAATTATAAAAATTGAAGCTCATCCCAATGCCGACAAGTTAAAATTGGTAATGGTTGATATTGGCAGTGAAAAGTGCCGAGTCGTCTGCGGCGGCGGTAATTTGTATGAAGGCATGCTGGTCGTTTTTGCAAAAATCGGAGCGCAGGTTCGTTGGCACGGACAAGGCGATTTGGTTGCGCTGGGAAAAGCGACGATTCGCGGCGAGGAGTCTTCAGGAATGATTTGCGCGTCTAGTGAAATTGGGCTGGAGAACTTATTCCCGGCAAAAAGCGATGATGAAGTCGTTGATCTAAAAGGCGATTATAAAGTTGGAGAAAATTTGGCAACCGCGTTAGGCATGGATGATGTGATATTTGATATTGACAATAAGTCCATGACGCATCGGCCGGATCTTTGGAGTCATTACGGCCTGGCTCGGGATATTTCCGTCTGGCTGGATAAACCGCTAAAAGTTTACCCTCAGTCAGCGCTTGAGGTTGCTAAAAGTAATAAAGTCTTGAGTGTAGACGTACAAGATCAAAAAATTTGCCCTCGTTATATGGCCATAACCATTGACGGTATTGAGATAAAACCATCTGCCGAAAAGATTCAAAATCGTTTGCGCGCTTGCGGTATGCGTCCGATTAATAATGTTGTTGATATTACTAATTACGTAATGCTTGAAATTGGCCAGCCAACTCATGCCTTTGATACGAAAAAAATTGGTCAAAAAATTTCCATTCGTCTTGCCAAACAAAATGAAGCAATCACTACTTTAGATGGAGAAAAAAGAAAGTTGGCTAAAGAAATGTTATTAATTACCAATGGCCAAGAGCCGGTAGCCATCGCCGGCGTGATGGGCGCGGGAAATTCGGAAATTGACGGCGCTACGACAAGCATTACGCTGGAATCAGCTAATTTTGACGCAGTGTCCATTCGCAAGACATCGCAAAAATTAGGCTTGCGTACCGAGAGTTCACAGCGCTACGAAAAATCCCTTGATCCGAATTTGTGCGCTGAGGCTCTGCAGCGAATTTTTGAATTAATTAAAAAGTCATGCCCGCAAGCAAGAGTCGTCAGCCATTTGGTTGATATTCATAAATTCAAGCTCAATCAAGGACCGATAGAAGTTGATGTGGAGTGGCTGCAGAAAAAAATCGGTTCACAAATACCAAGCAATAAAGCAGCCGAAATACTGCAAAATCTCGGTTTCACTGTCAGCGGCGATAAAAAGTTGATCGTCAAAGTTCCAACTTGGCGGGCCACCAAAGATATTTCTATTCCTGAAGATATTATTGAGGAGGTCGCTCGCATTTATGGCTACAATAATATCAAGTCCGAAATGCCAATGGTTAAAATGGAGGCGCCGGAAAAAAATGTTGAACTTAATTTTCGCAACAAAATTAAAGACATTCTGGTTCAAGCCGGTTTAAGCGAGACTTATAATTACGCTTTTGTAAATGAAGCACAAGTGAAGAAACTGGGTTTAGAAAGTGATTTTTATATAAAGTTAGCCAATCCATTGACCAATGAACACACATTGCTGCGGCGAAATTTAATTCCGCATCTGATACAGAATGTTGTCACCAATCAAAGAAATTTCGCAGTTATAAAACTGTTTGAAATCGGCAATATTTTTATTAGTGAAGAAAAAGAACTGCGAAAGGACAACAAGACAAAAGAAAAACTTCCCAAGCAAAAAATGATTTTGGGACTGGTATATGCGCGTTCAGAAAAAGAAGTTGGTGAAAATTTCAAAAAATTAAAAGGAGTAATTGAATTTTTGGCAAAAGAACTTGACTTGGAATTTCAGTTTACTACCAGTGTTAGCGGAGCAACTTTACATTTAAACAATGCCGCGGTCGGCAGTCTGCGCATCATAGACAAACAAACTGCCAAGAAAAATGGCTTAAAAACCGATGCAGTGGTTGCGGAGCTGGAAATTTCCCCAATGCTTGAATTATTAAAAACCAAGACATATTCTCCGAAAAATAAGTATCCGGATTTAATCCGCGACCTGGCTTTTGTGATTGATGAAAAAGTGTTGTATAATGACATCAGAGCTGAAATCATGAAAGTCAATAAGCTGATAAGGGATGTGGAAGTCTTTGATATCTACATCGGTGATAAAATAGCTGTTGGCAAGAAAAACATTGCCATGCATATTACTTTTGCCAGCCAGGAAAAAACTCTTACCGGCGAAGAAGTGGATAATGTTCAGAAAAAAATTGTCGTTAATCTTAATAAAAAATTTAATGCGTCATTACGCGGTTTTTAAATAATTAAGTTTTTAAGCGGTTAAAGGAGGCATATGAGAACAATAAAAAAAATTGATCCAAAATCAGTGGCAAATTTATACGCTTTTTTTACAGCGATAATCGGTTTTTTTTATGGTATTGCTTTAGCGGTGGCAAATATTATTAATGTTTATTTTTTTGAAGGTTACGCCGGCGTTGGAGAATTCATCACCGCTTCAATTCTATACCTGGTTGTCGGTTGCTTGGTCGGTTTAATCAGCGCCTTGGTCGGCGCTTTTGTCGGGTATATTACCGGTTATATTTTTGCCCGTCTTTATAACTATGCCGTCAAAATTAGATTTGTCGGCGGCATAAAAATAGACTTAGATTAATTTTTATAATTTTTTTATGATAGCCACATCACAAGATATTTTTTGGATAACAATTTCGGCCTGCGTTGGGCTGTTTACAATTTTTTTCTGCTGGGGAATATTTTATATTGTCCAAATAATCAGACGCTCTTCAAACATGATTAAAGGTATTGAGGAAATTATTAAAAATATTAATGAAACCATCAAGGCAACCAAGGAAAAAATTGAGCATAGCGCCGCCTACCTTTCGGTTTTTGCCGAAGGAGCGAAAAAGGTGATGGAACTTGTCAAAGAGCATTCCGGTAATGAGAAGAAAAAGAAAAAATAAAAGTTTTTAATTATTAAAAAAAAGTACTAATCGCTTAAGGCAATACTTAAGTGATTTTTTTATTTGCTTAGTGATGAGTTTGAATGTATAATAAATAGTAGTATCAAATCAAAAAACAAGGAGGCGGAGGATGTAATTATCCCTCGTTTTATTATTTTACCTTAAATTTTTATAGCAGATTTAACTTATAGGATAAGACAGTTTATAAAGTCATAAGACTATGTCAAAGTTTACACATCTACATTTACATACCCATTACTCTTTGCTTGATGGTTTGATTAAGCCCAAAGATTTGGTAAAAAAAATAAAAGAAGACGGCGGCGAGGCGGTCGCCATTACCGACCACGGGGTTATGTATGGCGTGATTGAGTTTTATCAAGCCTGCCTCAAAGAAGGTATTAAGCCTATCATTGGTTGTGAGATGTATCTGGCGCCCAACGGCCGGCATAATAAGCGCGCCAAAGTTGACGAAAAAAGATACCACTTATTATTGCTCGCGAAGAATAATATCGGTTATCATAATTTAATCCAATTGGTGAGCAAGGCGCATCTGGAAGGATATTATTACAAACCGCGCGTTGATGATGAGTTATTACGCGAGCATCATGAAGGCTTAATTGGGCTGAGCGCCTGTTTAAACGGCGAAATACCGACTTTGATACTATCCGGACAGGAAGAAAAAGCGAAAGATAAAATCAAGTTTTATCAAGAGTTGTTTGGCGAGGAAAATTTTTATCTGGAAGTTCAGCACCACCCAAATTTGCGCGGACAGGACTATGTTAATAATGCCTTAAAAAAGTTAAGCAAAGAGTTTAACGCGCCATTGGTCGCGACCAACGACGCGCATTACTTAAATAGCGATGATGCTGATGGACAAGACGTGCTTTTGTGCCTACAGACAAAAAGAAAGAAAAAAGAAGTGTCGCGCCTGACCATGATGGGCGAGGATTATTCAGTTCGTTCGGCCGCGCAGATGCTGACAGATTTTAGCGACACGCCTGAAGCGATTGCCAATACAGGTAAAATTGCCGAGGCGTGCAATGTTGAAATTACCTTTGGTGAGTATCAGCTGCCTTATTTTGCCGTGCCAAATAATCAGAGCGAGAATGATTATCTTGAAGTTTTATGCAAAGAAGGGCTAAAAACCAGGTATGGGAAAACTTATGATGAATTAGGTGATGAGGCTCGGGAGCGCCTTGATTATGAGTTGACGGTTATTGAAAAGATGGGTTATCCGTCATATTTTTTAATTGTTGCTGATTTTGTCAATTGGGCAAAGGAAAATGGCATCGTTGTCGGTCCGGGACGCGGCAGCGCGGCCGGCTCGTTTGTCTCTTATCTGTTAGGTATTACCAATCTTGATCCGATTTACTATGATCTGGTTTTTGAAAGATTTTTGAATCCGGAGAGAATCTCCATGCCTGATATTGATCTTGATTTTGCCGATATTCGGCGTGATGAAGTAATTCGTTATGTTGAGGAAAAATACGGCAAAGACCATGTCGCGCAAATAATCACCTTCGCGACCATGGCGGCACGGGCGGCGGTGCGCGATGTCGGGCGGGTTTTGGATTATCCTTATGAGTATTGTGATAAAATTTCCAAAGCAATCCCAATGTTTTCAACAATTGAGCAAGCATTAAAAACCCCCGATCTTAAGGCTCTGTACGAGGCAGAAGCCGGAGTGCGTGAAATCGTCGATACTGCCAAAAAAATAGAAAATGTCATCCGGCATGCTTCCGTGCATGCCTGCGGAGTTTTGATTACCAAGGAGTCGGTTACAGAATACGCGCCGGTGCAAATTGTTTCTTCCAGCGATGATAACTTTGCCGTATCGCAATATTCACTGCATCCGGTTGAAGATTTGGGATTGCTCAAGATGGATTTTTTGGGGCTGAAGAATTTAACCATTATTGAATCTGCGTTAAAAATTATCAAAAAAACGCGTGGCATTGAAATAGATGTTGACGCGCTGCCGACTAATGATCAAAATACTTATGAACTATTGCAAAGAGGCGACTCAACCGGCGTATTCCAGTTTGAGTCCGCTGGCATGAAGCGGTATTTAAAAGAGCTTCTGCCGACCGAGTTTGAAGATGTTATCGCTATGGTCGCTTTGTACCGTCCCGGTCCAATGGAGTGGATTCCTGATTATATTAATGGCAAACATGGACGTATAAAACCAAAATATCTTCATCCAAAGCTGGAGCCGATTTTGAAAAAAACTTATGGAGTCGCGATTTATCAGGAGCAAGTTATGCAGATGGCGCGCGATTTGGCGGGTTTTACCATGGGTGAGGCTGATGTGTTGCGAAAAGCGGTCGGAAAAAAAATCGCCAAGCTTTTGGGTGAACAAAAAATAAAGTTTGTTGAGGGTTGTGTGAAAAATAGCATTAGTTCGGAATTAGCTGAAGAAATATTTGCGTTTATTGAACCATTTGCCGGTTATGGATTCAATCGCGCTCATGCCGCCTGTTACGCTTTAATCGGCTATCAAACAGCTTACCTAAAAGCTAATTATTCGACTGAATTCATGGCCGCGTTAATGACGGCCGATCAGGAAGATATTGACCGTGTGCCGGTGATGATTGAAGAGTGTAATAATATGGGTATTGAAGTGCTGCCGCCGGATATAAACGAGTCATATGCTGATTTCGCGGTAATTACCAGCGGCACGGCCAAAAATGAAGTCAGCGCGGAAGCCTCAAAAACCATACGCTTCGGTTTGCGGGCGATAAAAAATGTCGGCGCTCATATAACTGAGGTGATAATAAAAGAGCGAAAGGAAGGCGGTCCGTATAAAGATATTCCTGATTTTCTCAACCGTGTGCAGGATAAGGACCTGAACAAAAAATCGCTGGAGAGCATGATAAAAGTCGGCGCTTTTGATTCCATGGCTGAGCGCGGCCAGCTTTTGGCAAACTTGGAAAAAATGCTTGAATATAGCCGGACAATAACTCAGGCTCAAGAGCGCGGGCAGGACAGCCTTTTTTCCACTGTGCCGGAATTAGAAATCGCCTCAACCATCAGCATTAAGGAGGCGCCGGCAGCGGATAAGCAACTAATATTAATCTGGGAAAAAGAGCTGCTCGGCCTTTATATTTCCGATCATCCGTTTAACGAGTATGACAAAATTATCAAAGATCAGGTGAAGCCGATTGTTAATATCACCAGTTCAGACTCGGAGGAGTTTTACAATATTGCCGGTGTCGTCGGCAGTGTGAAAAAAATTGTTACCAAAAAAAATGAGTCTATGCTTTTTGTCCGTCTGGAAAATAAAACAGCCTATATTGAGGCAATTGTTTTTCCTTCATTGCTGAAAAAAAACAGCGAAATTTGGCAGGAGGGCAAGGTTGTAATCTGCCGCGGACGCATTTCCACCAAAGATAATGAATTAAAGGTTGTGTGTATTGCCGCCGAACAAATCACTTTGGAAAACGCCGCAGCGGCGGCCAAAAATTTTGTCATAAAAAATAAAGATAAAAACGGTCGCTGGCAAAAAAATGGCAATGGCAATGGTTATTCAAAATTTTCGTCTAATAACGGATATGATGGAGATTTGGCGAGCGCGGCGCCAGTGCCGCTTAAATTAAAAATTTCCGACATTAATGATCAAGATAATTTAGTGCGGATAAAAAATTTTTTGTCAGAATATAAAGGCGCCAGTCCGGTATATTTTTATTTAAAAAATGGCGATGGCTGGAAGGTTGTGAAAACCGGTTTCAAGGTTGATAATAATGATTTATTAAAAAATAAACTGATATCGCTTTTGGGGCCGGATGCAGTAAAATGAAGATCTAATGGTTTTGAACTACTATAATAAATTAAAAACATTAAATAAGTAATTAGTCAACCCTTAGACAAAAAAATGATTATTTGCTAGGATGATAGTAGATGTTTAACTATTTTTTAAGTTATTGTGATTATTAAGTTCTGCCCGCCCCATGCCTTGGATATAACTTTTCACGATGACATTTTTACACTATGCCAAGGAAAAAATTAATTAGGCGCAAGGACGGCACAAATGAATCTGTTAATTTCAAAGAAACGTTTCTAAACGAGGAGTTAGCGGCAGATGCGCCAGCCAAAAAGTTTAATAAAAATGACAAAAAGGAAAAAAAATCCCATATGTCAAAATCACATCCAATTAGCATATACAAAAAAATCGCGGCCAGTTTCATAATTTTGACTCTGCTTTTGGTGGCGGTAGTAGTTTATTTTTCGATTGTCAGCGTGAAGATAACAATTGTGCCAATCAAAGAAGGAACAGGAACAAGTTTTGTAGCCGGCATTGTTGATTCATCTGTCGCTAACGCCGCCAATAGCATGAGTATTGCCGGCATTGTAGACAAAGTATCTCTAAGCGCTAATGATAAGTTTCAAGCATCCGGTAAAAATGTGGTTGACGCGAAAATTGTTGGTTATGTAAATATAAAAAATACCTCGCGCAGCGATCAACCGCTGATAAAAACCACGCGTCTGCTTTCTCCTGATAACAAGCTTTTTCACCTGAATGAAACAGTGCGCGTACCGGCCGGCGGTGAAGTTGAAGACGTTGAAATCTACGCGGACCAAGACGGTCCGGAAATGGCCATTGCCCCGACGAAGTTTACTATCCCCGGATTATCCGCGAGCGCGCAGGAGCTAATTTACGCGGAGAGTTTGCAGAAGTTCGTTTACGAAGAGATCGGCGACGCGCTGGTCACGAGCCAAGATATTGAAAAAGCTAAACAGACTCTGGAAAAAAAACTGGCTGACCAAGTTAAACAAATGTCCGAGGGTAGTAAATATAAAGCCTATGACAGTATTATTTTTGAACTAGATGACAAAAAAATTGTTTATAGCATTGACGCAGAAGTTGGGGAAAAAATAGATCAATTCAGTATTGTGGCGATGGCGGACGCGGCGATTATTGCTTTTAATTCAACTGACGTGGCTAATCTGGCTTTACAAAAAATTACCGAGAGCTTGCCGGATGACAAAGAGCTGGAGAGTTTTGAAAAAGACAACTTCGTCTATAGCGTAGAAAATTATGATTTGGACAAAAAAACAGCCGATATAAAAGTTGAGGTGGTGGCTCAAATGGTTCTTAAAGAAGGAACGGATAGCATTGACCCGGAGAGGCTAGTTGGCTTAACTCGCGAGCAGCTGGATGATTATTTATCATCACTGCGAGAAGTCGCCGGCTACGATATCGAGTTTACGCCCAGTTGGATTACCAAAGTTCCGGCGCTGGTTGATCATATCAAAATTGAGATAGAAAAATAGCATTGGCAAGTGTGTTATAATACATATCTATTTTTTTAACGTAAATATGAATACCGAAGATTTAAAACAAATAGAACAAATAGTTAGAAGTGTTGTACAACAAGAAGTTGATAAAAGAATTGAAGTTTCAGAGACTTTGATAACTTCTTCTATTAATCAAAGTTTTCAAGGTGTTCAGGATCAAATGAATGGCCTGCAAAATCAGATGAATGGCCTGCAAGATCAGATGAATGATATAAGAGAAGAACTTAAGAAAAAAGCTAATGAATCAACTGTTCTCAGGTGGGGTGATGAACAACTTGTACCAATGAAAAATGATATTGATAAGCTAAAATATATAAATAGAAAAGAATGGAAAAGTTTGCCTGACAGTGGTACGATGCATTAAATACAAGAAATTAAAAAAAGACCGCGAATAAAATCGCGGTTTTTTTGATGTCAGGCAGTCTTGTTTTTAACTTAACTAAAAGTGGCTTGAAACTTTCAATAAATTAGTCAATATTTACCAAGATTTAATTTATTTTTATTGATGTGCTATAATGATAAATAATATACACATCTTAAATTTACTACTGAAAATTTATGACTGATGAAAAAAGATACCGTGAAATGATCAAAAAAAAGGATCAGGAAATTATAGAATTAAAAGAACTTTTGGCCGAAGCGGAAACAGAGATCAAAGAATTAAATGATTTTCATGGTTTTTCCAAACCAAAAGGAACAATTTTGGAGAGCCAACTTCTGAATAAATTAATCAAGCGCACGGCGTTTCTTTTGATCTGCTTAGTAATAGTTTTAATTGGGCTTTATCCGTGGTTTTTTAAAGACACTCTTTTAGGAGATAATGATAAAACATCAGATGAACAAACAAGCGCTGAAGAAGTCGCGGATGATAGTACTGACATGACTAATGACCAAACAGACGCGGTTGTTCAAAATGAGCCGGAGGTTGTAGATAGTGAGAATCAGCCGGAGACTTCGGAGGGAAGAGATATTTTTTCCGAGAGAAAATTAGTAGAGGTTAGTTCTGATCTGGGCTGGCTCAATGTCCGCACCGAACCGGATGTTGAGACTGGAGATATTATCAAAAAATTAAACAGCGGCGAGGAGTATGAGTGGCTGGAAAAAACCGATACTAATTGGTACAAGCTTGTCATTGATGATGCCGGGCATACTGGCTATGTATCTGGCGAGTATGTTGTAGAAAAATAGCAGGCTGAATCGTGGGCAATTTAAAATGGAAAAAAAGTGTAAAAGACGGTGTAAAAACCGTCTTTATTGTATTTTTTTCAATAGTATGTTATAGTAAATTACTATGAAAAAAGGCAATAAAAAACTACTAGTAATTGTCGGTCCTACCGCCACTGGAAAAACCAAGCTAGCCGTGAAATTGGCCAGTATCTTTGATGGTGAAATTGTCAGCGCTGATAGCCGGCAGGTTTATAAGGGCATGGATGTTGGCACCGGAAAGGATTTAGATGAGTATATTTTGAAAATTTTAAACTACAAAATTCAAAAAATTAATTACCATTGTATTGATGTTGTCAGCCCAAAGACAGATTTTAATTTGGCTAAATATATAAAATGCGCGAGTAAAGCAATTAAAAATATTCAACAGCGAGGCAAATTGCCAATTTTAGTCGGTGGCACCGGACTTTATGCACAGGCAATTGTTGACGGTTACAGCCTTAATAATGTGAAGCCGGATAAGGAGTTGCGAAATAGTTTGAAAAAAAAGCCGATTAAAGAGTTGCAAAAGATACTAAAAAAATTGGATCCGAGTTTTCAAAGTATAATTCAAAATAAGCGCTACTTAATTCGTTATATTGAGATTGTGAAACAAACGGAAAAACCGCTGACCGAAACTTTGCAAAAAAAAGGCAGTGATTACGACTGTTTATTGCTGGGTATTAATTTGGACCGTGAAAAAATAAATAAAAAAATCGATAAACGATTAGTTCAACGAATTGAAAATGAAGGCCTGATTGAAGAAGTAGAACGTTTGCACGCGGAAGGAATAAGCTGGCGGCGGCTAAAAAGCTTCGGTCTTGAGTATAAACATACGACCTATTTCGTAAATGGCATTACGCTAAAAGATGAGTTTATTGATGATTTGAGTACGGCCATTCACCAGTTTGCCAAACGCCAAATGTCATGGTTGCGGCGCTGGGAGCGGCAGGGCAGGGTGATAAATTGGATAAAAAATTATTCGCAGGCAAAAAAAATCGTAAAGCATTGGCTTTAAATAATTTTATCTTTGGCAAAGTCGCCGCATTTAATCGGTTAAAAAAAAGAAGGGCAAGTTTTTGAAGACTTGCCTTTTTTTGGTTGAGGTATTTAAAGAACTATTTTTTTAAGCAGCTTGCGTTATGGAAGAAACTAATTGTTGTTTTGTGAACATAGGGTGAACGCCGTTAATAAGCAATTCTTGTTTTTCCATTTCTTGCCAGTAACATGAGGTGTGGCCAATATCGGCCCAACGATAATGGTATAGTTTCTCATCAATTTCATGTACCTCATGTTGTTGGGTGATCTCCTTTTGGCAATGTGGGCATATCATGGTTTTGTTCCTCCCTCAGCTATTTTTATTATTTATATAAAAAACCTTACGGTTTATTATACGCTTATTTTATTGTAAAGATCTAAAAAGATCGGTTATAAAAAAATCTCCCGTTACTGGGAGATTGGAAATTAAAAAATATTATTATTGTCTGAAGTTTTGCGTTCAGACATTCGGTTCTGATAATTGTTTGGTTGTTTGCGCGACATTAATTTAAATTTTTAGGTATTTTTATTAATATATATTATGGCAAAATATTTGTCAAGAGAGGGTATTTTTATTAGGAAAAATGAAAGAAAAAGAAAACGAGACTATGGCAGTCTCGTTTGAGGTGTGGAAAACAATTATTACCAGTCAAATTCATGTTTTGGTAAATTGTTTAATTCAAGAATTTTGGCGGCTCGCTTTTTCCATTTATCCGGATTGCCGCCCCAAATTTTCGGACTTTTTTCATAGCTGCAGGCGTAGATGAAATTTATGTTTCTTATATAATGTTTATCATTCAGGAACGGGAGCAGCTGCCAGGCAATTTCTTGCCAAAACGGCGTTCCGTACATAATCAGAGATGTTAATTCTCCAGCGGTAACGCCCAGGCGCAGCAACTTAATGAACGCAACGCTTTTCCAAAAAAATGAACAACAGCTAATCACCACGCTGCTAATCATCGCTCTTTCGTATGAGTGACGCAAATCCTTTTTCATTAGCCAGCGCCAGGCGGAAAAACAGTGCAGCCAATCGTACTCCATAATATGCGCGGCAAAGCCGGCTCCCATGTCCGGATGTTTCAGTGCTTGACGCGAGGCGCGCCATCTCAAGAAATAAGTTGGCCCATATTTGATAACGAATTGCAAACCGTGCAGCTCATTTCTGCGGATTAGCTCTTGAGCAACCAGTTTGCGGTGGCTGGGAAAAGTCCAGCTGTTGGCAATAAAGTTATTTAGCTTCGTAGTTGAAATGTCGCGTAGAGTGCTTTTGGCGCCATAAAACAAATCTTTCCAATATCCGTGTCTGTACTGTTTTTTCATGATTTTCTCCTTTTTTTGTTGGTTTTAAAACCAGTATTTGTAAGGTGCAAATGAACAATTTTTTTAATTTATTTTTTGTCTGGCAATAGATTATATCAAAAATAATCAGGCGTTATTTTTAATATTTTTTTCCAGTAATTCTTTTGTTTTTTGTGGATTGGCCTTGCCTTTGCTCGCCGCCATGACCTGTCCGACCAAGAACTGAAGAGCATTTTCTTTACCGGATTTGAATTCATTTACCGCTTTTTCATTTTTCGCGATAACTTCATGAATAATATCGGAAAGTTCATCGTCATTGTCCATTTGTTCTAATTTTTTAGCTTTCATGATATCTGACGGATCACCGCCGTTTTCGTATAATTCTTTAAAAATTATTTGCGCCGCCGTTGAGTTTACCTTGTCCTCAAAAATAATCGCGATAAATTCCGCGAAATTTTCGGCGGTAATTTTAATATCTTTAATGCCGGTTTTGGTTTCATTGAAATATTTAAACAGCTCCGTACCAATCCAGTTGCCGGTGAGTTTAGCCAGCTTTGTCTGCGCCGTTTCCCAGTTGTGGCCATTGGTATTTACCCAAGCGCGTAACTCAGAAATCACTTCTTCAACAAATTTAGCCACATTTTTGTCAGCGGTTAGCATTTCAGCGTCATATAGCGAAAAACCGTATTGCTTTTTGAATCGGGCAATTTTTGCGTCAGGGAGCTCAACCAAGTCCGCTCTGATTTTTTTCAGCCAGTCGGCATCAATGACAAAAGGCGAGATATCCGGATCAGGAAAATATCTGTAATCATTCGCCTCTTCCTTTGAACGCTGGCTAACGGTTTTTTGCGTATCTTCATCCCAGCCGCGCGTTTCCTGCGGGATTGTCTCGTTATTATTGAGCGCTTCTGTTTGCCGCCTGATTTCATACTCAATCGCGCGCTCCATCGCTTTAAAAGAATTAATATTTTTCAGTTCAACTTTGCCGTTGAGTTTATAATTGCCGATCGGCTCAATTGCGCCTTTTTCTTCATCGTAGCGCCATTTGCCTTTTTCCTGCAGGCTTAGGTTTGCCTCACAGCGCATCTGGCCTTTTTCCATGTCTGCTTCGGCGATTTCGAGATAGCGGAGGATTTGCTGGTATTTCTGGCAGAATTTTTTTGCTTCTTGGGCGGATTTAATTACGGGTTCCGTGACAAGCTCCATCAGCGGGGAACTGGCGCGGTTGTAATCGGCGAGCGAATAGTTTTTTCCGGCCGGATGCGTCAGTTTGCCGGCGTCTTCTTCGAGATGAATACGGGTAATTTTTATATCATGACCGTCAATATTTAAATGTCCGTTATAGACCAGCGGCAGGTCGTACTGGGAGATTTGATAGGCCTTTGGCAAGTCCGGATAGAAGTAGTGCTTGCGGTCAAATTTTGAGTAGGTATTAATTTCACCCTCCAATGCCAAACCGGCGAGAACGGTTAATTCAATCGCTTTTTTATTAATAACCGGCAGAGTCCCCGGATGGCCAAGACAAATCGGGCAAACGGTTGAGTTTGGCTCTTTACCAACATCTTCGTTGAGATTGCGGCAACGGCAGAACATTTTGCTTTTGGTATTTGGCTGGACATGCACTTCCAGACCGATAATGACATCGTAGGACATAATAAACATTTAAACACTAAAACATTTAAACATTTAAACATTTAAACAAATTCTCTTATTTTAGTTTAGCTGAAAAATATGTAAAAAACAAGCCTTTTTAAGCTTGACGATTTATGAGAAAAATTATAGTATAGATGTATTAAAACGATCTTTTTAAAATAAATTAAGGAAGGATGGGAATATGAAAGATGAAAAAAGTACTGCCGCGGTAAAAACAGTTATTATTCCAAAATTTGTAAATGTGCCGCAGACCACACTGCATAGAAGCGGTTTAGATTTGGATTGGGTAGAGTCAAATTTGCGGAAAAAAGAAAAGGAGAAAAAAAGAGGAGAGTTTAAATAATAAATTTTTCTAATATATACCACTACTACCAAACCCACCCTCATTGCGCGTTGTTTCATTCAAATCGCCGGATTCTATTACATCCGGCGTTTTTATTTCCTGGATTAAAAGTTGGGCGATTTTTTGCCCTTTTTTAATATTATAAATATCACCGGAGATGTTATAAACCAGAATTTTCAATTCACCGCGATAATCAGAATCAATGACACCGCCGATTGCGTGCAGACCGCTGGCGGCAATACCGCTTTTGTCCCAAACGAGACCGACATAGCCGGGCGGAATAGCCAGTTTGATTCCGGTAGCTATTGCGATTCTTTCATTTTCATAGAGCGTGTAGTAGTCATTCGCGTAGATATCCAGACCGGCATCATGCTCATGCGCGCGGGTTGGGATTTTGGCATCAGGGGGAATTTTTTGAATTTTCAGTTTAAGATTTTGTGAAATATCCGAGTCCTTTGCTTCATTATTATTGCCAAGATATTGAATGTTTTCATTGAAGGTTTCATTGATAATGGTCATTTCGGATATTTTTTCGGCTTGAGTATTTTTTACCTTTTTTTGTATATAGTTAAAAATTTGATCATTATTACTACGGATAATTTTTTGCGTTTGTTGCCAGATTTTTTCATGAACTTGTTCAATAGTCTGATTGGCGTTTATAACTTGCCAGTTTTTTTCCAGCGCTAAACGCAGATGCACCTCACGCACTTGATCGGTTAATTCGGAATCTCGCTCATGCTTATGGTTGGTTTCAATACCCGCTGAAAAACGCTCGCCATCAAGCAATATGGCCAGATCTTCAGTCAGCAGATGACTATTCAAATATTTAAGAAAGTTTTCATCCACGCCGGCGCCAATGCCCCAGGCAAGGCCGGTGCCGGTGTAATCTTCGGCAATTACGGTGATGCCGCCGACAAGCTTTTTTTCCAGCTCGTGTTGAAATTGAGTGCGGTTAAATGTATAAAAAGTCTGTATTTCCCGCGGGCTAAGTTTGTAATAATTGCTGTGGCGCAAATAGTCATTAATAATCATGCCGGAGGGGACTAAGTCATAAATCGGGTATTTCAAGTATTCCGCTTTGTAGCCTTCTTCATTAAGTTTATCCACCAAAAGCTCGGCCTGGACGGTTTTGCCAAGATTATTGATGCCGTATAAGACAATAAATTTACCTTTTGATTGTTCATTGTTAACTAAGGGCATGGGGTTGCTCAACAAAAAAGAATTGCTTAATTCGCAATTCCTCCTGGTTATTGTTTTTATTTATTAAATATTAAATTTTTTTAAAATGGCATCAAGCGCGGAATGCAGATCATCTACACCTCCTTCGTTAATTACCGTAAAGTCAGATATTGCTATCGGTCCGGCTTGATGCAGATTTTCAATCTGGGAATGATCACGGCTGCGCGCGTCTTCATTGGTCAGCGGGCGAATTGGCCTATTTACCAGCCTGGCATAACGGGTTTTTGGCGATGAGTAGATGGTTATTAAATTCAACTGTTCGCCGAATTTTTCTTTTAGCTTTAAATACTCCTCCCAGCTGTAAAGGCTCTCAATCAGAACTACATCGTTAGTTTCCAGAGCAGTTTCAATTTTTGGCAAGTTTACTGTCGCAAAGGCGGCCATGCCATGCTGGGCGCGCAGTTCTTCTCTGATTTGGCGTTCGTTTGTTTCATTGATTTCCATACGCCTTTTTTTCAGCTCGTCAAAAGTAGCGTCGCCAAAGTAGATTTTGGGGCAATGCAATTTTTCCATCAAATACTCAATGGCGACGGTTTTGCCCGATCCGGGCAGGCCGATAATAGCAATTATTAGTTTCATAATTTTGTTTTTCTACTAAGATTTTATTATTAATTTTGCTTTTGCGTAATATCCTGCGTGCCGCGCCGCACATCCCAGTCATCAAGCCGCAAGTCGGTATGCATCAGCATGTTTGGGTAAATTTCCATAATGGCGTTGTGCATCTGGTGGGCGATTTTTCTTAAACTGGGGTGAACCGGAATGCCGGAACGCAACTCAGCCACATAGACGGCCGCTGGCAATGAATAGGTATTTTTGCAGGCCATATTGAATCCCAGCGCGATATAGTACTGCTTAATTTCAGGAGTGGCAACTAATTGATCAATAGAGCGCTTTTGTTCATTGATAAGTTCATTGGCTCGCATTCTGAGCGCCTCAGGCAGTTGTTCCAGATACCAATTATTAAAGCCAAATTGAGTGGTTAGCAATGGCATGCGGCAGACACCATTGCGGTGGCGCTGAATATCGCGAAATGACCCAAAGTCGAGCAAGAACTCAAAAGAGATTTGTCCCAGTTCAGCGAGAAAGTTCGGCAAACCGGTTTTTTCCGGACGTGATTGGATGATACTATCGTATATTCTTATTTTATCAGCTGAGAGCGATGTTGTATAGCTGAAGCTGGAGGAAAAGTTCACGTTATAGTAGGCGTATTTATCATTAAGCTCCGCTCGGTATTTTTCCTGATCATCAACTAATTCATGGCTGAAACTGTGTGGATATTTTTGTTTTAGCAACGCATGCATTTTTTCAGCAATTGTCCGCGCCTCCGGCAATGGCCAGAATCGCAGTAAAGCCAGCTTGTCCCAGGCCTGACGAAGGTTAGTATGCCAGCTTAATTGCGTGGTAATGCCGGCTGGCAAAAAACCGCGCAGGGTGTCAAAAGCGCGCGCTTTGGCGGCTTTGTCATAAATAGATTCTTTTTCATTTTCTTTTCGGGGAAATTTTTGTTTAATATATCCCTCAACCGCCGGCAAGCTGCTCAGATAAAAATTCATCCATTTATCCATGATCATCTTTGATTCCGGCGTTCCCAGCGGGTCAATGATGTTTTGTTTGGACATATCAACGTAGCGAGTTGAAGTTTCCTGCCCCGAGTACAGCGGCCAGTCCTGAATAGCTTTATCCGCTAGAATGCTGATGTTTTCGATAAACAGAGTAGTACTGCCGCAGTCGGCAATGCTAGCATGACCGTAGCCGACATAGAAGCGCTCCATGAATTTTCCCGAACCTGACTGTCTTACTTTTTCAGCGTGTTCAACCACGCTCGCCGGCGAGCGCGAATACAGCGCCTGCATCATAGCCGTATCTTCGGGCGAGAATTCATCATAGAGAAAAATTTTTGGCCCGCTATTTTTTTCCGGCATGATATTTTCAAAAATCAGATTATCATTATTTTGGAGCGCCGGATTGACGCGCTGGTTAAATCCTTTGGCCCGGGTAATATCAAAAGTTTCATTTTTCGTCGGCAGTTCCGGCGAATCGTTTAATTCAAATTTTAGGTTATTTTTTGGAATAAATTGCCGGTACTTGATACCAGCCAAATCAAGCATTTTTTTTGAAGCGATAGTATTATCCGTATCTTTGTATTTATCGGAAAGATAGATAATTTCCGTGATGCCATTTTGGATAATAGTTTTGGCGCACTCGTTGCAGGGGAAAAGCGTGCAATACATCACACAGCCTTTGGTTGGCGCGCTGGCGTTATAAACGGCATTTTCCTCCGCATGTACGACATAGGCGTATTTGGTCTCCAGAAAACCGCCCTCTCGCCCCCACGGCAGGTCGTCTTCATTGATGCCGCGCGGCCAGCCGTTGTAGCCCAGTCCCACAATGATTTTGTTTTTATCAACAATGCAGGAGCCGTTTTGCGTATTGGGATCCTTGGAACGGCGGGAGATAAGCTGTGAAATCAGCATAAAAGTTTCATCCCAGCTGAGGTAATCCGTGCGTTTGGTGATAGCTTGGTTTGGTTGGTTTTCCATATTTATTTTTAATATTGTCATTCCTGCGCCTGCCTGCCGGCAGGAAGGCAGGAATCTATACATTATTTTTTAGCAATAATTAAAAAAAGGCTTTTTAAAAAACCTCCTTTATAATTTTTGTGGAAAAGTGATTGTATAGCTATTATAGCAAAGTTTAATAATAAAAACAAAACCGCTTTTTTACTCTTTTTGCTTTTAGATTTAAGTTAAAATTAATTATTTTTAGCGTAACCAGATATACGTTGTTAGCTGATGTAATTAAAAATTTTTGTCCGCTCCGGGCGGACATTATTTGGGGCTATTTTTTATTTTTATTATTTTATAAAATAATTCTTTATTACTATCGCCAATATTTTGTGTCTTATAATTTGGGAAAATATCTTTTAACTTTGTTTTAACTTGTTAAGATTACCCGAGATTGTTGGCTAACTACTATAAAAACTTCCTGCTTCTATTCCCAAACTCTGTTTTTATTCAATTCCTCCT
>JAUYLZ010000021.1 GCA_030698385.1 bacterium | reverse complement strand
TCCAGGGACGCACATTCGCGTAGTCAATATATACCCGAGTCTTGGCATGAAAAAAATCCTCAAGCTGTTTAATAACTTCTTGCTTGCCCTTTGCTATATTCTCAATTCTTTCTGTTTTTGGAATAAACATAAAAATTAGCTTACTTTCTGGTATCGGTAATTATATCTAATATGATCATTTAGAAATTGTCCGTGCGACGAAGTATTAAAAAATTGTTGATATAAATTTTCCGAAACATCAAAATATTGATAGACATCACCGGAAGTAAATTCCACCTCTAAAATAGACAATGCCGAATCGTAGCCAATTGAACAGATATTTGATGATGAAACTGGCGTTCTATACATAATTTTTTGGAAAGTTTTTATGTAGTACCATAGTTACGGATTATATTATTTTTTATTAGCTATCTCGATCACTTCATCATTTATCTTTTGAGCATTTTCTTTGGTGACTTTGCTCAACATAGAATCTTTTTCTCCTAAATTTTTAAACGAATGGCCACTGTGCCACCAAATATCATCTATGCAAATAAATCTATCGTGGAATTTTTTACTTTTATAGATATCTATCAAATGTCCATCCTGTTTTAATTTTTTGATTTGTACAAAAAAATCTACTAGAGTAATGCGATCGGTATCAGTAATAATAATTTTGCTAATCTTTGGTTTTAACGGCTGAATCATTAAGGGGATTTGATCATCTACATATGAATCAATAATGATAATGCTATTTTTTGCAGATTCCATCAAATTTCGGAGCTTAATATACGATTTAAAAGAATCACCTTTTTTTATATAATTTTGATCTACAAATCTTTCTACTTCTGCCTCTTTTTTAAAAGTTTGCAATTTTTTTGTATCTTTTCGCTCACTTATAAATACTTCTAGATTTAAAAATGCCCCGCCCGCGATTCTTCTTAATTGATAACCGGTAGTAAATGGCAAAGAGATTACTAAAATATCAATGCGATTATCAATAATTTTTTTAAGCAAAGGAGCAAAATCGCCGTCCCCAGATACTAATACAAATTTTTTGAACGACGGCAATCTTTGCATTGCGTCTACGGATAGTTGGACTTCCAACCCCTTAGAAATAAAAAAATCTTCTCTTTTTATAAGTTCAGTACAAGAGACCTGATACCCGATCTTTTTTAGCAAAGTATAGAATCTTGTTTGTTTTTTATCAGCTGAATTTATCGCGCCATAAAAATATATTTTTGTGTTTGTCCCAAATTTTTTTATGAGTATACTAAAGAATTTAGCGTAATCAACCTTTCTATTTATTCGTCTAGTAGCTGTATAGAGCCAGTCACCATCTATAAAAATAGCTGTTGGGGTATTTATCCTGTTGTTTTTTATTACTGCTTTTATTTTTTCACTCATATATTCACCTCAATAACCTTCGTAGTATCATTCCCAAAAATATCAATTACCTTAACCGCGATTTTCATTTTGCCTTTCGGCGCTTCCTTAAAAGCGGAGATAAACTGAAGTGTTCTATCCTTTTTAGTTCTAAACGATTGCCATTCATTTTCAAAAATATAACTACCTGTCCATTCTTCTTTTTCTTCGCCGGTTTTTTCGTCAACTATGCGTACAATTTCTTTTTTGCTTTCAAACTCAAAATCCACCGACCAATAATCAATCCAATCCTTCCATTTTTTAGTCAATACTTCGCGCTCAATAATATCGGTGTTTTTGTCTTTGGAAATTTTTATCACTTGTCCGTTCTCAATGATTATTTTATTTCCACCAGATTGCAGTTTTTCTTCCACTTCGCCGGTATTGTCTTGATTATAAAAAACCGAAAAATCAGTCAGCTCAATCGCTACTTCTTTTGAGTTGCCTCGTCCGCGAATAATCGGCTTTACTTCAATGTAGGCGACATCATAAAATTTCACCTGCCCTTTTTCTACGGCTTTTTTATCAAACACTTCGCGTGGAATGACTTTGAATTGAATATCCAGTCCCATATTCTTGGTTCTCTCTCCGCCAAAGGCGGATCCGCCTCGGGCGGAAAAATCCAACCCCATTTCATAATCAAACCCCAAAACATCGGCCTTGGTAATTTTCTTTTCTTTGCACTCACTGATTATTTTCTCCAAAAAGTCGTTAGTAACAGGCGTGTCAATTTGCCCGACCGCCACCAATCTATCTCTTTTCTTGCCGACAAAGGTATTGAAAGAATCCACCGGCTCGGCTTTGTAAGCCGAAAGGATAAGTTTGATAAATTCTTTTTCTTTATTTTCACGCTGGATTCTTTTTTCTTCTTCGCGCAAATTTTCATTCACGGTCAAAAACTTTTCTCGCTCGTATTTTCCAATATTCAAAATTTCAAATGCCCGAAAATCCTTGCCGGCTTTTTTGAGTTCTCTTTGCACGCCAATCATTCTTTTTCTTGTGGTATGGATTGAAAATCTACCCAAATCCGAGCCAATCCACTTTCTTCCTAATTTTTCCGCTACTGCCAAAGTTGTGCCAGAACCACAGAAAAAATCGGCAACCAAATCGCCCTTATTCGACGAAGCTTTTATAATTTTTTCGATTAATTCTTCCGGTTTCTGTGTTGGGTAATCTAATCGCTCTACGGCCATTCCGTTTATAACTCCAATATCCCAAACATCTCCGGATAATTTTAAGGTTTTGTCATCAACTTTGGATTTATCTGCGACCATTGTTGCACCTTTTATTCCCGTTGCTAGACGCCTTAGAACCTCACCACCTCGTTTTTCCATAACATCGTAGCCGTTAAATATCCTTTTACCTTCTTCAAAATTACTCTTTGTATAATAAAAAATCGTATCATGCTTTCTATTCCATGCGTCCTCAACATGCAAGCCCCAAGAATATTTCCAAATAATTTCTGCACCAAAACAATTATTTCCAAAAATTTCATCCAAAACTAATTTCATAAATGCACTTACTCTATAATCACAATGCACATAAATACTTCCATCATCGGCCAAAAGCCCGTGCATAAGTTTCAATCTTTCGTAAATCATGGCAATAAAACTGTCGGCACCTTTACCCCAAGTGTCGCGGTAGGCAATTTCTTCAATCACGGACGGTTTTTTAATAAAAGTTTCGCTTGCCCCGTCAATTGCGGGGTCGCCGATTTCAATATTCATGGAAAAATCCGCGCCCACATCAAACGGCGGATCAATATAAATCAATTTTAGTCCGCCTTCTACTTCAATTTGTTTTCGCAAGGGGCCATTTTTGAGCGATGATAAAATTAGTTTGTTGTCGCCCCAAATAAGTTTATTTGACCAACCCTTAATCTGCCGGCCGGAAGTATCAAAAAGCGTGGTTTGCGCCGTGATTTTTTCATCGCTTCTCGGTTCGTCAATATGTTCAATGGCTTGAAATGGCAAAACCATGCTTTCCACCTCATCAGTTTTTCCATTCCACAAAAGCTCAACTTCTTTAGCATCGCCAAAAAGTAAAAACCTATATTTTCCCGGCAATGGTTTGCCGACCTCCAAATATTTTATAATATCTCTTTTTTCGTTATCAGTTAGATTAAGTTTATTGATCATAGTTTTATTGAATTAAATCATCAACACCAACCTCAAGCACCTTGGCGATCTTGGTTAATATTTCAGCAGACAAAAATTTGTCGGGCCGAGTCAAGTATTCGTTTTGTTTGCTGGTCTAACATAATTATTCTTTAGATTGAAGTTTTTTAATCTGTTGTTCAAAATCAGAATCAATCTTTTGCGTTTTGTTAAATTCATCATACTCGGCAAAAGCTTTTCGTTCGGCTTTTGTATGGGAAATTGTGCCTTTTCCCTCCAGTATCTCATATTTATTAAACTGCAAAAACTCATTTATTGACATTGCTAATTTTTCCATCGTAAAAATTACGCGGGTCTCAATCATTCTTTCAATATAATCAAAGTAACTTGAAACCGTTCTTTCCAATTTTTTGATTTCAGTTTCTTCTAAATAGTTTTTTGCGGTAGTAGTATCTGATTTTAGAATTCTGCCTTTTGGAGAGTTTTTCCATGACAAAAGACCCATTTTTTCTTTTTTAGCGTCAGCTTTGTTGTAAATAATTTCAGCTGCCGTATTTCCGGTAATGGCAAAATGGAATTTGTTTTGCACTGTTGCGAAAAAATCTTTAGCAATTTTTGAATTTTTATCATAATCAATACTGCATTCAGCAAATATATCGGTGATTTGCAGATAAATTCTTCTTTCGCTGGTACGAATCGAGCGAACCCTCTCTAATAATTCTTGAAAATAATCTTTACCAAAATAATGCCCATTCTTCAAACGATCATCATCCATCGCAAAACCCTTGATAATATATTCTTTTAATGTTTTGCTCGCCCAAATACGAAATTGTGTCGCTTGCGCGCTGTTTACGCGATAACCAACAGAAATAATGGCATCAAGATTATAAAATTTTGTTTTGTAATTCTTGCCGTCTTCGGCAGTTATTTCCAAAATGGAAATAACTGCTTTTTCATCTAGTTCTCCACTTTCAAATATATTAGTTAAGTGTTTGTTGATAGCCGGTATGCCAACATTAAAAAGCTCGGCTATTTTCTTTTGAGTAAGCCAGATATTTTCATTACGCAAAAAAATCTCCACTTTTACCTTGCCATTAGGTGTAGTGTAAAGCAGGAATTCGGTAAAACCATTATTGGTAACGAGTTTATTATTTTTTTTCATAAAAATTTGTCTACTTCATATAAACATTAACGGGAATATAATCTTTTACATAAAACTTATGCTGAATATAAAACTTGGCGGAGGCGGAAGGATTCGAACCCTCGGTACCCATTAAGGCACAGCAATTTTTTTACCCCGTAAGAAAGCGGAGGGTACAGGAGTCGAACCTGTGAGGGGATTACTCCCCAACCGCATTTCGAGTGCGGCGCGTTAGACCACTCTGCCAACCCTCCGCTTTTCTACGGGACGAACTGCCCCATTCGGCCGCTCTGGCACGCCTCCCGTTTACAATCTGGCATCTGTATATTGAGATGGTTACAAAAATACTACCACAAAAACTGCTTGGATTCAATACTTAAACACAAACTTATTCTACTTTATTCACCTGGGGAAATTTCTCCAAATATAGCGCTCCCAGCATGGCAAAAAATAACCAAAATACCACCGCTAAGTCATTTTTGAAATACGGCACGTCAACGAGGCCGTGCACGACAATGACAATCATCGCCGTTCCCAAACCTAATATCAAACCTCGCTCAGCGGCATTTGACTTTTTCAGCGCCGCGTAACTAACTGTAAAATATCGAATTATCAGCCATAAAAATATAAACATGCCGAAGAATCCGAGCTCGCTCCAAAAATTCAGAATGATGTTGTGCGGGTAGAGATAAATTTCCGTCGGCTGCCAGGCGTTTTTGTGATACTCTTCGTCAAACAAAACTTTTTTCTGAAAATCAGGATCGTCATAGTCACGAACAAATATGCCGGCTTGATGATAAGGTCCAACCTTGTTTTGATAATTTGCCAAACCGGCGCCAAAGATAAAATTCCCGTCGCCGAGCATGTTTTTTGTTTCTTTCCATATCTGTGTTCTAATCTGCCCATCTAAATTTTTGAAGGTGATTTTTTGATACACGTCATGGCGCAGGTCAGCCTTTACCCCCAGCAACAACACGCCAAAAATTACCGCGGCCATAGCAAGCTGACGCGACAATTTATTATAAAATAAAAAGAAAACAAAATAAGCGGCCATTACTCCAATCATGGCGCCCTCGGAGCGCGCGAAATAAATCGCCAAAAAAGATAATATTATAGTCAACAAAACAAAACCGGAACATAAAATATTTAACAAACTTTTTAAGCCGCGCTCTTTCACTTTCACAACCAGCCAGCCGCTTAGAAAAACCGCCACCGGCCCAAGATACAAACCAACCGCGTTGGGATAAGCAAAAACGCCGGTAACACGACCGCTGCCGGCATATCGCACGGGAATTAAATCACCGGTAATTTTTTGATAAATGGCGGCCACAGACACAATAAATGCTGATAGCGCCAGCGCGCGGAATATCGTAATTCGGTTATTTTTGTCCAAAAAAATATTTACCAAAACTATAAAAAACATCACCGGTTCCATGAAGTATGCTTTGAGCAGGCCTAAGGCTGAATTATTCGCGCCGGCAACGGCTGTAGCAATTAAGGCGATAATTAAGACGGCTATTATCTCGCGGTAAAAAGGATAACGTCGCGCGCGCTTTATTCTTTTTTTCGTAAATAAAGGAATCTTCTGCGACTGAACTGATTGAATAAACCAAACGATAAATAAAATCAAAATCATCGCCTCAAGCAGTGTGCTCGGAATAATATTAAAAATCTCAAACCGAATCTGATAGACCGGCAGAAACACAATTACAAGCGCGGCCGCCCAGGTCAAATTTCGCCAAGCCATTACTGAAAATAAAATGACATATAACAATAAAATAATTACCATATACAAAATACTCATGAGGGGTTAGGGGGGTGGTGTGAAATAATTCTGAATAAACTACTATAATATTTTAGAAATTGATTTCAAAGCAATACTAACCATCTCTACCCTACCATCTTACCATAATAACCCCCAAAAAAACAAAAACCCCGCACGAGTATGCGAGGTTTTTTCAAAGTTAATATTTTCTTAGGCTGCGTTAATAACAGATTCTATCACAAACTGCGCAATAGCGTAAGCCGCGACGATTATGATAATACCGATGATGGAATTCGTCAGCCACTTTTTCGCCTTGCCAACCTGATCTTCATTGCCGCCGGCGGTCATCCAGAGAAATCCGGCATAGATAATTAAAATGATAAAGATAACGCCGAGCAGGCCCAAGAAGGTGTTTATCACAGCGGCAACTACATTCTGTACCTTAACACCACTGGCATTAGTGCCATACGTCTTATTTTGAACTTCTTTATATTCCGTGCTATCAAAAATATTATCCCTTACTGTATCTAAATTTTGCGCCTGAGCGTTATTTAGAGCAACAAAACCCAGAAAAGATGAAAACACTATGCTTAATATCAAAAATGATAATAATTTCTTTTTGAACATATATTTACCTCTTTAAGTTATTAAATAGATATACTTATAATTAAATACCGGTAATCGCGTTAATGACAAAGTAAGTGATGGCATAAGCGGCGATAATGATAATAACGCCGATGATGGAGTTCGCGATGTATTTCTTGGCGCGCGTTACCTGCTCTTCATTGCCGCCGGCAGTCATCCAGAGATAGCCGGCGTAGATGGTTAGGATTATAAAGATAACCCCGAGAATCCCCAAAAAAGCATTAACAATATTGGCAATAATCACTTGCAGTGAATCCGTTGGCTCGCCGGTTTGATCAAAAACACTCTCGGTTACCGTATCAAACTCATCGCCGGTAATTGTGTCAACAATACCACCCTGCGCGCTAGCGTTGCCGGCTACTGCCAGCATTCCCAGCGACAAACTTATTAAAACTAGCGCTGCTAAAATTTTTTTCTTATACATATATTTATATTTATATAGTTAACTGTGGAAAAAACCTATTTTTATAATACCACAAAAAGTTGACATTTGGCAAGAAAGCCAATACCATAAAGATAATTAGTAAATGACTAATATCTAATTACCTTGAATTACAAAATTAGTAATTAAAAATTAGAAATTCTAAAAATGTTCAAACAAATTGCTTATAACACCGGCATCAACTTTGCCGCCAAAATTATCTCAACCGCCCTAGGCCTCGCCGCTGTCGCCATGATGACGCGCTACTTGGGCGCGCTTGGCTTTGGGCAATACACGACCATTATTATCTACCTGCAATTTTTCGCCATTGCGGCTGATTTGGGTTTGACATTGATAACTTCACAACTCCTGGCAAAGTATCAGAATAAGGAAAACGAAATAATTAATAATTTGTTCACTTTTAGATTATTAAGCGCTCTGCTATTTCTGGCGCCGGCGCCGATAATTGTATTATTTCTGCCCTACGCCGCGGCTGTCAAAACCGGCATTTTTATCGCCACCGCTTCATTTCTTTTTATCGCTTTGAACCAAATCTTTGTCGGCTTTTACCAAAAACGCCTCTTGATGGCAAAAGCGTCCATTGCCGAGGTGGGCGGACGCCTGATTTTGGTGCTGGGAATTTTTACAGCGATATATTTAAACAGCGGTCTGCGGGGAGTAGTAGTGGCAACGGTTTTGGCCGCGCTGATTCATTTTTTGATAAACTATGTTCTGGCGCTGCCAGATCTGAAACTGCGCTTGGCATATGACAAAACCATCTGGAGCGAAATTATGAAACTGAGCTGGCCGCTGGCGCTCACAATTAGTTTTAACCTGATTTATCTAAAAGCCGACACGCTGATTCTCTCCCTGCTCAAGCCCGAAACCGATGTCGGTTTGTATGGCGCCAGTTATCGCGTGATTGACGTGCTGGTTACTATGCCTTTTATACTCGCGGGCATTGTCCTGCCGCAAATCACAGCCGCTTGGCATGGCAAAAATTTGGCGATATTTAAAAAACTAATCCAGCATTCTTTTGACATTATGGTAATAATCGCCCTGCCGCTGATGGTCGGCGCGCAGTTTGTGGCGAACGATCTCATGCGCCTGGTTGCTGGCGAAGATTTTGCCGCCTCCGGACCGATTTTAAAATTACTGATAATTGCCGCCGGCATCATTTATCTGGGTACCATTTTTTCCCATGTGATAATTTCTTTAGAAAGGCAAAAACAAACCATCTGGGCTTATGTGGTTGTCGCGATTACCTCGCTCATTGGTTATCTAGTCTTTATCCCGAAATACTCTTACTTTGGCGCCGCCGCCGTCACGATTTATTCGGAAAGCTTAATTGCGGTTTTAATTTTTGGCATAACTTATTATTATATAAAATTCATTCCTAATTTTATTATGACGCTAAAATCGCTGGCGGCCTGCGCGGTAATGGCGCTGGGATTATACTATTTAAATTTAACATTAATGCCGGCGCTATTAATGGCCGTGATTATTTATGCCGCTATCTTAATATTGCTTGCTCATAATGACTTTAAGAAAATGATATGATTAACGGTTCAGGCCTTAAACCGCAAAAAATATGAAAATTTTTAAAATAAAAAAAGAAGCCGCCGGACAGAGGCTTGATGTTTATCTGGTAAGCCAGCTCAACTTATCTCGTTCCCAGGTACAAAAGACGATAAAAAACGGTCTTGTTTTTGTAAACGAAAATATAACTAATGCTCACAACATTATAAACCAAGCCGACATTATTACCATCCATGACCCTATCGCCGCCGCAACTGATGCCATGGAAGCGGAAAAAAGGCTGATTATGTCGCTGACAGAGATGATAGTTTTAGAAACAAAAGAATATTTGGTGATCAATAAACCGGCCGGATTAATCGTGCATGGCGGCGAAGGGATAAAAGAAGAAACTCTCACCGACTTGTTGATAAAACAATATCCGCAGATTAAAAAAGTCGGCGAAGACCCGTTGCGGCCCGGCATTGTCCATCGGCTCGACAAAGAAGTCTCCGGACTGCTGGTGGTGGCGCTGACTAATGAAATGTTTGATCATTTAAAAAGACAATTTATTCAAAGACAAGTAACCAAAAAATACCTCGCCTTAGTCCATGAAAAAATTGAAAAGGATTATGACGAAATTGGCTTCCCGATTGCCCGCAGCGCCAAAGGCTATAAAATGGCCGCTCGGCCAGAAAATCAGACCGGGCGAAGAGCGGTTACTGAGTTTGAAGTTATCAAAAGATACGTTAACTACACCCTATTGCTGGTAAAAATAAAAACCGGCCGCACCCATCAAATCCGCGTACATCTGTCCGCCTATGGCTATCCGCTGGTCGGCGATGATTTGTATGGAACAAAAAAAACCCGCTTGCAGAACAAAAAGCTTAACTTGGGCAGAATATTTTTGCACTCGCATATTTTGGCGTTTAGTGATTTAAAAAACGAGGTTCAAGAACTCAAAACAGACCTGCCTGAAAAATTATTAAAATTTTTAGAAGTAATAAAATAACTATCATATGCCGCGCAACAAAATCAAACAAAATCTCTTTATCATCTCCGGCCCATCCGGCGCCGGCGAGGACAGTATCATTGATGGGATTAGCAAAATTTTTCCCATTGAACGAGTGATTACCACTACCACGCGCGACATGCGTCCGGGAGAATCACAGAGCCAGCCGTATTATTTTGTAAAAAAAGCTGAATTTGAAAAAAATATCAAAGCTGGCAATTTTTTTGAATGGGCGCAAGAGTACAATGATCATCTGTATGGAGTAACGCGCAAAGAAATTAATCGGGTAAAAAACGCGGACAAAATCGGCATTTGGAAAATTGAATACAAAGGAGTAATCACCGCGAAAAAACTAATGCCGGAAATCGTGGCTATTTTTATCAACGCGCCGCTGAAAGATCTGGCGAACCGCATTCGCCGCCGCGACAATGTTACTGATGACTATGTCGCGCAACGCATTAGTTATACTAAAGAGTGGCTCAAGCATAAAAGCATCTATGACTATACCATAGATAATATGGAGGGAAAATTGGCTCAAGCCATTGAAAAAACCGCTTCAATCATTAGAAAAGAAGCGGGCATTGACAAAAAAGACCAAATTGTATAAAATAATTGCGTACTAACTAATTAATGTGAAAACTAAAAAAAGTTTTCTTTTTTATATAAAAAATATGTCTGCAAAAGAAAAAACCGCTGTTGCTGAAAAGACAGAAAAAAAGACAGCCGAACCAAAACAAGAGGAGTCTCGCAATATTCCCGAGATCAAACCGGGCATGACTGTTCGTGTTTACCAAAAAATTAAAGAGCATAATTCAAAAGGCGAACTCAAAGAACGCGTTCAGTATTTTGAAGGCTTGGTCTTGGCTGCCAAACACGGCAAAGAAGCCGGCGCTTCAATTACCGTACGCAAGGTATCTGACGGCGTGGGCGTGGAAAAAATATTCCCCCTGCATCTGCCCAGCATCAACAAAATTGAGATAAAAAAACAGGCTCGCGTCCGCCGCGCCAAGCTGTACTTCCTCAAAAGAAATTATAAGAAAAAATTAAAAAACGTACCACTCAAAGCCTAAGTTGCTGTGGGAAAAAGCAGTTGCGGTCCCGCAGTGATTGTAACTGCTTTTTTTGTTATAATACTAATACACGCACGGGTGGTGAAATTTGGTAAACACGCCAGCTTGAGGGGCTGGTGCCCGCAAGGGCTTGGAGGTTCAAGTCCTCTTCCGTGCACACTTCGGACGCATAGTTCAGTTGGTTAGAATGCCTCGTTTACACCGAGGAGGTCCTAGGTTCGAATCCTAGTGCGTCCACCCAAAGGGTCGTAGGTCTTTAAAAATAAAAAAAGGAGTATACGATTATGAATCGGCGAAAAAAAGTACGTAAATGGACACTGTTGAGCCTGTTGGGATTTATTCTTTTTTTAACAAATTTTATTTTGGGTTCATACTGGCAGTCATGGGAAAAGATATATCCAGCTGGCGCTATTTGCGCCCTTGCTTTTTGGTTTGTTTCATTTTTGATGATCACTCGCAGTATTTATGCTTTGCCAAATGATATTGCGAAGTAAGAGTACTTTCTGTTTTAAAAAATTATTTTAAAAGGTCGCTTAAAAAAACGGCCTTCTTTTTTTTGTCTATAAAAAATTTGACGAAGTACTTGTTCCTAATGTATTATAAAAAAATGCTAATCACGGCGGTAAAATCAAACAAAATCCTTCCGCGAGCAGATCTCCTGTCTGAGCTTGTTTTGGCGTTAAAAAAATCTAACCTCAAACTGCGGGAAAAAGATATCCTCATCATTACCTCAAAAGTGGTCGCCCTGGCGCAAAATCGCGTTGTCGAAGGCGATAAGGCGGAATGGATAAAAAAAGAAGCCGACAAAGTTTTGTATCAGACAAAACACGGCATCATCACTATCAAAGACGGTATTCTCGCCATGAGCGCCGGCATTGACCGGAGTAATATTAAAGATGGTTTAATCCTGTACCCGAAAAATTTGAAAAAATGGACCAATGGTTTTTATAAAGATATAAAAAAAGAATTTAAATTAAAAAAAGTCGGCCTCATCATCACCGATTCGCGCAGCCAGCCCCTGCGCTCCGGCTCCAGCGCGGTCGCTTGCGCGCACGCCGGTTTTGAAGGAGTTGAGTTTCTTAAAGGCAAGCCGGATATTTTTGGGAAAAAACTGCGATTCTCGCGCGTGAACAAGGCCGATATGTTCGCCAATGCCGCTGTGGTTGTTATGGGGGAGAGTAATGAACAAACTCCTTTTGCAATTATTAAAAACGCGCCGGTAACATTTACCGACCGGCCAAGACATCCGCTCAAAGTCCCTCTCCGCCGTGATATCTATGGTAATTTTCTTACGAAAAAAAAGCGCTAATCCGGCGCTTTCTTTTTTTTGAAGAAATAAAAAAGCCGCAAATCTTTTTGCAAAAAAATGCGGCTCTTGGCGACAATATAATATTAAGGTTCAATATAACCGTATTGTGCCACTCCTCCTTTGACGAGGGCATCCATTTGGTTGCCATAGTTAAAATGCCAAAACTCATACGGATAACAAGAAAACCCTGCCATTGTCATGGCGTATATAATAACGTCGCGGTGAAAACACACGGTGCTATCATCAACAAACTGCTTCCTGTCTTTTTTCCAATGGTAAAAAGCATGCGCCAGTTCTTCCGCAGAATCAAATGGAGCTCCCATATCAACAGGGGTATTGCTAGCATCTAAGGTATGCAACCAAACATCAACGGCTCCGCCGGTTGCATGTGGGCTAGGACATGAAGAATCGGTTGAAGGCCAACTAACGTAACGCTCATTAACGAATTTAAGATTACTCCGTTGGGATACATCCAAACCATCAAAAACTTTTTTAATCGCTTCAGGCGTTTCAGCTGTCTGAAAGCTTGGCAACAGATGGTTAAACTCTGTAGCAATCAACTTTTTTAAATAATCCCAAAAAAGATTTTCTTGCAACGTTACCGATCTCCAGCCATCATAAATGACGAGCTTAAAACCAAAACTTTCTGCAATATTGCTCGCGCATAAAAAACGATCCAGCACTGCGGTGCGTAACAATATTCTATCATCACTAGATAGATTCTGATGGTAGTAAAAGGGATAACAATTTCGTTGGACAACTGTTAAAGGATCATTATTCTCTTTAATGGACACCTTTTTCCATGAATCTTGCTGGTATGCTTTTTCAACACGGTTCTTTTCAACTGCTAAATACTCTTTTGGAATGATTGGTTTCATCGTCATCCTCCTATTTGATTTTAAATATACATAGCATAACTAAATATGCTCTAATATTAATATTTTGTCAAGTTCCACAAAAAACTCTAAAATGCTAAACTTACAATATAATATGCCTACAAAAAAAGAAAAACTTTTAATCATTGACGGCAACGCGCTCATCCACCGCAGTTTTCATGCGCTCCCGACCACAATGAAAACGAAAAAAGGCGAGGTGACGAACGCGGTCTATGGCTTTACCACGGTTTTGATCAAAGCGTTAAAAGAGTTTAAGCCGGAATACATTGTCTTAACGCTGGATAAAAAAGGCCCGACTTTCCGCCACAAAGAGTACGCGGAATACAAAGCCAAAAGAGTAAAAGCGCCGGATGAACTCTACGCTCAAATTCCCCGCGTCAAAGATGTCGCGCGCGCTTTTAATATCCCCATTTTTGAACTTGACGGCTTTGAGGCTGACGACCTGATTGGCACCATCGCAACAGAAATCAAAAATCAATCCGCCAGCTGGCGGACAAAAATCAAAAATAATATTGAAACGATTATAGTAACGGGCGATATGGACACTTTGCAGCTGGTCAATGACAGCACCAAAGTCTACACTATGAGCCATGGATTAGCTGATAGCTTAATCTATGATGAACCGCAAGTCGCTATTCGCTATAATGGTCTGAAACCGGAACAAATTGTTGACTACAAAGCTCTGCGCGGCGACCCGTCTGACAATATTCCCGGCGTTGCCGGCATTGGCGAAAAAGGAGCGATTGAATTAATTAAGGAGTTTGGTAGTTTGGAAAAACTCTATAACTACGTCGAGAGCAGGCGAGCTAACGTTAGCTCGCCTTCAGAGGAAAAAATAAAATCGCGTACGTTGGAATTACTCAAGGCACACAAAAAAGAAGCTTTTTTATCGCAAAAACTGGCTACCATCATCACTGACGTGCCGATTGATTTTGAACTGGGGCGTGCGCGCACGCGCGATTTTGACCTGAGCGCGGTGGTGAAACTATTTAATGAACTGGAATTCAGATCGCTTTTGGCTCGCCTGCAAGAACTTGATAAAAAACTGCAACCGGTAAATAAAACTCATGATGATGAACAAAGTAAGTTTAGCAGAGTCTCAAAACAGTTCGACTACCAGCTCATTGATGATGAAAAAAAATTCAAAAAATTCTTATCCGAATTAAAAAAACAAAAAATATTTGCTTACGATACGGAGACATCAAACTTTAACTCGCTGGAAGCCGAATTGCTCGGAATTAGCTTTTCCTGGAAAAAGGGTGCGGCGTATTACATTGAGGTAAAAAATAAAACGTCAGAGACAGAGAGCCAGGGCGACCTATTCGCAAATGATAGTAAAGAAGAAAAAAAAGACAGCGGTCTTGATGTTGCATACGTTATCAAAAATGTACAGCTAGTTTTTGAAAATGAAAAAGTAAAAAAAATCTGCCACAATGCCAAATTCGACATTGAAGCGATTGAAGCGCAAGGCATTGCGGTAAAAGGCGTTTATTTTGACACCATGGTTGCCTCATATTTATTAAACCCCGGCGGCCGCCAGCATGGTCTGGACTCAGTCTGTTTTAATTATTTGAATTACCAAAAAATCTCCAAGGACGATTTGCTCGGCGCCGGCCGGAATAAAATAAAATTCGCCGAAGTAAAAACCGGCCGCTTGGCGCTCTATTCTTGCGAAGACGCGGATTTCACCTTCCGGCTTTATGAAAAATTTTTGCCAATTCTAAAAAAAGAAAAACTGGACAAACTGTTTTTTGAAATTGAAATGCCGCTGATTCGCGCGCTGGCGGACATGGAACAAGCCGGGATTAAACTTGATGTAACCTACTTAGCCAAACTGCAAAAATCCTTTGCTAAACAGCTAAATGAACTGACAAAAAAAATACATAAAATCGCGGGAAAAACTTTTAACATAAATTCTACTCAACAACTGCAAGAAGTGCTTTTTGAAAAACTCGAAATCCCGACTTACCTGATCAAACGCACCAAGACCGGCTACTCCACCGGCGCGGATGAACTGGCCAAACTCAAAAACCAGCACGAAATAATCGATTTAATTTCAAACTATCGCGAACTGGCAAAACTGCAAAATACCTACATTGAAACCTTGCCGGAATTAATCAGCAAAAAAGACAAACGCATCCATACCAGTTACAATCAAACCGTCGCCGCCACCGGACGCCTTTCTTCAACCGACCCAAACCTGCAGAATATTCCCATCCGCACCGAGGAGGGTAAAAAAATCCGCAGAGCCTTTATTTCTCAAAAGGGTTACAAACTTGTTTCAGCCGACTACTCGCAAATTGAACTGCGTCTGGCCGCCGCCATGTCCGGAGACAAAAACATGATTAGAGCTTTTCAAAACAAAGCTGATATTCATAGCGCTACCGCCGCGGCAATTAACGAAGTCAAACCCGAAGCAGTAACTCCCGCTATGCGCCGCGAGGCCAAGGCGATAAATTTCGGCATTCTTTACGGCCAGGGCCCGTTCGGACTTTCGCAGGTCGCTGACATTCCGCAGTGGAAGGCCAAAGAATTTATTGATAAATACTTCGCCACCTACAGCGGCGTGAAAAAATGGATAGAAGATAATATTAAAAAAGCGCGCAAAGAAGAAGTAGCCGAAACGCTCTTCGGCCGCATTCGAAAAATGCCGGAGATAAATTCATCCAATATCCAAATAAAAAAAGGCGCCGAACGCATCGCTACCAATACTCCCCTGCAAGGCACCGCCGCTGATATTATGAAAATTGCCATGATTGAAGTAAATAATGAATTAAAGAAAAAATTCGGCGCTGACGCCCGCGTGCTGCTGCAAGTTCATGATGAATTAGTCATAGAAGTAAAAAATGATAAGATAAAATCAGTCGCAAAAATAGTTAAAGAAAAAATGGAAACCGCGGTTAATCATGTGGAAAAGCAGTACCTCGCGGCTATAAAAAAAGTGCCAATCGCGGTTGATGTTGCGGTTGGCGATAACTGGGAAGAGATGGAAGAGTTAAAATAAGAAGTAAGAAGTAAAAAAAATAAAGGCCGTCAGCAGTGACAACCTTTTGTAATTATTAATACGGCGGATACCTTATTAATTTATTATTTTGATTAACAACGCAGATGCCTTCTTTACCCCGAGTCCTAGCGACAAACTTCGCTTTTATCTCTCTCCTCGTCATTGGTTCAGACAAAGTTAATTTGTTATCAGGAGATTCTACGGCATCTGCGGTAACTACGATTATCCAAGTTATCTCGTGACAAAAAAATTCACTGGATGTTTTGTGAAAAACTACTCGATATTTTTCTTCATCCATGCTTTTACTCCTTTTTAACTAGATAGTAAGAGAGGTCACCGGATGGCGACCTCTGTTAAATAACAAAAATTATAAAAACGAAAAACAATTAAGCTTCATATTTTGAATCTGAATAAAATCGTACGCTCGTTGAAATGTCCATATATAAGGATCGTGAAATTTTTTTACTTTTCCTGGCGGCAAAGGAGTATTTTCATCATACTTAAAATTTGCCGCCCACAAACTTGATATAGGTAAAAACTTTAATGGCGCGAAGCAACACTTCCCATCTGTATCATAAGCAATGACTGTTGACTCATGAAACTTGAAGTGCCCACTATATTCATCTCTTTTGTAATTAATTTTTTCAAATTCGCTAGTGTCAAGATTTTCAACTTTCCAACTAGCCTCTACATTTGCTTTTTTTAAATTTAAAGAACAAAATAAATTTGCGAAAAAAGATAATGCTTTCTTCATGATTATACTCCTTTTTGGATAAAAAATAATTTATTTAAGTATTCATACCCTATAACATAAACTTAAATTTGTCAATAGCTTCATAAACTTTTACTAATATTAAACTAATTTTTACTTATAAAAGCTGATTAATACTTCTTTTTTGAAAAATCTCAACTCAGTATATATCAAAAAAATAATTTGTAAATTCCCCGAATAATGGTAATATAAAATTGTCAAAATACTAAATACCGCATGACATTAAAAGACCTGCGAAACAAAAAAATTGCGATTTTGGGATTAGGAGTTGAAAATCAAGCCATGCTTGAGTTTTTGTTGCGCAAAAATGTCCAAGCCTACTATACCGTCTGCGACAGCCGCGAGTACCAAGAGCTCTGCGATCGCTGTGATCCAATCAAAAAAAACAGCGAGCAAAAAAAAATAAAACTGGTCTGGAAGTTTGGTAAAAATTATGATAAAGGCTTGGATGAATATGACATCATCTTTCGCATTGCCGGCTATCCGCTCTTTACGCCGCAAATTATCAAGGCCATGGTCAAAGGCGTAACTATTTCCTCCGCGACAAAACTATGCCTTGAACTCGCGCCGACCAAAAACATCATCGGCGTTACCGGCAGTAAGGGCAAAGGCACAACCGCGAGCTTGCTGTATGATATTTTAAAAACTGCCGGAAAAAGCGTCCATTTCGGCGGCAATATCGGCGTGCCGATTTTTAGTTTTTTTGAAAAAATACAACCAAATGACTGGCTGATTCTGGAACTCTCCAGCTTCCAGCTCGAGGATCTGAATATCTCGCCCCGCATCGCGGTGATGACAAACTTTTTTCCCGAACACTTGGCAGCGGCTGATCCGCTCAATCCGAACTTTCACAAAAACCTGGATATGTATTGGCACGCCAAAACCAATATTTTTACCCATCAAAAAAAGGGTGATACGCTGATAGCCAATAAAAATTTGAGAAGAAAAATTGAAGCTTACCATCCAAAGGGAAAAATTCACTACTTCAAAACTTCTGATCTAGAAACGCCGCTGATTGGCCAGCACAATCAAAAAAATATCGCCGCCGCCGAAATGGCCGCCAAGCTTATTGGCATTAAACAATCTGACATTGCTAAAAGCGTCAAAACATTCAAAGGGCTAGAACACCGCCTGGAACTGGCGGGAGTAAAAAATAACATCCGCTACTACAACGATAGTTTTTCCACCAATCCCGAGGCCTGCATCACCGCCTTGAAAGCTTTTGGCAAAAATCAGGTGATTTTAATCGCCGGCGGCGCCTCGGTTAACGCCGATTTTTCCGCGCTGGCTCAACAAATAACCCGCCAAACCAAACAAGTTATCTTACTGCCCGGCGAGGGGTCAAAAAAAATCCTGTCCGCTCTCAAAAAACTTCATTATCATCACGCGAGTAAAGCGCAAAATATGACGCAAGCGGTAGCTTCGGCTGACGAAAACGCAAAGCCGGGCGATGTCGTTTTGCTGTCGCCGGCTTGCAAATCTTTTGGCCTGTTTAAAAATGCCAAGGAACGGGGAGACCGGTTTAAGGCGGCCGTAAAAAGTAAGTAAAAACAACCCTTGACAACAAAGTAAACGTTCTGTACCATACTAGAGTATTCAACGGCTGACCGGCCGTACATTCCACTCCGCCTGCCCGGGCGAGAGAACAAAACATTAGGAGGTGCGCCATGACGCATCCAAATTCAAGTTCTTTGAAAAATCACAACTACAACCAAGACTTTAAAGAGTCTCTGCAAGACAGGATTAAAACTATCCAATATGGTATGGATATTTTATGGTTTATAGGATTATTTTCATATGCAGTCGGCTTCTGTTTCCTAGGCTTGAGCCTATATGAAGAAAATAACTTGCTCTTTAAATTTTTTTATTTAGTGATTGCGGTCACCATTTATGTGCTCATAATATTTGTAGTAAAGGAAGAGTTGAAGGAGAGTAGTAGACTAAAAAAACTTCAAAAAAATCTTGATTATGTCAAAAATGAAAGTAAATTTCATTACTGGATTTATGAAACATCAAACGAACAGCTCTGGTTACAGGCGCAAGAATACTACATCCATGGTGAAAACAAAATAACCGTCAAAGCCATAGACATACCAAAACTGCTCAACCAGGTGCGCTTTCCCCATATGGCCGGCGAATTAACCACGCGTTTACTTGCCTGCATTCCAAAAAAATTGTTTGGTGATACCCCCTATCGTATTGGCTGTAACGGACTATCCTTATTCGCTGAAAATAAGGCCGTTGATGCGGCTGTGATCAGCTCTTTCATTGTAGGAGTTCAGATAAATGATCGCGCATTTTCAGAATGTCTAAAAAAATTTGCTCAAGAATACATCTTTAGCAAAAAATAATTCTAAATCTTATGGGACTGTCTCCGGACAGTCCTTCTTTTTTTGCTTGACTTCATATATCAGTAAGCTACACTTCTTAGTGAATAGATGATATTAAACATTCGGATCATTCGGATAGTTGCAAATAAATTTAGATACGGGCAGAGCATTCGGATTAATTGTTTGATGTTGGTTTAAATCCGTAAACATAATTTGAACATTATGATAGGAATATTTGACTCCGGCCTTGGCGGCCTGACTATTTTAAAATCAATTTTAAATTATGAAAGCGGGACAGCGTCACCTCGCCTGCGTGATTATAATTACCTCTATCTCGGCGACAACGCTCGTGCTCCTTACGGCGGTAAATCGCAAGAGGTCATCTATGCCTACACCTGCGAGGCAATAGATTTTTTATTTGCCAAAAAATGCAAACTAATCATTCTTGCCTGTAATACCGCTTCTTCAAAAGCCCTGCGAAAAATTCAACAAGAATACTTGCCCGCCCGTTTCGGAGAGCCCCCGGTGAGACGGGTGCTTGGCGTCATCAGACCACTGGTTGAAAAAGTAGTACATGACAATTTCAAAAAAGTCGGTGTCATTGGCACGCGCGCCACCATTGAATCAAATGTCTATGAAATTGAAATCATGAACTTGGTAAAAAAGCGGGCGGACAAACGTTTGTCCGCCTCCCCCGACATAGAGCAGGCGGACCAACGTGTGTCCGCCGCCCCGGACATAGAGATAATCCAGCAAGCCGCACCTCTGCTCGTGCCGTTAATTGAGGAGGGCTGGCTGAACAAACCGGAAACCAAAATGATTTTAAAAAAATATCTGCGCCCGCTCAAGACCAAGCAGGTTGATGTTTTAATTCCCGCCTGCACGCACTACCCCTTTTTGCTCAATGAAATTCAGCGCGTTATGACCCGGCGCTGCGCCGTGCTCAATCCGGGCGCAATCGTTGCCGAGAGTCTGGCATCCTACTTACGCCGTCACCCGGAACTCGGCATCAAGCCATCGGAAAAACCAATTCGTGAATTTTACACAACTGATAGTATCACCAAGTTTAAATCTTTGGGTGAAAAATTCCTTAGCCAGCCAATTAATAATATTGCCAAAGTTTCATTATCATAAGTTAAACTATTAGCTGATTTGACAATTTTAACTCATAAGCTATGATTAATTCTACGTAATAAAAAACCTTTGGAGGATGAGACTATGGAAAATACGCAAACTACACCTAGCGAAGACACCATTGAAACTCAAACCGAAACAAGCGCCATTGATCTTTCTAATGTAAACGATGACTTTTTTGAAGGTTTTGGAGATTAACTTATTTTTTAATTTCTTACGCCCTCAATAACCAGTCCACTTTGGCCGCAACCCCTTTGCGGCCGTTTTTTTGTTCAACTTGACTCAATTTATATTTAATCTACACTGATAATATCAAACCTTAACACTTTATGATAATATTTCTCCACGGTCCGGATTCATTCCGCGGCCGCGCCAAACTAAAAGCAATTGTAGAAAAGTTTAAAGAGCAACGCGACCAGCGGGGTGATAATGTTATTTTTCTGGAAGGTGAAAAAATAACGCTTGATGACATAAACAGCAAAATCGCGGCGCAGTCGCTTTTGGCGGAAAAAAGAATGATCATTATTGAAAATATTTTTGCGCAGAAAGAAGAAACGATTTTTAAACAACTAACGCAATACTTAGCAGACATTGAACAAAAAGGCAATGAAAATGTCCTGATATTTTTTGAAGGCCGCGAACTCGACAGCAAGCAATATGGCGCGAAAAAACTAACCGTCGCGCGCAAAAAACTCTTTGACCACCTCAGTAAGCAGCCTTACAGTGAAAAGTACGTTAATCTAAATAATCTGCAACTCGGCGTCTGGGTGAAGACAAGACTTAAGGAAAAAAACCTAACGATAGAACCGCAAGCCCTGCAACAGTTGATCATCCGAACTGAAGGAAATCTCTGGCAACTAAAAAATGATCTTCACAAACTAGTCAATTACTTGCCGGCGCAAAAATACAGCAACATTACTTTGAATGACGTTTTACTGCTAACCCGCGGCGGTTTTGATGACAGCATTTTTGCCCTCACTGACGCGCTGGGCAATAACAACAAGGCTTTCTTTTTTAGCCTGTTGGAGGGGCAAATTGAAAACGGCATCGCTATCCAGCAAATTCTGCCAAGCATTATCCGGCATTTCAAAAACATGCTAATGATCAAAGACCAGCTTTTACAGAACAAAACCGCTGCCACGATTGCCAAAGACCTCGGGCTTCATCCTTTTGTGGTAAAAAAAACCAGCGCGCAGACACACAATTTTAATTTAAGCTATTTAAAAAATGCTCTGCGTCAATTAATCGAAATTGACTGCCAAATAAAAACCGGCCAGACGCCAAGCGGCCTGACCAGTTTAAATTTGTTATTTGTAAGATAGTTCAAGTTACGTTGTACGGAATTACGCTGACATCAAACCCATAATCCTAATACCTCTTTTGGATTTACACTGGCTCGGAATAATCCGAATACTCCGAATGATTTTGAAGAAATTACTCCGAAGGCATTCGGAGCATTCGGATATTAATTAGGATTCATTAGGATTATAATTTATTTTTCCCTATCTCAAATTTCGCATTTAATCTCTTCATCAGTCTTGATTTCTTGCGATTGCCGGCGTTTTTTTTGAGAACACCTTTTTTGACCGCTTTATCAATAGCTTTAATTGAGCTTTTAACCAACTCCTGAGCTTTAGCTGATTTTACTTCAACCTCTTTGCGCGAATCTTTGATTAATTTTTTGATATTATCCTTGACAGCTTTGTTTATCAGCTGCTTTTTTTTACTCTGACGCAAATCTTTTATTGCTGCTTTTTTATTTGCCATACTAGTATTGTCATTGCAAGCTCCAATTTATCGGGACGCGGCAATCCGACTGGGAATGCTGCGCCATTGTTGCCGCAGATATCTTTAAATTTATAAATAATGCTCCGACGCATTAATTTCTCTTAATTTATCATAAACGGAAAAAAAAATCAAGTATTCATAATTACGGTATTTTTTTAATCTTTATTTTCATCAATAAAAACTTCTTTCTGAGGACTGTTACTTTTTTTTAAAAAAATAAAGATATACAAAAACTGACAGTAAAATCAAAACCCCGCTGATCAGCTGAGTAACCCTGATGTTAAAAACATTAAGCATTGAATCCGTGCGCATGAACTCCATTACAAAACGCAACATTGAATACATCGCAAGATAGCCTAGCGTTATGGCCATAGCGTTTTTGGCGTTCAAACCTTTGCTGATTTTTAAAATATAAAGATGAGCAAGAATTAATGTAATAAATATTATTAGATTGCCTAAGCTCTCGTACAGAAATGTCGGCTGAAAAAATTCCGCGGCCGCAAATTCTGCCGGCCGGCGCGCGACTTCAATCGGAATTCCCCATGGTAAACTAGTTGGTCTGCCAAAAAGTTCTTGGTTAAAATAATTGCCCCAGCGGCCCACAGCCTGTCCCAGCGCCAGGCCCGGCACAATGATGCTGGTGAGCTGCCAAAAATTCACGCTCCGCAGACGCGTAAACCACATCAGCGTCAAAAAACCAAACAAGAGGCCGCCGTGAATAGCAATGCCGCCTTCCCAGATTTTAAACATATTCAACGGATACTGCCAAAAATAAAACGGGTTGTAGAGAATATAGAATACGCGCGCGCCGACAAAGCCGCCAACAACCAGATACAAAAATAAATCCTGAATTATTTCTTTTTTGATACCATGCCACCGGGCGATTTTTAAACTGACCAAAAATCCGGCTAATAAAGCCAACGCCATAA
This sequence comes from bacterium, assembly GCA_030698385.1. Taxonomy (GTDB): domain Bacteria; phylum Patescibacteriota; class Patescibacteriia; order Patescibacteriales; family XYC2-FULL-47-12; genus JAUYLZ01. The sequence continues at coordinate 10,774 of JAUYLZ010000021.1, read as the reverse complement.
AAAGTCCGTACCAGTGAACGGTGATAAAACCGTACGAGTATAGAATTGGGTCGGGAGTGAAGGTGTGGAGAAAGCTCATGTTTATATATTAATTATCAATAATCAATTTTCATTCAATTTCCAATTTATAAACATTTGCCATTGAAAATTACAAAAATAAAAAATTAATTGATCATTGTAAATTTTTATTTTGTAATAATTTTATCAATAATGCCGTACTTCTTGGCCGCTTCAGTGTCCATGAAATAATCCCGGTCTGTATCTTTGTCAATTGTCGCCAGTTTCTGCCCGGTATGCTTGGCCAAAATCTTGTTCAAATTATCTTTCATCTTGAGAATGCGCTCAGCGCGGATCTTAATATCTGTTGCTTGTCCTTCCGCCCCGCCCATGACCTGGTGAATCATCACCTCCGAATTCGGCAGAGCCAGACGTTTGCCTTTGGCGCCGGCGGCGAGCAAGGTCGCGGCCATGCTGGCGGCCATGCCGACGCAAATCGTGGAGACATCGCTTTTGACATACTGCATGGTATCATAAATCGCCATGCCGGAAGTTACCGACCCGCCCGGTGAATTTATGTAAAATTTGATATCCTTATGGCTGTCTTCAGCGTCCAGAAACAAAAACTGGGCGATAATGATATTGGCGGTAATATCGGTAATCGGCTCGCCTAAAAATATAATCCGGTCCTTGAGCAGGCGCGAATAAATATCGTACGCGCGCTCGCCGAACTGTGATTTTTCAATGACTGTTGGTATTAGTGGCATATGTTTTATTATTATTTTAATGATAACTAGGTAATTTTCCAGCGTTCGCCAACTTTTTCCAGTTTTCCAGTTACTTCAAAGCCGGCCGCTTTTTGATGGCCGCCGCCGCCATAAACTTGCGCTAGCTTGGCGACATCTACGTCATGGCGGTTGGTGCGCAAGCTTCCCTTGATGCGTCCGTCGGCGAGTTCATACAATACCATTACAACTTTAGCATTTTTCATGGTATTTAAAAAACTGGAAAGACCGTCCAGTTCAAAAGCATCGACTCCAAAACTCTTCATGTCTGCCTGAGTCAAAACCGTGTAGGCTATTTCATACTCTTTATTGTAATGCAGGCGATTCAGCGCCAACCCCCAAATTTGGAGAATCGGCAAATTTTTGTTGCGGCCGGTTGCGGCCAAAATGTTGCGGACATTCGCTCCGTGAACAAGCATTTCAGAGGCGATGTTAAAAGTATCCGGCGATGTGGCGGCATAGGCGAAGTTTCCCGAATCAGTCAGAATGCCGGTCAGAATTGCCGTAGCCATGCTTTTTGACAGCGTGACGCGCTGTGTTTTAAAAAAACTATACAAAATCTCAGTGGTTGACACCGCGCGCTCATCAACGATATTAATGTCGCCAAAATTTTCGTTTGAGGCATGATGATCAATATTTATTTTGACAGCGTCTGAGCCAAAAATCAAATCATCAATCCGTGTTCGCCGCGCGCTGCCGCAATCAAGCATTAATATCAAATCAAACTCCTCAATCAACAAACTATCGCGATCTTGGCTGATTTTTTCCACAAAAGAAAGAAAGCTGAATTGTGGCGGCAAAAAACCGTTGCCGTACATTTTGCACGATTTGCCCAGTGAAACCAGATAATCATACATCACCAGCATTGACCCAAGCGCGTCTCCGTCCGGATTCTCGTGCGACGTTATTAGTATTTTTTTTGACCCATTCAATGCGTCTGCAAACCTGTGGTAGAGTTCTTCTTGGACCATTTTTTTATAAAAAAATTAAAGTAAATTAAAACTGAGCAATAATTTTTTCAATTTCTGACGCGTGTTCTTCGGTGTCATCTATAACAAACCTCAATTCCGGCAGGCGGCGCAGACGAATCAACGCTGATAATTTTGAACGGACAAAGTTGCTTTTTCCGCGCAACTGCTTGATGGTTGATCCGGTTTTATTTGCCGGCAGAATTGATATCCAGACATTGGCGCTGCCAAAATCAGAAGCGCAGTCTACATTAGTGACCGTAACCAAAGAATTAGGAAACTCCAATTCCCGCTCAATTATCTGCGCGATGTTTGATCTGAGCAATTCATTAACTTTTGGCATTCGCTGCGACATATGATTAAAATTTCTTTTGCACTTCTTCTTCTTTGTAAACTTTTAGAGTATCGCCAATTTTTATCAACGGAGCGCCTTTGAACTCAATGCCGCATTCTTGTCCATTCTCAACCGAATTGACATCTTGTTTGCCGGCTTGCAATCTGATGATTTCGCCATCGGTGATAAGTTCGCCGTTGCGCAGAACCATTATTTTCGCCTTATTCTCAATCACGCCCTTGTCTACTTCGGCGCCGATAATTTGAGACTTATTTTCAGTTTTGAATATTGCGAGCACCACGGCTTCGCCCAGATCAACTTTGATAATCTCCACGCCCAAGACTTCTTTCATTTTTGCCTTGATATCATCAACGAGTTCATAAATAATTTTGTAATGCTTGATTTCCACACCCTCATCGCGCGCCAAAGTCTGTACGGTGTGCGGCGTGGTTACGTGAAAACCGGCAATAAACGCGCTACTGGCCTGCGCTTGCTCAACATCGCTTTCGGTTACGGGACCTAGGCCTTTTTTGACAATTTTAACTTTTACATCTTTGGTATTTAACTTCTCCAATGCCTCTTCAATCGCTTCAGCTGAACCAAGCATATCGCTTTTGATAATGACATTAATTTTGGCGGCGCTATCGCTGTCTGAATCCATGACGGTCGATTTACTTTTTGATGAAATATTCTTTTTTACTTTGTTAAGCCTTATTTTTTTGTCGCCGAAAGCAACCGAAACAATATCACCAACCGCCGGAGCGGACTTCAAGCCGGCAATACGCACCGGCGTTGACGGCTTGGCCTCAGACAAAGCGCGGTCGGCATAATCTTTCATAACGCGGACTTTGCCCAAAGGCTGATCGCCCAACAGCAAAACATCGCCGACTCTTAATGTTCCATTCTGAATAAGGATAGTGGCCACCGGCCCTTCGCCCCTGTCAACATGCGACTCAATGACCGTACCCATCGCCGGTGCGCCGGCATTGGCGACAATTTTGTCTTTGCCCATCTCAAGCAACAGCAATAATGAGTCCAGCAAGCTGTCAATGCCGTCTCCGTTTAGCGCCGAAATCGGCAGACACATGATTTTTCCGCCCCAATCTTCCGGCGTTATATTGAGTTTGTTTGACAGTTCGCTTTTGGTGCGGTCAAGATCGGCTTCCGGCTTATCAATTTTGTTGATAGCGACAACAAAGGGAATTTTTGTCTGTTCAATTATGCGGCAAGCCTCAAGTGTCTGCGGTTTGACGCCATCGTCAGCGGCGACGACTAGAATCGCGATATCGGCTACTTTGGCGCCGCGGCTGCGCATAGCCGTAAAGACCTCATGCCCCGGCGTATCAATAAAGGTAATTTTTTTGCCATTACGCTCTATTTGGTACGCGCCAATATGCTGAGTAATGCCGCCGGCTTCACCGGCAACAACATCGGTTTTGCGAATCGTATCCAGCAGTTTTGTCTTGCCATGGTCAACATGGCCCATGACAACTATTACCGGCGGACGCTCGGTCAAAGAATCGCCGCTTTCGGTGGCAATAGCCTCCTGCACTCTGTTTCTGTCATTATTTTCAGCGTCTGCTTCGTTTTCGGAAACAACTACTTCAATATTAAGATCCTCGCCAATAATCATAGCCGCGTCAGAGTCGATTTTTTCATTCATTGATACAAAAATGCCATTTTTCATTAATTCTCCCAAAACCTTGCTGACGCCAATATCAGCTAAGGCGGCAAAATCCTTGACCGTAATAAATTTTGGTATTTTGACCACTTTTTTTTCTGCCGGCAAAGTTGATTGGTTTGTTTCATTAATACTGGCTTGTTCTTGCGCGTACTTAAGCTTGCGCTGATACTGCGGCCAGTTGGTCAAAATCTTATGCGCGGTCATGTCGTTGATTTTAATCGCTTTTTTACCAATATCAAAACCAAGCTGGGGCAGCTTTTCAAGCAGCTCACTGGTTGGTATTTTTAATTTTCTGGCCAGGTCGGTTATGTTCATTTTTGAAAAATATTAAAAAGACTCCAATAAAATAATGGGATTCAAATTATTACTATTACTTTAGTAGAATTCTTCATAAAAGTCAATTATTAATTGCTATTTATAGCATTTTGATATAAAATAAGTAAGAATTAACAAAATAATTGATTTTTTTTAAAATTATAAATTATATGAATAATAAAATAAACAGAAGCCTAATCATTGTCGGTTCCGGCCCGGCCGGTTATACGGCCGCTATTTACGCCGCGCGAGCAAATCTGAAACCACTGGTTTTGGCCGGACCGCAGCCGGGAGGGCAACTAACAACCACGACTGAAGTTGAAAACTTCCCCGGTTTTGTCGAAGGCATCAAAGGACCGGAGCTGATGGCGCGAATGCAAAAACAGTCTGAACGCTTCGGCGCGGAGGTGAAATTTGAAGTTGCGACCAAGGCAGATTTAACCGGCGATGTGAAAAAAATCTGGGTCGGCGAGACAAAGTACCAGGCCAAAGCAATAATCATTACCACCGGCGCCGGTTCGCGCACATTGGAACTCCCGCGGGAAAAAGATCTCTGGAGCCGCGGCGTCCATACTTGCGCCACCTGCGACGGCTTTTTTTATAAAGATAAAATTGTAGCGGTCATCGGCGGCGGCGACAGCGCTATGGAAGAAAGCACTTTCCTCTCCGGCCTAGCCAAAAAAGTTTACATCATTTACCGCAAAGATAAATTCCCCGCCTCGGAAATTATGAAAAAAAGAACGCTGGAAAACGACAAAATAGAAGTGCTGTGGAACAGCGAAGTTATCGAATACTTAGGCGAGGAAAAATTAACCGGCGTCAGGATAAAAAACAATCAAACCAATGCCGAAAAAAATCTGGAGATTAACGCCCTTTTCTTTGCCATTGGACATATTCCCAATACCGAAATCTTCAGGGGCCAAATCACTCTTGATGACAAAGCTGGCTATATCAAAACCCATGAAAATGTTTTTACCGACATTGCGGGCGTTTTCGCGGCCGGCGACTGCGTGGACTTCACCTATCGCCAGGCGATCACCTCGGCCGGTTTCGGCTGTATGGCGGCGATGGCGGCGGAACGATGGCTACAAACGCAAAGCACTTAAAAAAATTAACCTAATTATTCTAATTTCTAATTGACCTAAAAAATGACCAATAAAATTAATAATCAAAACCGTGTTTACGATCTTGAGGAACGAACAGCGAAGTTTGGTGAGGCAATTATTGCGTTTTCTAAAAAAATCCCACTTACGCTAGTTACGCAAAGAATTATTCCACAATTAGTCGCTGCCGGCACCAGCGTTGGCGCTAACTACTGTGAGGCAGATGACGCTGAATCCGGTAAAGACTTCAAACATAAAATTGGCATTTGCAAAAAGGAATCCAGGGAAACAAAACACTGGCTACGGATGACTGTTGTTGCCATACCTCATCTAAAAGATGAGGCACGATCACTCTGGCAGGAAGCGCATGAACTGAATTTAATTTTTAACGCCATCAATAACAAAATCAAAAATAAAAAACTTTAGTCATTGGCCACTGGACATTCTTTAGAATAATTAGGTTAATTAGATAAATTAGAATAATTATTATGCGTCTTACTATCAACTCCAACCAACTCTCCCAAAACATCCCGCACTTCATGCGCCATATTGGCTATACGCTGATTCGCGACTACCGAACCGGCAAAGAAAGCTATTCTCGCCGTCTGACGCAAAACCACTATCCCAGACTTCATTGCTATATCTTTGAGCAGGGCGGCCAAGTTACTTTTAATCTTCATCTTGACCAGCGCCCCACTCGCTATGAAGGCCAGAGAGCGCATGCCGGCGAATATGACGGCTCAATTATCAATGATGAACTTGACCGAATTCATGTCAATATCATCCAGCAAAAAGCGCAACGCTCGAGCAAAGAAACATTTGAAGATGTGATCGGAGAAAAACCAAAGAAACAGACCTCGTGGTGGCCATTCGCATAATGAAAAATGAAAAAATACAAATAAAAATTCACACCGTCATTTTGCATTTTTAAACTTACGTCTTGCATTAATGAACCATGGACTTGTCCTACGAATTAAATTTAAGAAAAAACGGCTATACCTCAATCGCCGGCATTGACGAAGCCGGGCGCGGACCGCTAGCCGGGCCGGTCGTTGCCAGCGCGGTTATGTTTGATTTTGACAGCGTCCCTGAAGAACTAAGCGCCGTCAAAGACTCAAAAAAAATCTCGGCCAAAAAACGCGAGGAACTCTTTGAGCTAATCCTCGGCCAAGCCGCCGGTTTTGGCGTGGGTATGTGCGACCACCGCGCCATTGACCGGCTCAACATTCTGGAGGCGACATTTCTGGCCATGAAAATGGCTCTGGGTAATATGCGCACGAAACCAAGCTTGATTTTGCTAGACGGAAACTTGCCCCTGCCGAATTATTCATCGCCGCAAAAATCAATTGTCAATGGGGACAATTTGGTTTTTTCCATTGCCGCCGCCTCAATTATCGCCAAAGTTACCCGCGACCGCATTATGGCTGAAATGCACAAAAAATATCCGGCTTATCAATTTCTCAAACACAAGGGCTACGGCACCAAACTCCATCTGGACGCGCTCAAGCTGTACGGTCCCTGCGAGATACACCGGCGAAGCTTTCGACCGGTGAAACAGCTGACTAGGAATTACTAAGAAGCAACCGGCCTGCTTCAATAAACTATTTTCTAGGCAACAAACACCCAATGCTCAATTGCTCAACCTCTCATTTTCTTGTATAATAAATTATATATAAACTACTATATAAACTATCATGGCGACAATTACCGGCGGCAATACGCTAATTGATCCACAAATAATTATAAAAAAGGCCAATTTGCGAGCGTCTATGCGGGTTGCTGATTTGGGCTGCGGCTCATCCGGACATTTTGTCTTTGCCATAGCGCCATTTGTCGGCAAAGAGGGCGTTATTTACGGCGTTGATATTTTGAAAAGCAGTCTCGCCCACATCCGCCACCGCGCCCAGCACGAAAACTTGCGCCAAGTAAAAACCGTCTGGTCAAACATTGAAATATTCAAAGCAACCGACATCGAAACCGCCTCGCTTGACGTAGCGCTATTAATTAATGTATTATACCAATCAAGCAAAAGAGTCGACATGATTCGGGAGGCAATCCGCCTGACAAAAGTCGGCGGCAAAATCGTCATTATTGACTGGAACAACATAGCCACGCCCTTCGGACCGTCTATTCAAGAAAGGGTAAACAAAGAAAATCTGCTAAAAGTGGCTGATCGCCTGCGCCTAAATCTAGTTGAAGAATTCAAAGCCGGCCAATATCACTTTGGCATAATATTCCAAAAGCTATAATCAACGAATATAAAAAAAGATTAAAATAAAAATATATGGACTTCTCAAACTTTCTAACGCTAAAAATGTGGTTTAGTATGAATCCCGGCGCGCTCACGCCGCTCTTCCGCAATGTCTTAATCGGATTAATCATATTTTTCGCCCTCTTGCTGATAGTAAGCTGGCGCCAACAAAAAAAGCTCGGCCGCGACCTGTATGTAAAAGTCTGGCGAAGTTTTTTTAATTTCTCGGTTACCGGCCTAATAATCGGCGCGCTTCTTTTCTTCTTCACCTATGAAGGCGCGGCGTTTTTCTCAGCTCGCTTCTGGTTTCTCATCTGGTTCCTGATTCACGCGGTCTGGCTCTACACGATTTATCGCCGGCTAAAGAAGCTCCCCGCGATTAAAAAAGAATTGGAAGAAAAACGGGAGTTTAATAAGTATATTCCTTAGCTAAGCGTCAGCAATGATTAAAAAAAATTATTTGAAAAAAGTTGAAGATATTATTGTTCAATCTGCTCCAAAAAAAGCAACTTTTTTTATCTTTGGTTCGGCTTTAACAAAAAGCCATTTCGGTGATATTGATATTGGCGCGGGAGGAAAAATAACCGACGCGGAAATTAACGTAATAAAAGACAAGTTTGAAAATTCCAATTTGCCATACTTCGTGGATGTTATTAATTTTAATGACGTTTCAGACTCATTTAAACGCAATATAATGCATAATAATAAAGTGCTATGGATAAAACGTTGAATTTAAAACAAGAGGATTTCAATAAAGCTCTCGCCACGCTTACCGAGATACTCAATGAACCGGCCAGTGATATTGTTCGTGACGCTATTATTAAACGTTTTGAATACACCTTTGATGCGGCCTGGAAAACGGCAAAAGTGATGCTCTTTGAAAAATTCGGCGTGGATGTATTTTCGCCAAAAACCTGCTTTCGTGAATTGCGCCGCAACAAACTCATCAGCGATGAGGACACAGAAAAATTTCTGGCCATGGTTGACGATCGCAACACCATTACCCATGTCTATGGCCGCCAGCAAGCTGATGAAATTGCTGAAAAAATAAAAACAGTCTATACAGAACTCCTAAAAAAATTAAATCAAATTATCAATTCTAAGAGCTGAAAAAATAAAATATTTTATCTAAAATTAGCTAAATATTGTCAATCATCTTGACAATATTTTTTATTTATGCCATACTACAAAATAATTATAAGATGTTCTCTACAAACAAGACAAGCTGCTTACCCGCCCTAATTGTATTTTGGGCGTGGCTTATACCCTCACACTCTTATGGGTGCTACCCTCATTTTTTTTAAAAAAAATTAAAGGAGGAGCTAAGCAGCGGCGCCCGTAAGGGCGTGGGGGTTTAATTTTTGTCATTGCGAGGAGTCCCGAGTTTACAAGGGACGACGTGGCAATCCCGTGAGGATTCAACCGTTCGCACATGACAATATTATAATAATAAGTAGCTCCGGTCTTCATAATAAATATATTAAACGGTTTATCCCCGCCAATTCTTAGGCGAGGCAAGCTAGACTGTCTCGCTATATTCTTCTTATTTTCTCGGGAGATAAGTAATCTTTGATTCTGAGATCTTACGGTAAGAAGGATATAATGAGACGGTTTAGGCATAGACTATATATAGTCGCGAACTAAATCGTTTAATAAAAATAAAAGGAGAAAGATGATGGCTGAACAGACAGAAAAAAAAGTCAAAAATAGGAAAGCGGGAAAGACGATGGCTACAAAAAAAATGGAGATTATTCTTAGAGAGGTCGGTCAATCACCGGCCAAACAGGAATACAAAATAAGCTATGATATTTATACATTTGATTCAAATAACAATATTGAGCCAAATGTAAACGTCAAAATTTCGTGTCAAAATAAAGACCTACACGTTACCACCGGTAGTAATGGGTTTGTAAAAAGCTCTATAAACATACCGTGGGAAAATAATGTTGGTCAAAAAAGACAGATAATTGCGCGTCGAAAAGATTGCTACGCAACAATTTTTGCGGAAACTGATTTTTTGCCCATCCCTGAATTTGCATCAGAGGCGGATAGAATTGCAATGAGAAAAAAAGAAAAGGCAAAAACGAATAATATGCAAAAACATATAATTGGAACTTATGTGTTTGGCGCTTTTCTATTATTCATGCTTTTTTTCTCGCCGGTCATTGTAAATTTAATTTTTCTAGCTATTGCAATTTTCTTTATAATTGACGACTTAAAGGAAATTAAAAATAGAGAATGGTCAAAAATTGATGCGATGGCTTTGATTAGTTTCATTATAAGTATTCCTATTATTTATGCGCTAATATTTAATAGTGAAATATTTATCAGAAGCCTAGTTATGGGAGTAATTATCTTCATGATAGTTGACCCCCTAAGCTTTTGGAGGGAGGAAATATATGACAAGAGATATTATGTTAATACAGAAAAAGGGGGTGTATATGAAAAAAGCATTTCTAACAGCCATCCTCTTTGGCTAGTGCTTTTATCTGTTTATTTAATGGTATTATATATTGTACTTCTCTTAACAAAAATTATAACCTCTCCCTATATTTGGTTAACATCAACAACCGTTGATGTGTCTTCTTTGAATGACAACTTAGTTAATATAAACAGATTGAATGAACAGTCTTACTTATATCTGTTTACGTATCTTAATCCAATTTATATTTGGAATTCCATTGTTCCTCCCTTTAGTATTATCGGTTGTTTAGAAGGAATAATACTATGGGGCACGCTAGCGTTACTGTTAGTCGGTCGCAATGGATTTGGGGAAGTCGCTAATTGGTGGAGAGGCGATGCAAGTATAAATAGCGGATTTCTGAAAGAAATGAAAGAAAAAGGTTCGGTAACATTTGAAGGGTTATTGGCCTTTAAAGAAATAGCCGACCTTTTACGCTGGTTATTTAAAAAAATAAGAAGGAGATAGATCATGGGACTGAACAACGAGAAGAAATTGGTTATCAGCAATGGCACATGGGAGATGGCCAAAGAAAACAAGTGGCTCAATAAAAAAGTAGTTTGTATTATTGCGCTCGTCATAATCTCTTTAAGTTTATGGTTTTTGTGGCCATCATCGGAAAAAATTGACGCTGATTTTGTCGTGTATATTGAAGGTAATGGAAGCCCCATTACTTTCAAAATAGAGCCTGAATATATTAAAGTTGCTAAAGACCAGGAAATTCAACTAGAGGTAATTGGCTATTTTGTCAGTAACTCAATGATTCCTGGCAGGAAGCCATACATTATAGAGCCTCAAGATGTGGTAGTTGTTGAACTGCCGGATAAAAAACTTTATCGCATGAGTGATAGAGTGGTGTGGCATACGAACGCCGAT
>JAUYLZ010000020.1 GCA_030698385.1 bacterium | reverse complement strand
ACACCAGCCCGCTTTTTCTTTCGACCAGTGTATTTAACCCATATTTGCTTTGCTTTGAGACAATAGAATCGCCCTCCCAATGCCCCAATTCTCGCCGCAGTTCAATTTCTATCGGCCGCTCGGAAATTGATATAGCATCAGTTATCTTTAGCCTTTGCGGCCTAAATGGAATATGTTTTGGATGCCTGGTTTTATGCCGCCGCTTCAGATATATCCGCAAGTCATCACCAACGCACTTTCCATAGCCGCCTCGATGATACTGCGCATAGATATAGTTGTAAATTGCTTCATAGCTGATTGTCTGACCCGGCAGATCAAAACCGATGCGGCCGGCAATTTGTTCCGGAGAATAATTATTTCTAAGCATGGTTTTTACATAATCCCTAATTCGCTCATTTTTTAACCGTTCTCTTTTGCCTCGTTTCATAATTCTGCTCTTAGCTCGCGCTTCGGCCAAACGAGGTAGATATACCCTTTTTATGCGCGGACAATTTCTTCTTAATTCTCGGCTGACAGTGGAAGCCGAACGGCCTAGTTCTTGAGCCATTATTCGTATGGGCTTTTTAGCCCAAACCCCTAATTGGATAATTTCTCTTTCCTCAATACTTAATTGTTTATATATTTTTTTCATACACCCGTTATTATACAGGCGTTGCACTTACTTGTTGAACCTATGTTAGTGCCGTTTGACACAAATTAGATATTGTGATATAAATTAGGGTTAGTTTTTGTACCTTTAAATTTAGTCAATATTTAGTAATTCATTGCAGTTTTTAGTAAATTTAAAATAAGTTTTCTGGAAGCTGCAATGAACTGCGAGTCTTATATTCCGGCACAGGGTCGGAATAAAGGACAAGCCCAAATTAGAACAAAGGAGGATGACGCTAATGAAGACATTAACCCCATCTGTAAAAGAACCTTCCAGTCCGCAGGCTGGAAAACTGCACGACCGGATTTTATCGGCCGCTCGCAAATCTGGAATTGACTCGGGTCAGTTTCAGGATGCCTTGGCTTACCCGGGCACCGAGCTGGAGGACGGGATGATAGTTCTGCTCGTTCAGTTCGCCAAAAAAGTCAGTGGTATTATCACGCCGGTTCGCGCCCAAGACACTGGCCTCGTTCCCAGGGGCTGGGAGGTTAAGAGTGACAATCTGGAAGGCGATATAAGTCTCGCTAACCTGGATTATTCCTCTTGCCCGGTTCGGGAAGGCGAGACGTATGTCAATTGCGACACAATGCTTGAGCGGGCGGGTAACGCTTATGGCAGTCTCGGTTTCGCGGCCGCATTGCTGAAAGAGCAGGAAGAAGGGAAGGAAATTTTCCCTGTTGAGTCGCGCGGCAAGCATTATTTTATTATGCCGCGTACTGTTCTGATCGCTGATGACCGTTACCGCGAGGTGGCCTACTTCGACTGGCGTGGCCGGCGGTGGGTGCTCCGCTTCTTTTGGCTTGGCAGCCGCTTCAGCGACGACAGTCGGTTCGTTCGTCCCCGCGAGTAAGTACTCGGGCGCTGGGTGGCTTAGCTCTTTTGGGTTTTGGTCCCCTAGGACTCCGCATTTCCCCCCGCATTTAGACTTCGGTCTGAATGCGGGTTTTTTATGTTTAAAATTTTAATTTTTTGATATAATGCAAACAGATGGGAATTGTGCCTGCGGCCAAGGCTTCAGGCAACCGCATCTCTCATTGCTAAAAATTAGAGTATCGGCAGTCAAGGCTCCCGGTAGAGTATTTTTAGAAATCTGAAAAGAAGATACTCGGTGCAAAGTATTGGAGGGTTTTGATGGCCCCGAATAAAATACAACCCCGAGAGCATTCAAGGGGTGGTGGACTGGACGATACTTTGTACAATTCTGATCGATGATGACCGTAACCGCAAGGTGGCCTACTTCAACTGGAATGGCAAGCGGTGGGTGCTCAACTTCAATTGGCTTGACAACAACTTCAACGACAACAATCGGTTCGTTCGTCCCCGCTAATATCTTCTTACTCCTCCTGTAATCGGGGGAGTTTCTTTTATAAGCTGTCTTTGCCAGCCACCCAGCATTTTGCCTATTTCGATTAAGGGTGCGGACAGCTCGGCAAATTTTTTATTGTCAATCGCTTTAAGCTCCCAGGCGATTTGTATAAAAAATTTAAGCAGATCCAATTTTAATGAAGCCTTTTTAATAATTACCGCCTTATTTTCTTTGGCGGCGAAGCCGGCCGTAAAAATCAGTTCCGCCAGTTCAATAAATAATAAATTAATTTTTTCTCCCAAGGAGTAGCGGGTTAATCTTTGAATGTGTGGCAGGATGTTGTGCCATAATTTGTAAGCCTCGGCGGTTTTTTGCAGGACCGGTAAATTGGTATTGCTAAAATTCCGTTGGGGGGGGGGGCTTGCTTAAAAGAATTATTATTCACCCTGTTAGAAATTTGCTCATCAAATTGATTTTTGTTTGTAAAATTCATAAGTTTAAATTATTGTAAAATATATTTTAAAATATGATATCTAACAGGGTAAAAATTCAATTGAGCCATAATTTTGAAAATATTAATAGTATTGAGAATTTATTGTCAGCTTGGCGGGAGTTTATACTCGGCAAAAAGAAAAGGCGGGATGCCCAAGAATTTTCTTTAAATCTAATGGATAATATTTTTTCCCTCCACAGCGACCTTATTAATCATACCTACAATCACGGCGGTTATCAAGCGTTTAAAATTAATGATCCGAAGCCCAGAGATATTCATAAGGCTAGCGTTCGCGACCGATTGCTTCATCACGCCATTTACCGGATTCTTTATCCGTTTTTTGATAAAATATTTATTGCTGATTCATATTCCTGCCGAGTAAGTAAAGGAACGCATAAAGCCGTAAACAAGTTTCGTGAATTTGCCCGTAAAGCCAGTAAAAATAATACCAGAACCTGCTGGGCGCTAAAATGCGACATCAGAAAATTCTTCGCCAATATTGATCATAGTATTTTGTTAAATTTATTGAAGGAATATATTCCGGACGAAAATATTATTTTATTACTGAAAAATGTTATAGGAAGTTTTTCGCCTGAGAAAGAAAGGGCTGTCGGTCTGCCTTTGGGCAACCTGACTTCGCAGTTATTCGTTAATATTTATATGAATAAATTTGACCAGTTTATTAAGCATAAGCTGAAAGCTAAGTATTATATCCGCTATGCCGATGATTTTATAATTTTTTCGGAAAATAAGAAGTGGTTGAAAGAACAAGTTTTATTGATAAAAGAATTTTTGCGCCGCGAGCTGAAATTAGAATTGCATCCGAATAAGATTTTTATTAAAACCGTAGCTTCGGGCATTGATTTTCTGGGAATGGTCAACTTTTCCGATTATCGGGTTTTACGGACTAAAATTAAAAGAAGAATGTTAAAAAAAATAAATGGCAGATATGATGAACTGCAAAATAAAACAATTTCTGCAGAATCGTTTAAGCAAAGCCTGCAGTCGTATTTAGGCATGTTAAAGCATTGTCATGGGCATAAGATAGAAAGAAGGATGTACGATACGCTCCTGGATTCCGGGTCGTGGCCCGGAATGATAGGTTTTAAAGCAGTTGCGAAAACCATTTTAACATGATAATATAAAACCATAAAATAAAGCTGGATTATAGAATAATCTGGCTTTTTTAATAAGAAAATATTTTTAATATATGTGCGGAATTGTTGGTTATATTGGCAAAAATAATGCTTTGCCGGTTTTAGTAGACGGCTTAAGGCGTTTAGAATATCGCGGTTATGATTCGGCTGGTATTGCTTTAATGACCAGCGGCGACAGTATTTTTGCGGTTAAGTCGGTTGGGCGGATAAGCGAGCTGGAGAAAAAGTTGGGAGAAATTAAATCCCCCGCACCCCCCTTGATAAAGGGGGCCAATATTGGCATTGCCCATACTCGCTGGGCGACTCATGGCAAGCCGAC
>JAUYLZ010000013.1 GCA_030698385.1 bacterium | reverse complement strand
GTGCCCCACATGCTCAATCAGCGGCTCGCGCAGGGTTTCGTGCTCATACGAGTATTCGCGAAGTGCGCCCCCAACCACAAGCCGCGCGTACCGCTCTTCGGTATTCATCACCCGAAACACATTTGCGTATTTCCGCTGCAGGTCCAGAAGCCCTTCGGTTAATTTTTTTATGCTATGCGGCATCTTTAGTATTTAAGGTCAGCTGTTTTATTCCTGAACAGCTCCAGATAGTCTTCGTGGTATATTTTTTCTTTTTTCTGGTACGACTCCCGCTCTTCTTCAGGGGAAATGATGCCTCCATATACCCAGCTCTCGGTTACTTCTTTTACGGTAGTGCTTTCGCCGGTTTCCGTATTATGCGCGTACCACGCATAGTGCCGATAGCCGTTATTGCTGTTACGGCATTGGAATAGGATGTTGTCATTGGTAAGCGTATCCAGGCTACACGTTGTACATGTGTCTCCTATGTAGCAGAGGAATGAATCCGGAAGCGTGGCGGGGTATATATTTACGTTGTTGTACTCTGCATCAGATACGCCCAGTAGAACTTGTTTGCCTAATTCTGCCAGTTCGGATTCACTTACGGTATTATAGTTGCTCTTTAGGCCGGCGGAAAAATCAAAAAACAGCAAACCCGTATTACTGTCTATGCATGCATCCCGAAGGACATACCCTTGGTCAAAATAATCGGCCAACTCGCTGTTTTCGCTTTTCATAGTGCTTGATATCTCCAGCGCAGCCTCGCGCGCGGATTCGTTGTACACTTGATAATAGCGCCCATTATATGAACCGTTGCATGCTTCGGTTGGATCAGTCGACGCGCTTAAGCTGTTGTTCGGGGCAGATGCCGGCGCATACTCTTGCCACAAAAAGAAGGCGCCTACGATGATTAAAATTACCGCAATAAGTGCAGGCGTTTTTTTTATTGCCATATGTATTCGGTTAGTTTATAGCATTGCATAATGTATGGCGGCGCAGAAAAAGGCGCCGGAAGTCTTTTTATCCTCGCTTCAAAGTTTTAAGCGCGTCCTCAAGTTTGTTGATTAAATCATCCGCATCCGCGTACTCAATAAACGTCTTGCAGATTACGTTTAGGGAATTTGATATGCGCGAGCCGGTGCGGTACGCGCAGATAATGGGGCGGCCAAACGCGTCTGCCCAGCCAAGCTCAATGCCAAGGCCGGTCGCGGGAAACGAAACCTCCGCCACAACCACATCGCACGCCTTAATGATATCTTTGGTTAAAAAATCGCTCGCATCCTCATGCGCCTCGTGCGGCAGGGTAATGGTATGCTCCGCATTGAGCCGGCTCTTCCTAATAGGCGCGTACAGCGCTTCTTTGTAGTTGAGTTCCCGGGAATGCCCGATGTATATATTCATGGTGATAGCGGTTACGCAAGTGAGTCTTTAAATTTTTTAATCGCGATGGCGGCACAGCGCAGGCGCACCGCTTCTTCGCGCTCCATTTCCGCATAGGTTTTTGTCTGCCCATCGGGAATAAAAATAGGATCCCAGCCCCACCCCTTGTCGCCGAGGGGCTTGCGCGGAATCAGCCCATCAGTTCTGCCGAGAAAAAAACGCACCTCCTTGCCGTCGTGGTAGCAGAGAATGGTTTCCGTGTATACCTTGTGGTTATTAAAGTAATTCGCGATCTCGCATATTTTTCCCAAGGTCGCCTGCTGCCAAAACCATTTTATAAGCGGCCCCGGAAAACCGTTCAGGCAATCTATGTACATAGAGAGATCCCACACAAATACCGGCGCATTAATGCGGGCATATGCCTGGTTCACTTTGTGCTCGGCAACCTTTTTGGCATCCAGCTCTTGAATTTCATCAAGCTCAATATCCGCGCTCTTCAGCGTTATGCCCAGTATCTGCTCGGTTTCCCTAAGCTTGTCTTTGTTGGATGTAATCAGGGTGATGTCCATAGTAGTAGAAAAAAGATGCTGGAAGTCTTTTTGTGATGATGCGCATCGCGCCTTTTTTTGTTTGTATATATTAAAATATATATTTTAATATATACAGCGCACTTTGGCGAGTGCGCTAAATTTTTTTATCCTTGTAATGCTAGTACGGATTCCAGCGCAGACGGAAGTTTGTGTATTCCGTCATCACCGCTAAAATGCTTCATATTTTGTTCAACAATAATTTCAGCACCAAGCCTGTTCTTAAAGATGTCGGCATACCGAAGCGGAACATAGGGGTCATTGGATGAATGAATGGCTGTAAATTTTTTGCAGTGAGATTTTATTTTGGTCCAATCAATGTCAGTCTGGAAAAATGTATCTAATGCGTCGTAGCCTAAATTGGAGGTAAAGCCGGCAACCAGTACCGCGCCGCCAATTTTTTGATGTGCTTCAAGCGATTCAAGATATCGCAATATGGCAATACAGCCCAAACTATGGCCGACAAAATAACAGTCTTCATCCGGATCAGCGGCTAGTTTTTGTAAGTGGCTTAGCCATTCGCTCATCTTTGGATTCGCTGAATTCGGCATAGCGGGAATCATAACTTCAAAACCTTGTTTTTCTAGCTCGTCTTTAAGCCAAGGCCGCCACCCTTCTTCGGGATACCCTTCCCAACCATGTATTAAAAATACTTTTTTCATAATGAATTATTATAAAGGCTGATTTAACGTTCGCATGTATGCGATGTGCGTCAGCATATGGGTAGAGCGAAGCGGAACCGCATACACGCTGTTAAGTGATGTGTTTGAGAATTCTACTTCAAATAGGTTTCCAGATTCTTGACCATTCTCCCTACGTAAAGGCCTAGGCTTTTTTGGCCAATTTTTTTGTTAACAACCCAATCTGGATGATTATCTGCAATTCCATTCGGACTTTTTTCAGCTATATTATCGGTTTCAAAAGCATCTTCAATAACGGTCTTTTTATCATCCTTGCTTGGCGGGGTAACTGTTGATTCATCAATAATCATCATGTTTGAAATTTCCGTGTTACCGGCGTGGCCGTCTGAAGGCCCGCCAAGCATTTCGACGAGCTTTTGTTCATCTTCATCATTGCACATTTCGAGATGAACTATTTTTGCGGGCTGAAAAAAGTCCGACTTTTCCTTGATAAATTTTTGAATATATGGATCATTATAATGAAACGATGTAATGAAAATATGATCTGCTTTTTGAAAAATGGAATTGCAGATATCAAACATTACTTTTGCCAATGTTTCTTCAGTCAAATAAACTGTGCCAAAAAAGCCGCGATGCTCCTGTGCTCTTGAAAATTCGAGTGTGGGAAGAATCACTAACTCCGGAAATTGCTTTTCAACTTGGTCAACAAGATAATCGGTAATATACGTGTCAGTGCCAAAAGGGGCGAATGGCCCATGTTGTTCGAGAGAGCCAATCGGCATAACGAAGTTATATTTTGTGTCGCCAGATAAATCTGGAAACTTCATTCTTTTTAGTCTCATAGTTTTAGTATAGATGAATTCTCAAGCATTTTGCGGAGGTACGGAGCAAAATATGCACAATTTTATTTTCGGATTAGACATTTTTGCTCTTTGACCAAGTAATGGCCTCATTTTTTAAATTATGCATATACTCATCTTTTAATTTTCTGTATTGCTTATAATCATTTGGAAATTTTTGAAAAAGAGAAAGTTTTAAATCGCTATATTCATCAGCTTTGTGGCGGTGTGATCTCAAATAATCCCTAATAGCAAGAATTTGAAAAATTTCCGGATGATTATTTTGATAAAAATGAATTATGAAAAGACGCTGTCCACCAACCCCTTTTTCAAATAAGCGGGAATTTTCAGCATTGCGCGAACCCTGAGAAGTATATCCAACTTTGTTCAAATCTGAAATATGTGCGTCAATTTTTGAGATATCCTTCACGACAAATAAAATATCAATAGTTGCTTTGCCAGACATGTCAGGAACCGACGTGCTTCCGATGTGGTATGTTTTTAGAATATTATCACCGATGATGCGATTTATTTTTCCAGATTCTTCCGAAAATAAAATTGGCCACTTGCTATCATAGGGAATTATTTTATAATTTTTACTATTAGTTTTCATACATTAAAGTAGAAAATAAAATTGTGCATGAATTTTCGATAGAAAATTTGTTTTTGAATATGTCGCCTAATGTTCCTGGACATGCGATGTTAAAAAATCCCGCTTCCTTATTTAATTTTATCAAAAAGAGCGGGGTTTTTCAATTTGGGTTCGGGCTTTCCCCGAAAGCCCTCACCGCGTGTCCAGTGTTATGTGATGTATACTTTTCCTTTTAACCCGTTAGGGTAGCTTTTCTATTTTAGGGCAAATTTGATTTTGTCTTGGCTTTTGGTTAGAGGGGCAGGGGGTGAATGCCCAAAAGCCAAGACTCCTTATTGGCAGTTAGCACGATAAACGTCTGAAATTGAAGAAGGGGCCGCAACAGATGTCGCAGCCCCTTCGAGGTTTTGCTGGCTTGCCGAGTTACCTCAGCTTGCCAGACAGGTCACTACTCGTAGTCGACCTTGCCGTCCTCATCGACGACGCGCTCGGGCTCGTTCTCCGCCTCGTGCTGGGCGATGCCGTACCGCGCGATCTGCGGACCGTCATCGTCCTTCTTGAAGCACTCAGCGCAGACGGTGCCGCCGTCGAACGTTTGACACGGCTGCACCGAGTCGAGGAACGACTTGTCGCACCGGTCGCACTTCCAGTCGGGGTGCGGGTGCGGGTTGAGATTGACGTCCTCGTCGATGTTCGGACCGTTCGTGACTTTGAATTGGGTTGCCATCCGGCACCTCCTTGAAGGAACACACGACTGAGTTGGCGCAGTCGCAAAACACCGTTGTCCCGACATCCGTCGGAACCACCCGCAACCTTTCGGTCAGGAATTCAAATCATTCTAGCACAAATAACAGCTCCTGTCAAGAGCCGTACGCCAAAAATGGGCTTATTTTAGCTAAATTAAAAAAAATGTCCCGCCGAAAATACGGCGGAGCCGCCGCACATTGCTCAAAAGGGAGCTACTGCGACATTTTGAGCAATGTATCGGCATAAGCGAAGTGGCGCCGTTTTAATCAGCAGGTGCGTCATCATCAGATGTGCGGAATAGATACCGTCAATCGTGAATATTAGTAGCGCCATTTGGGTGAAGTAAATTTGCGTCCAATCTTATTTAATGGGCAAATTTACTGAACCGTTTATGCTGTGTTGTGCGAAGTATATTTTTTAAAAATTTTATCGTTATTAGTTATCCTGGTTATATGCTTGGGTGATTTTTTTTAGTTCGTCATGCGTAAAATATGTCTGTATATGTTTTAGTTTAAACCTAGAGGGGTGTTTAATGGTTTTTTCATCCTTAGTCCTTGATTCTAGATAATCGATTACTGATAACACTAAGTAAAAATAAAATGTAATTGATGTGCTTTTGTCGATATTTTCGTTTCTGAGTTTATGAAGATGTTTTTTCTGGCTAACATCTTGAATTTTGTTTATATCCTTATTGGGGAAGACGTTTCTTAAAATGTCTAGGTATTCGTGTTCGGATAAATCAATTCTAAAATCATTTTTTTCGTTAATGCTATGTGCACATTTGTTTCTAATTTTCCGCAATATTTCAAGTATTATATATATGCTACGGGGAATTAGTCCGAAGGAATAGCACGTCAAGATTTTATTAGAGAGTGTATTTGCTGGTCCATTATTTCCGAATAATGCTTTTTTATCTTCACAAATAACGCTTTTAATTAATAATTCTTCTAGTAAAACTTCTATATAGACAGTAGAAACAATAACTGCTTCTCTTTGGCTACCTTTAAAAAACAATTCTTTAATTTTAAACTTCATAGTTATTAATAAAATTTTTTAAAAATATATTTTGCACAACTAGTTATATGCGAACTTGTGGTTTTCATTCCATTCTTACTACCCATCAAAACGCCATGATCCCAATCATACGCCATACATGAAATAGGGGAGCCGGGAAGGCAAAGCGATTCGCCTCCCCGACCTTGTGCTACGAGACGACGCGACAGGTGTCTTTAGCAAAGACGAGCTGCGCAAACAAGACCGTGGGCGCGTTCTGCCGCCACCACTTGGCAGCTTTGGGGCTCTTTGCGTTGAGCAGGTCAACCGCAACCTGTCCGTCAACGTGGTAGCCGCCGATGTTCCTCGGGTCTGCGGGCCCGCCGAGGACGCCGCTGTGGATGCCGTCTTGCAGGGGGTCGTTCATCGGCAATTCCAGGCCGATCCACGCTTC
>JAUYLZ010000010.1 GCA_030698385.1 bacterium | reverse complement strand
TTTCAGTATTTGAGTGGGAGAATAAATCATAATGCGATTGCCCTGCCTGAAAAGGTTATTTTTTGTGATTACTTGACGTAGAATGCGGGTAGTAGACGTTCTAGTAACGTCTAACGAGTTGGCCATGGTGGTTCGAATCCACGACTGTTTGCCAGTAAGAAGTGGAAAGAGGTCGGGAGGTAGCGCTTGCCGCCGCGGCAAGCGCGTCAAATCCGCCTTTTTTGAAACTTGCGGACAGCCGCCGATCCTTTAAAAAGAAGTTCGAGCCGACAGTTTTTGCCATGATCGATAAATCATGGCAACTATTTTTTGCGCGCGCGATTTTGTGCGCTGCAAGCGCACTATTTACGAATTCCTGAAAAGGTTCGAGCCACTCAGCGCCGTTTTGGGAAATTTCCTTAATTTTGGAGTTTAAAAGTGATTTTGACTCGACCAATTCGTTCTTTTTCTTTTGGTAATCTTCAGGGCTGACAATTTTATCCAAATAACCCTCAAGCAAACGATCTGTTTTTTCTTCTGTTTCTTTGAGCTGAAGTTGATAGGTTGAAACAATCCCAGTAGATTTTTCTTTTTCTTGGTTCGCGTCTCTTTCAGCCCATTCAAGAAACTTTTTGGCGGCGTGCGGCGGCAAGGATGCTCGCAAAACAATATCCTTTAATTGTTTCTCTATTCCGTCTTTACCAATATATTTTTGCGAGCAAGCACCCATTTTTTTAGAGCAACGATAGTAAATATACTCAACTTTTCTATTTGTCCGCTTGTAATACTTGGTATGTTTTTCTGCCGTAATTGCGCCGCCGCATTCGCCGCACTTGACCAAACCCAAAAAGTCAAAAAGGTGTTTATTATTTTTGACCTTTCTGCTTTTGAGTTTGACTACTTCTTGGCACTTATTAAAAAGTTTCTTGGAAATTAAGGGCGGATGTTTTCCCTCGTAGAGTTCGCCACAAAATTTCATCACTCCATAGTAGAACGGATCAGTCAAAATTCTTTTGACTTTATCAAGGTGGAGTTCGTGACCAGACTTGTTGAAAATTTTGTTTTGATTGAAGAATTTGCGGATATCTGCGTATCCATAGCCGCCGGTGGCAAAAAGCTGAAAAGCTTTTTGCACATACTTGGCTCGTTTCTTATCAACCTCTATTTTCTTGTTAATATTTAGGTACCCAAACTGTGCTTGATTGGGCCACTCACCGCGACGTAACTTTTGTCTGTTTCCTCGCTTAACATTCTCGGAAAGATTATCGACATAATATTTGCTTTGCCCAAAAGCAATATTGAGCATAAACTTGCCCTGCGGCGTATTTTCAAACCAAAAACTGGGAAATTTTAAATCAAGGAGTTTTCCTGTATCCAGTAAATAGATAATCTTTCCGCCATCTATGGAATTGCGAGCTAATCTGTCAGGGTGCCACGAGATGATACCGGCGGCTTCGCCGCGTTCTACCATCTCCAAAACTTGCGCAAATTTTTCTCTGCCTGGCTCCTTTGCGGTCTTACTCTCGGTAATTGTTGAAACTATTTTCAAATTTTCTTTTGCGGCGAACTCTTGTAATTCCGATACTTGGGATTCAATAGACAAAATTTGTCTGTCCGGTTCATCTGTGGATTTTCTGCAATATGCAATATATTTAATCATGTTTATATCTTATCTCTTAAAAGTTCTTTAAGCGAACGATAGTGAGCAGGGCTTCTTTCCAAGAAGCCCAATTTTTGCGTTTTTCTTCTTTCTTTTTCTTTTACGGCGGCTGTCCGCAAGTTTCAAAAAAGGCGGATTTGACGCGCTTTCCGCGGAGGTGGGCGCGGAAAGCGCTACCTCCCAACGGTTTTCAAATTCATATTGGCTGGCCGTTTACAAAAAATGTCGAACTTCAATGTGTTAGCTCGGCCTTCGGCCTCGCTTGCTCCGGCGCGGCGCCCCCACCCGCCGCGCCTCCGAAACTGTCGGCTCGAACAATCCCGATAAAATCGGTATTAAAAGAAAAAACGCAAAAAATTTTAAAAAACTTTGACCGAAAACATATTTTGTAGTATTATCTTAATGGTACTAAATCTTTGAGTATGGTGCAACATAATAGTACTACTATAAATAGTTTATGTCAAAACAAGAATATCCACTAGCAAAAAACCTAAAAAAATTGAGAGAGAAAAATGGTCTTTCGCAAGATAGGCTTGCAAAACTTGCCGATGTTGCCAATAACACAATTATTAAAATTGAGCAGGGCGAGAATATAAACCCAACTCTTGATACACTAAAGAAAGTGGCAAAAGCTCTCGAGGTTAGTGTTGATGATTTAATAAAGTAAGTTTATGGAGACAAAAAAATTTGAAGATTTGAATAAGGGTGATCAAATCAAGGCCGATTTATATTCAAGGCCGAATGCGATGAATGGAAAATACAGAGCCGCTCAAATTGGGCTAGACGATTTAGCCGGAATTAAAAGCAAAGACATTTTCTTTTTGGAAACATTAAAAGTAAGAGCCGATTCGGCTGACAAAATGATTGCGGAAGCTGAATCACAAGGCAAAGATACGAAAGACCCAGAAGTAATTAAAGAATTGGGTGAAGAAATAAACGCATTGGGCAAGCCGATTCACAGAAGCGAGTCGGTAATGACTGCAATTATGAATACTATACGGTTAATGATAACTTACGGAATTACCATAGGTATTTGGGGATTAGTTTTCAAAAAAAGCTTTTTGACGTTCGGTCTGTATGGTACTATAGCAGGACTTTTGATTAGTTTGTTATTTATCGCTCCTGTGACTGTTTCACAGAGAACAAAAGAACGAATTAAAGATACTTCGTTTGGTGCTAGTTTAATGTTGGTAACCCCCGTAATTTATATTGGTATTGCAGGCTTAGTTGTTTGGATAATACGATTAATATTTTTTAACTAGGAACATGACATTCATAATTGCCACATTAGTAATAATTTTTGGAGTTATAATATTTTCTTTTATTATTAGTAATATTATCCTAATAACATTTTTTGCTATTCCGTTTACTCAAAAGTTAGAAAAAATCTCTTTATTAAAAAATAATCACATAATTCGTAGTTACGTCATAAAATTATTTATTCAGGTCATTATTCTTCTTGCAATAACATCATTCTTTTATATTTATTTTTTGGATAGTGCATTTATCAGTCTCATTATTGGGTACGCATTTGGCGCTATGGGCACCATTACAAAAATAAAACAATTTGGTTTAAACATGAATAATTTTTCAGATTATTTTGAAACAAATAAAGATTATTTTTGGGAAGAACTGGTTGCTAAATATAATGAGGACA
>JAUYLZ010000004.1 GCA_030698385.1 bacterium | reverse complement strand
AGTATAGACTGAAAAAATTCAAAAAATGGCCGGTATTGAGAAGTTGCGCGATTATTAGAATAAATTCAGAATGCAGAATTATTAAAAAATAAAATAACAATAAAAAAAGCCGCTCCAGTTGGGGCGGTTTTGGTAATTTAGAAGGCGAGCTCGCCTTCAATTGGATGATATTTATTTAACCAGCTTGAACGTTTTCCAATATTGATAAAAAAAAGAAGGTGGACAAGCGTTTGTCCACCTTCAATTTGAATGTTTTCCAATATTGATAAAAAAAAGAAGGCGAGCAAACGTTTGCTCGCCTTCAGTTGGATGATATTTATTTAACCAGCTCTTCTAGTTTTTTCAGCAGAGTGTCCTTTTGCTGGACGCCGATCATTTTTTCCGCCTCTTGCCCGCCTTTAAAAAATATCAAGGCCGGAATGCTGGAGATGCCATACTTTTGCGCGGTTTCCATATTTTCATCAACGTTTAATTTATAAACCTCGGCTTTTTCTCCAATTTCCTTAGCCACTTCTTCAATTACCGGTCCGAGCATTAGGCAAGGCCCGCACCACGGCGCCCAGAAGTCAACCAGCACCGGTTTCTCGCTTTGTAAAACTTTTTGATCAAAGTCCTGATCAGTAATATGTAGTTCCGCTGACATAGTTTTTTTATTTAAAAAATAAAAGCGTCTTTATTATATAGAAAAAATTTGAACAGCGCAAGACTTGTCGTGTATATTGATTATGGTATAATATTATTATTAATTTATTAATTGCAAATCTATGGAGATGAAACAAACCGAAATAATCCATAAGAATTGTGTTTGCGGTGATGAAAAAGCGCAGTGTTGCTGTTCAAACGAAGACGGCAAGTGCGCCTGCCACAGCGAGAGTGAAAAAAATTGCTGTGAGGAATAGTTTATATTCCAGTTTGATTTAAATGCTATAGCTATATTAGTTTAATATTAATTTAGTATTGAACTCTTTTTTGAAAGAAACAAAATTATGATGAACGATGCCATCAAACAATTTGCGCAACAGTTTAGCTACGCGCCAGAAGTTGTTAATAGTGACAAGCTAGGCAGTTTTGAAAAATTTATCGTATTGGGAATGGGCGGCTCGCATTTGGCTGCCGATCTGCTTTTGAGTTGGCGGCCGGAATATAATATTACCATTCATAGCGATTATGACTTGCCCGCCGGTGATATTAGCAATACCTTAATTATCGCCAGTTCATACTCCGGGAATACCGAGGAGGTGATTGACGGGCTGACAGTCGCTTTGAAGAAAAATTTGCCAGTTGCGGTAATTGCGGTTGGCGGCAAACTAATTGAAATTGCCAAAGAGAAAAATTTACCTTATGTGCAGATGCCTGACACCGGCATCCAGCCGCGTTCAGCTCTTGGTTACAGTTTTAAATCAATGCTCGCGGTAATTAAGGATAGCGATGGTTTAACGAAAACAACCGAACTCGCCGGCATTCTTAATCCAGATAGTTTGGAAGAAAAAGGCAAACAGCTCGCCGCCAAATTAAAAGATCATGTGCCGGTTATTTATACTTCAACTCGCAATCGGGCAATTGCCTACAACTGGAAGATAAAGCTGGATGAAACCGGCAAAATTCCGGCGTTTTATAATGTTTTACCTGAACTCAATCACAACGAGATGACTGGTTTTGACATTCAGAGTTCATCAAAACATCTTTCCGAGCAGTTCTACTTCATCATGCTAAAAGATTCAAGCGACCACAAACGCGTGCAAAAACGCATGCAGATTTTGGCAGAGCTTTATAAATCGCGCGATTTGCCGATAGAGGTGATTGATCTGATCGGTTCCAGCGCTCTGGAGAAGATTTTTTCATCGCTTATTTTAGCTGATTGGACAGCTTTTTATACCGCTGAACTTTATGGACTTGAGTCAGAGCAAGTGCCGATGGTTGAAGAATTTAAAGACTTGATGAAGAAATAAGCGCGAAATAAACAAAATTATCAGTCACGGTTGTCAGATTGCCGTGGTTTTTTTTGACATTTGTCATAAAATGGTGTGTAATTAAGGTAAATATATAAAAAAATGTGAGCGATAGTTATTGTTACTCGCATAGTTTTAATTTTAATATGGAATATTCATATTTCCACGATAAAAATAAAGATGAGCGCGAGGCGCTCTTGGAAGTATACAAGTTGAATTTTGCCGATTCTGATCAACCGACCATAATACACACAAACAGCAAACTGGTTGACTTTTTTGTGCCTTGCGACGGCAATAACCATCATCCAAAGATACTGACGACCAAACGGGCTATTTTTTACAGCTCTTTTTTTGTAGTTGTAAAAATGGTTGTAGTTACCGCTGTATTGGTCTTGCCTTTGCAGGCTTTTTTATCGCCTGATATTTTGGCCGAACAAAAAGCGGAAGTTGCTCGTTTGGTTGATGAATTGCGCGTTGAACAAGGAAAACAGCCTTTGTCAGTAAACGCTTATTTGGAAAATTCAGCTCAAGGCCGGACTAATGATATGTTGCAAAATAGTTACTTCAGCCATTATGGACCAAACGGACATGATTTGGCTTATTTTTTGGAAAAATCAAATTATCGCTATGAAATGGCCGGCGAGAATTTGGCGATGGGTTTTAGTAGCGCAAAAACGGTAGTTCAGGCTTGGGTAAAGAGTCCGTTGCACTACAAAAATATGATTGATCCGGATTTTATCGAGGCGGGAATTGGCATTGTTCAAGGCGAGTATGATGGCAGCGTGACAACTTTTATGACTCATCACTTCGGTAAGCCATTGATAATTGCGAAACAGACACCATCTTCAGCCTCAATACCACTGCCGGAGCCTGAAGTAATTCCATCGCCTGGCGCTGAAGTTCTGGGCGAATCAACTGCTTCTGAATCCGCGGCAGAGGATGTGTTAGAGGTTCCGCCGGCAACTGAGATTGAGCCGAAAGTTTTTGAAGTACCAGCTGGAGAGATCAAGCCGGAAGTTTCCGTTACAGAGGCCAAGCCGGAAGTTTCTCGATCAGCTGCCGAGCCCGCGAAAAATATTATTCAGCTGCCGGACAGCGATGTCGCGTATTACAAAGAAGATTCAAACGTTTATTGGCGCTATAATGGCGAACAAACCACTTTGCTGGTGCGAGCGGTAATCAGCGGACAAATTGATCAGGTAAATGCCTATGTCAATGGCTATTCAATTGTTTTGGAAAAAAGCGCTGAGGAAGCAGATGTCTATATCGGCAAACTAGTAGTGAAGGAGCCGATTGATAATTTTTTTAAAGTAGTCGTGACGCCGGCGATAACAATTTTGGACAAACAAGGCAATCTAACCTTTTCCACAATTAATTGGTACAATATTAAGTTTGTTGAAAGCTCGCCGATTGAGAGGTACTTTACGGCAAAAAATTCACTGTCCGGAATCATTGGCTGGATGTTTGGTTTTTCCAATGCCATCTACTTAACCGCTTTGGCAGTATTCATAATTGCGTTGCTGATGAATATATTTATTCGTCTTCGGCACCAGCACCCTCATATTATTGCCCAGACTTTTTTGATCATCGCTTTGCTTTCGGTATTGATTGTAGTTTAAATTTTTTTTTCAAAAAAAAGTATGTTTAAGCATAAAAAATTGCCATATATAATCGTTAGTTTGATTTTTTTAGTTGTAATTCTGATAATATTTTTGCCAAGTTTTTTTTCAATTAAAAAATTCAGCCAGTTGTACTATTCTGCCGGCATTGGCAATGAAGGCGTCTTGCCATCGGCTGAGAATATGATACCGGTTAATTTTAATGATCATATTTACGGTTCGTTAAAGGCGCCGATTAAAATTGTTGAATACTCTGATTTCCAATGTCCTTTTTGCGCTGAGTTTCATCCAATTATGAAAGAATTTTTGCAAAATTATCCAAACGATGTACAGTGGATTTATCGCCATTTTCCAAATGATCAGACTCATCCGCAGGCGGTGGCGGCCGCGGTCGCTTCCGAGTGCATTGCTGATCTGGCCGGCAACCGGGCGTTTTGGCAGTTCGCGGATGTGTTGTTTGAAAATCAGGAGTCTTTAAGCCTGACAATGTATGAAGAGATAGCTATTGAGCTCGGCATCACCAGCGCCGACTATAACGCTTGTCTGAATTCGGATGTTTTTTTTAACAAAGTTCAAGCGCATCTGAAAAACGCCTTTGCTTCCGGCGGACAGGGAACACCGCACATTATTATCGTTTTTCCGGACGGACGCAAGCATTCAATTTTTGGCCTGGCGACATATGAAATGCTTGAACAAATTATTAAGCAAGCTCTATAACTATGGATACTCAATTCGTAATTTTTTCGGTAATAATTCTAGTGCTCTCGGCGGCTTTTCATGAATATATGCACGCCTGGATGGCTGATCGCTTGGGAGACCATACCGCCCGCGATCTCGGGCGCTTAACCATTAACCCCATTGCGCATCTGGATTGGTTTGGTTCAATATTTTTACCATTCCTTTTGATAATCAGCCAGGTGCCGTTTGTTTTTGGCTATGCCAAGCCGGTGCCTTTTAATCCACACAACCTGCGCGACCAAAGATGGGGATCAGCCAAAGTGGCCGCCGCCGGACCGCTGGCGAATTTTTTGCTTGCCTTGGCATTCGGTCTGACTCTGCGGTTTATGCCAAGCATTGACGCGCGGCTGGGGACGTTTTTGGCCTACATTGTGATAATTAATTTGGTCTTGATGTTTTTTAATCTAGTACCCATTCCGCCGCTGGACGGCTCAAAGATTCTCGCGTCATTTCTGCCGTATCATCTGCAACAGAAGCTTTTTCGCTTGGAGCCATATGGCATGATGCTGGTTATCCTTTTTATTTTGATGGGAATGCGATTTGTTTGGCAGGGAGTTAATGTTTTGTTTTTTTTAATAGTCGGTACTTGGCTTTTTTGATAATGCTTGACATCCTTTTTATACTTTGCTAATCTAGTATTACACATGTTAATAAAACTCAGAGTTGCAAAAAGGCCTGATAAAGGCTAATTTTTGTTACAGAACATAGACTATGCCAACAATTCATCAATTAGTAAAAAAACCGCGATCAGCGATAAAAGCGAAAAGTAAGGCTCCGGCATTGCTTTCTACACTGGATACTCTGCATCGCCGCCGCAGTGATTTATCATCTCCATTTAAACGTGGAGTGTGTTTGCAGGTGCGCACTCAGACTCCAAAGAAGCCAAACTCAGCTCTGCGAAAGATTGCTCGCGTACGTTTATCAAACGGACAGGAAGTTACCGCCTATATTCCGGGAATGGGACATAATTTGCAGGAGCACTCAATTGTTCTGGTCAAAGGCGGACGTACCAAAGATTTACCCGGTGTGCGCTACAAGATAATTCGCGGCGTTTATGACGCGCAGGGCGTTGAGAGCCGCCGGCAAGGACGCAGCCGCTATGGGACCAAAAAGCCAAAATCATAGAAGTTACTTTGTACGGATTTAAATTAACGCGTGATTCTAACGGTTTGTAAAAATTATTTAATATAAATTAAAAATTATTTGAATATATGCGAGGAAAACAAGCTCCGAAAAGACCAATAACTCCCGACTCAAAATACGGCGATTTGGATATCGCTAAGTTTATAAACTACATAATGAAGCGCGGCAAGAAAAATACCGCCCAAAATATTGTCTATGGCTGTCTTGATATTATCAAAGAAAAGACCAAACAGGATCCGCGCCATGTTTTTAATAAAGCGATCAAACAAGTAAGTCCGCTACTTGAAGTGCGCGGCAAGCGCGTCGGCGGCGCTAACTATCAGGTGCCGTTTCAGGTTAGAAGCGAGCGCCGTTTTACTTTGGCCTGCCGCTGGATAATTGAAGCCGCTAAAGTTCACAAGGGTCGCTCAATGCAAGAAAAGCTCTCTGCAGAGATTATGGATGCCGCCAATGGCGAAGGCGCGGCTGTAAAAAAACGCCAAGACGTGCACCGTATGGCAGAGTCAAACAAAGCTTTTGCCCACTTCGCGCGCTAGTAGTGCGTTTGTGCGAGTTTAAACGATTAGCGATCGCTTAATGCGAATTGGTTGTACTTATTTAAAATTTCATGCAACTATGCGCCTGCCTGCCGGCAGGCAGGAATGCCACAAATAACAAACGTGCGAATCTACAAATAGCGAATAATATGCGAATTCAATATCTGATAATTATTTTAGGAATTAGTTTGATAGCGAGTGGTTGTGTTAAGCAAACAGCTGAGGTTAGTAATACTGACAGCGAACAGCCAGTAGTGAATAGTCAAGAGAGCATGACAGAAGAAAACAGCAAAACAATAGAACAAAAAAGCAAAAATTTAGAAGAAGTTGATACAAGTGACCCGTCAATGGACGAGGCAAGTTGGCAAACGTATCGGAATGAGGATTTGGGGGTTGAGTTTAAATTACCAAAAGATTGGGAACAACGTAATCAACAGATTTCAAATCGTATCGAATTTAAAAAAGGAGGTATTAATCAACCGGAAGGTACAGAGTTGCTTGATGGCGCAATTTTTAGTATTAATTTAATGCAATCAGTAACCAGTCTTGAGGAGGGAGTTATAAAAGCAACTGAAGATATTCTTAATGATGGAGATAATTTTACAAAAGAAGAGTTACATTTTAAGCAAGAAGACGTAAGTGTAGGAGGTGAATCAGCAGCGATGCTTGTTTATAAAGGAACATATGGATCTGAGGTTATTGATTTTGTTTTAACTCGTACCATTATTCTAGAACATAATGAAGAAGTACTAAACATATACTGCTTCTCATCTGGTGCCAATAAAGAGGCTTATATGCAAGTTATTAACGAAATTATTTCCACTTTTAAATTCATAGAAAACTAAGTCACTACTTAACCCTAACTAAGCAACTAACATGCAAGACTACCCATTAAACAAAGTAAGAAATATCGGCATCATCGCTCACATTGACGCCGGCAAAACCACCGTTTCTGAACGGATACTTTTTTATACTGGAAAAAAACATAAAATCGGCGAGGTCCACGAAGGCGAGGCGGAAATGGACTGGATGGAACAAGAACGCGAGCGCGGCATTACGATTACCTCGGCCGCGACAACTTGTTTCTGGAAAGACTGCCGCATCAATATTATTGATACTCCCGGACACGTTGATTTTACCGCCGAAGTAGAGCGTTCTTTGCGCGTGCTGGACGGCGGCGTAGTCGTTTTTGATGGTGTCGCCGGCGTAGAACCGCAGTCGGAAACAGTCTGGCATCAGGCGGAGAAGTATCATGTGCCGCGAATGTGTTTTATCAACAAAATGGATAGAACTGGCGCGGATTTTTATTTTGATTTAAAATCCATTCATGACCGCCTAACTAAGCGCGCTTTTCCGGCGCAGCTGCCGATTGGCGCTGAAGATAATTTCAAGGGAATTATCGATCTGTTTGAACGAAAGGCGAGAATTTATGAAGATGATCTCGGAACCAAATGGCATGATGAAGAAGTATCTGAAGATATGAAGGAAAAAGTAGAGGAGTACCGCGGACAGTTGATCGAAGCAATTGTAGAAAATAATGAAGAGCTGATGAATAAATATTTAGCCGGTGAAGAAATTCCGGTAGAGGATTTAAAAAAAGAATTAAGAAAAGGCGTAATCGCCAATCAAATCATTCCGGTTTTTTGCGGCTCGGCCCTGAAGAACAAAGGCGTGCAGCTAATGTTGGACGCTGTTTGTGATTTCTTGCCATCACCGCTGGATGTGCCGCCAATAACCGGCGTTGATCCAGATGATTCGGAAAAAATAATCGCGATACATCCTGATGCGACTGAACCATTTGCCGGTTTGGCTTTTAAAATCGCGACTGACCCATTTGTCGGCAGACTTTCCTTTGTCCGAGTTTATTCAGGCATTCTAAAGGCCGGTTCTTACGTTCTCAATACTGCCAATGGCAAAAAAGAGCGCATCGGACGCATTGTGCGCATGCATGCCAATAGCCGTGAAGAAGTTTCCGAGGTAAAAGCCGGCGAAATTGCCGCGGTAATCGGGCTAAAAGATACTATTACCGGCCACACACTCTGTGATGAAAAACGTCCGGTGATATTGGAGAGCATTACTTTCCCGGAACCGGTTATCAAGGTTGCGGTTGAACCGAAAACAAAGGCTGACCAGGAAAAAATGGGCATTGCGTTATCCAAGCTGGCTGAAGAAGATCCGACTTTCCGCGTGAATTCTGATGAGGAAACCGGCCAGACTTTGATTGCCGGCATGGGCGAACTGCACTTAGACATTATTGTTGACCGTATGAAACGCGAGTTCAAAGTCGAGGCCAACGTCGGCCAGCCGCAGGTAGCTTACCGTGAGACAATCAAAAAAGAAGCAGAAGCCGAAGGCAAGTATATCAAACAATCAGGCGGCCGCGGACAGTACGGACATTGCTGGATTCGCGTCAAACCGCTTGAACACTCCGCTGATGAGGCGGAAGCTGTCAAGGGCGCGGAAAAGAAGAATTTTGAATTTAATAATGAAATCAAAGGCGGCGATATTCCTCGCGAGTATGTTCCGGCAATTGAAAAGGGTATTAAAGAAACCATGGAAAAAGGAATTTTGGCCGGCTATATTATGGTAAATATTTCAGCCGCGGTTTTTGACGGTTCATATCATGAGGTTGACTCGTCCGAAGCCGCTTTCAAAATAGCCGGTTCAATGGCCTTCAAAGATGCCTGCCGGAAAGCTGACTTGGTCCTGCTGGAGCCGGTAATGAAGGTTGAAGTTATTACTCCCGAGCAGTATATGGGCGATGTGGTTGGCGATATTAATTCTAAACGCGGACAAGTTGACGAAATGGGAGACCGCGGCCAGACCAAGGTAATTCATGCCAAAGTTCCTTTGGCGGAAATGTTTGGTTATGCCACGCAATTGCGCTCAATGACTCAAGGCAGAGCCAGTTATACTATGGAGTTGCTTGATTATGAAGAAGTGCCAAAGAACAAAGCCGCTGAAATTATTGAGGGCAGAAATAGTTAAATAAAAGAATTTTTTATAAAAAAATGATTATCCCCAGATACTTAACATCCAAAAATTGACATTTACGCTAAATAAACTATAATTTGAATAGTTTTAATAATAAAAATAAAAATATGCACGATGAATTTCAACGAGTTCTTAATTTAGTGCAGAAAACAGGCGATAGAATTGTAGTATTAGACAAAAATTATCCGGAAAGATCTTACGTGATTATGGATTTTGACAGCTATGAAGCTTTAATAAATATCGATGAAGATGTTGATGATGAGTATTTAGATGATGTGGATTACTTTCATGAAGATGATTTGGATAATATGGATAGTGGTTTAATTGAAGAGGAAGAGGATGATTTATTTGACGCACCTAATGGTAGTATTGACAAAATTGATGAAAATATGGATAATTATGGAGAAGGGTTGGATTTTTGGTCAGCAAATGAGGCATCAATTTCAGATCTTGACAACGAAGTTGATTATGGTACAATAGAGCAGAAAAATACTAAGGAAAAATGGAGCATACCAAAAGATATCAAAAATAGTCAAAATAATCAGGAAATTGAGGAAAATCGTTATTATTTAGAAGAAATTAGTTAATTTTAAAAAACAATTTATTTATTCTTAAGTAAGCGGCTGGATTGTAACCTCCTACCGAACAATTATTAATTGTATCAATGGGGGGCCGTAAATTATAATATGACAGCACAATTCGAACGAAATAAACCCCATATAAATGTTGGTACTATCGGCCACGTTGACCATGGAAAAACCACTCTCACCGCAGCAATTCTAAAAGTTTTGACTGACAGAGGTTTGAGTGCTTCATCAAGGTCAGTTGATCAAATTGACTCTGCTCCTGAAGAAAGAGAGCGCGGTATTACAATTGCGACTGCTCATGTTGAGTATGAATCAGAGGCTAGACATTATGCCCACGTTGACTGTCCAGGTCACGCGGATTACGTTAAAAATATGATTACCGGCGCCGCTCAGATGGACGGTGCTATTTTAGTTGTCAGCGCGACTGACGGTCCAATGCCGCAGACTCGCGAGCACATTTTACTCGCAAAGCAGGTTGGCGTTCCATCAATTGTTGTATTTTTGAACAAAGTTGACATGGTTGAGGATAAAGAACTGATTGACTTGGTTGAAGAAGAAATTCGCGATTTGTTAAAAAAGTATGAGTTTGACGGTGATAATATACCAATCATTCGTGGCAGCGCGCTGAAGGCGTTGGAAGATCCGAAAAGCGAATACGGCCAAGCAGTTATGGATTTGGTAAAAGTTTTGGATGAAAAAATACCTGAACCAACTCGCGATATTGATCATCCGTATTTAATGCCGATTGAAGATGTTTTTTCCATTGAAGGGCGCGGCACCGTAGTTACCGGTCGTATTGAACGCGGTATTATAAAAATTGGTGAAGAAGTAGAAATCGTCGGTTTGCGAGACACAATGAAAACGACTGTTACTGGTATTGAGATGTTTAATAAAAATCTTGATCAAGGTCAAGCTGGTGATAATGCCGGCATACTTTTGCGCGGCACAAAAAAAGACGAAGTTGAGCGCGGTCAGGTTCTGGCCAAACCGGGAACTTTGACACCGCACACTGAGTTTGAAGCTGAAGTATATGTTTTGAGTAAAGATGAAGGCGGACGCCACAAACCTTTTTTCAAAGGTTACAAACCACAGTTTTATATCCGTACAACTGATGTTACCGGTGAAGTTATATTGCCCGAAGGGACTGAAATGGTAATGCCTGGCGATACGATCAATGGCATGAACGTTAAATTGATTTCACCAATTGCTTTGGAAGAAAAACAGCGCTTTGCTATTCGTGAAGGCGGCCGTACGGTTGGAGCTGGTGTTATTACCAAAATTATTAAATAAAAATAGCGTAAGCCCGCTTCATTTTGGAGCGGGCTTACAATAGTAAAAATTAAGTATTCATTAAAAATTACATGTCAGGCAATACAGCAATAGAGGAGAAAACTAAAAAGCCGGAAGGCAAAGCCGATGATGGCAAGCAAAAGATTCGCATCAAGATTCGGGCTTATGATCACAAGATAATTGACCAAGCAGCCAAGACTATCATTGATGGCGCCCAACGTAGCGGCGCAAAAGTTTTTGGTCCGATTCCTTTGCCAACATCAAAGAAAAAGTACACGGTAAATAAGTCTACCTTTGTGCATAAACAGTCTCGCGACCAGTTCGAGATGAGAGTTTACAAGCGTTTGATTGATATTATTGATCCAACCGCCCAGACTGTTGAGATGCTTAGTAGTTTGAGTTTGCCGGCCGGAGTTGATGTTGAAATCAAGATGTAGCTTTTTATATAAGGAATTGTTAAAAGCATTGATTGTCAATATTGTAACCCTTAAAAAAGGAAGTGCTTTACTGATTAATCAAGGCAATAGGGAACATAAGGTTCAAGTTAATACAATATAAATTCGGAAAACATTTTCTGGTTTTTGTTGTATCAAGCCAGAATTTTTTTGTTCAAGAGATGTTGTGTATATTTACACCAATATTAAGTAGGTATAAAATTAATTCTACTATGAAGTTTATTCTTGGAAAAAAAATTGAAATGACCCAGATTTTTACTGAAGAGGGACGCGCGGTCGCGGTTACCAAAGTCGCGGTCGGTCCTTGTACTGTTGTACAGGTAAAAAATCAAGACAAAGACGGCTATGCGGCGATTCAGTTTGGTTATGGTTTAAAAAAGGAAAAAAACACAGTTAAACCGCAAAAGGGCCATTACAAGGGTTTGCAAAATTTTCGTTATCTAAAAGAACTGCGCGTTAAAGCAGGTGAAGATGTAAAAGCGCGGCGCGGACAAAACATAAGTGTTGGCAGTTTTTCTGTCGGCGATAAGATTAATATTACCAGCACTTCAAAAGGAAAAGGGTTTCAGGGCGTTGTAAAAAGACATGGTTTTCACGGCGGTCCAAAAAGTCATGGTCATAAAGATCAGCTGCGCATGCCTGGTTCCATTGGCGCCAAAGGACCGGCGCATGTATTCAAAGGCACGAGGATGGGCGGGCATATGGGTGATGACCGGATTACAATTACCAATTTAGAGATAGCGGAAGTTGATGAAAAGAATAATTTACTTTTAATAAAAGGAGGAATACCTGGCGCTCGCAATGGACTAGTTACTATCATCGGCGCCGGTGAAATGATTTTTAATGAAAAAGTTGAAACTGCGCCGGAAGTTAAAGATAATAGTGAGCGGCAAACAGTAGACAGTGAAGCCGTTGCTGTCCCGAAAGAATCCGGTACTACGGCGAGTAAAATGACAACTGAAGAGCCAAAAGAAGCATCAAATATTAAAGAACAACCGGCAGTGGCGCAGACTGATAAAGATACTGATAAAGAAGTTTTTGATAAAAAATAATTATTTAATAGTTACAGATTGCAATTTACTTAATCTATGTCAAAAGTAAAAGTTTACAATTTAAGCGGAGAAGTCGTATCGGAACATGAATTGAATCCGGCTGTTTTTGATGTCGCGGTTAGTGAGGGGTTGGTTCATCAGGCCGCAGTTACGCAGATGGCTAATAACCGACAAACTTTGGCCCACACCAAAGATCGCAGTGAAGTCCGCGGCGGCGGTAAAAAGCCTTGGCGCCAAAAAGGCACGGGACGCGCCCGAGCCGGCTCCAGTCGTTCGCCAATTTGGAAAGGCGGCGGCGTAACTTTTGGTCCGCGTTCTGATCGTAATTATGAAAAAAAAATGCCTGACAAAATGAAGAAAAAAGCGTTGTTAATGGTATTATCCGATAAGGTGCGCCATGAGGCGTTGGTTGTTTTGGACAAACTGCGGATACCGGAAGCAAAAGCAAAAAAAGGCAATGAGTTTATCAAACTAATTGAGGATAAGGCTTTGCAAATAAAAAAAGATGACCAGAAAAAAACAGCCCCGAAAAGAAGCATATTAATTTTAAATGAAAATAAAGACGATGAGACCGGACGCGCTCTGAAAAATTTGCGCGGCGTGGAAAATAAGCGCCTGGAAAATATAAATATTGTTGATTTATTAAAAAATAGAAATTTAATTTTAACATTAGCGGGAGTTAAAAAACTGGAGAAACAGTATAGCAAAAAATAAATATGAGTATTTTTAATCGAAAAAAAAATATTGACGATGAAAAAGAGCGCAAAAACGCTCCGGTTAAAAGCGCGTCAGATAGTAAAGAGAGTATGAAGAGCTTGTATGTTAAACAAAAAAATGAAGCCAGTATTGAAGAAAAAACAAAAGTTGCCATTGCTCCAGTCGTGAAAGATACAAAAAAAGATCAGAAAATCAGCATGAAAGAGCTGTATGGCGAAGGAGAAATCGCGCCGAGTGTAAAATTAGGCGATAAAAAAGGTAAAAAACCAACTGCTAGTAAGATGAACTTTTTAACTAGCTATAAGGTGATAATTAAACCTTTAATTACCGAGAAAGCAACTAAATTGAATACGGAAAATAAATATGTGTTTGAAGTAGCTCGCGATGCCAACAAAATTTCAGTTGCCAAAGCAATTGAGAGCGTATATGGCATCAAACCAGCTAGCGTCAATATTATTTCGTTAAAAGGAAAAGTTGTTAGACGCGGTAGAATTACTGGGCGAAGGAAGAACTGGAAAAAAGCGATTGTTGCTTTGCCAGCCGGCAAGTCTATCCAAGTTTACGAAGGCGTGTAGACAATTTTTGATTTAAGATTTATGATTTTAGATTTTATAAGTTATCCAGTTGTTTAAACGGCGTTTAATCAAAAATCATAAATCAGCAATTTGAAATTATAGTATGGGCATTAAAAAAGTAAAACCTACGACACCGGGAAGACGTCAAGCCAGTTTTGATGATTTTTTTGATATCACAGAGACAAAACCGCACAAAAGTTTACTGAAACCAAGACCGCGTCAAGGCGGCCGCAATTCTCAAGGAAAAATTACCATTCGCCATCGCGGCGGCGGCGCTAAGCGGAATTTGCGCGTGATTGATTTTCGTCAGGATAAGTTTGATATTCCGGCAAAAGTCGCTACTATTGAATATGATCCGAATCGAGGCGCTCGCATTGCTTTGTTAAATTACCATGATGGTGAAAAAAGATATATTATCGCGCCGGATGGCTTGAAAGTCGGTGATATAATTATTAGTTCACAAAAAAAAATAGAGATAAAAACAGGCAATCGTTTGTCTTTGAAATATATCCCGGCCGGCATTGAAGTCTGTAATGTTGAACTTCAGCCTGGACGCGGCGGACAAATTGCTCGCGGCGCCGGCAATGTTATCGCGGTTATGGCGATTGATAACGGACACGCTCAGATAAAGATGCCTTCCGGTGAAATTCGTCTAGTGCCGGAGGTTTGTTTGGCTACAGTCGGCAAAGTCAGCAATCAGGACAAGCGTTTGATCAAGCTTGGTAAAGCCGGCAGACGCAGACATTTAGGATTCAAACCAAATGTTCGCGGCAAAGCTATGAATCCGGTTGATCATCCTCACGGCGGTGGTGAAGGCAACCAGCCAATCGGTCTGAAAGCGCCAAAAACTCCTTGGGGTAAAAAAGCGCTGGGAGTGAAAACCCGCAAGCCGAAATCATCCGATAAATTGATTTTGCAACGCCGCCGCAAGAAGCGCCGAGGCTAATAATTTTACAAATCAGCTAAAAGTGTGTAAGGTTTACTTATGCATTGCTAGCTGGTTTGTAAATTTAAAGTTTTTAAAGTAATTTTTTAGAAAATAAATTATGTCCAGAAGTTTGAAAAAAGGCCCATATATAAATTTGGGTCTGATCAAAAAAATTAAAGACCTAATGCCGGGTGATAAAAAAGTTATCAAAACCTGGGACCGTTCTTGCACGGTAACGCCGGAGATGGTAGGATTTACCATCGGTGTTTATAATGGCAGACAGCATATTCCGATTACAATTGTCGAAAACATGGTCGGACACAAGCTGGGTGAATTTTCAGTAACACGCAAGTTTGTATCGCATGGCGGTAAAAAAGCCAAGGAAACCAAAGTTTAATTATAAAATATGCAGATAAAAGCATCCGTAAAATTTCTCAAAACATCGCCCAGGAAGGTACGCTTGGTTGTTGGCGTTGTTCGTCGTTTGCCGGTTACGGAAGCTTTGGAACGTTTGCGTTTAATGAACAAAGGCGCCGCTAGTCCGGTGGCGAAGCTGATAAATTCCGCTGTGGCAAATGCCGAACATAATTTTGAATTAAATAAAGACAATTTATATATATCAGAAATAATGGTTGATGAAGGCCAGACTATTAAGCGATGGATGCCTAGAGCGCACGGCCGCGCTACCCCGATTCGCAAGCGAACCAGCCATATCAACCTAGTTTTGGCCGAAATTAAAGACAGTGGCGAAAAGCAGGGTAAAAAGTTAAAAATTGAAGCGCCAGTCAGTCTTTCTAATCTGAATAGCGAAAAAGCTAATCTGAATAGCGAAAAAGGAAAAGAAAAACTAAAACCAGTTCCGAGCACTCGGAATGAAAAAAATACGGATAAAAGCGATGAAGCGGTAAAGGAAATAGTTGATCCGCGCGTGAAAAGTCGCGGCGGGCACGCTCGAGCCGAAGGCGGCCGCAAAGGTTTTTCTTCAAAAATATTTCGCCGCAAGAGCGGTTAATAATAAAATAAAAACATGGGACAAAAAGTACATCCAAAAGTATTTCGAATCGGCGTCATTTACACCTGGCCGTCAAAGTGGTTTTCAGTCGGTGAGCAGTTTGCCAAGCAAACTGCCGAAGATATTATGATTCGAAAATATCTGACAAAAAAACTGCATGAAGCTGGTGTCGATAGAGTAGAAATTGAGCGCAGCGCCAAGAAGATAACTATTTCAATATATACAGCTAAGCCAGGTCTGGTGATTGGCCGTGGCGGCGCTGGCGCTGATGATTTGAAGAAAGAAATAAAACAAAAATTTTTACCTTTACGCAGATTAAATGAAGTAAGCCTCAATATCAATGAAGTTGATCGTCCGAATTTATCATCACAGGTAGTTGTGCAGTCAATGATTATGGATTTGGAAAAACGCATGCCTTTTAAACGGGTGATGAAGCAGGCCGTGAGCCGTGTCAGCCGCGCCGGAGCATTGGGAGTTAAGGTTATGGTTAAGGGCAGGTTGAATGGCGCTGAAATTGCCAGATCAGAAAAGTTAGTCCAAGGAAAAATTCCTCTGCAAACATTGCGTGCTGATATAGATTATTCACGCGGGGTGGCATCGACTACCTACGGCGCGATTGGCGTGAAGGTTTGGATATACAAAGGCGAAATATTCAGTAAAGAAGAAGGCGAAAAAGGCGAAATTGTCGGCCGTCAGCCTAATGCCAAAAGGCACTAATATTTTTATCAATAAATTCTAATTAATTATGTTGGCACCAAAAAAGACAAAATTCCGAAAACACCATCAAATCAAACCTTCTGGCACGGCAACGCGTGGCACTGAAATTAGTTTTGGCAGTTATGGTCTAAAAGCGCTGGAATCACGCTGGATTACCGCGCGTCAGATTGAGGCGGCTCGACGTGTTATCACGCGTTCTATTTCACGCGGTGGTAAGATGTGGATCCGTATTTTCCCTGATATTGTCGTGACCAAAAAAGGCGGAGAAATCCCCATGGGAAAAGGCAAAGGCGCGCCGGATTATTTTGTGGCGCCGATTAAAAAAGGGAAAATTATTTTTGAGCTTGAGGGCGTAAAAGAAGATGCCGCCAAAAAAGCCATGGAATTAGCCGCTTACAAATTGCCGATTAAGGCGAAATTCGTAAAAAAATAGTAGAAGTAGTTTTTTTCGGATTCATCTGAGAAGTTTTTCAATCAAGACAGCGAGTTTGAATTAAAGGTTTGAATAGCCGTTTAAACTAATAATTTTTTGAATATGGAATTAAAAGAAATGAAAAAAAAATCAGTTAGTGAATTGCACAAGCTTTTGGCTGAATTGCGAGAGAGTCTTTTGGCAATGCGCTTCAAAGATGCCGGCAAGCAGTTAAAAAACGTGCGTGATCTGCGGGTGACCAAAAAAGACATTGCTAGAGTTTTGACCTTGATCAAACAAAAGAGTTCAGCCACACCAGCTGTTTTTACCAAAGAATCGGAAGTGGCGGCGCAGACAAAGAATAAATAATTTAAATATATGAGTGAACTAAACAAACCAGTAGAACAAAAAGCATTAGCTAATAAAAAAATCATCCGAAAATTTTCGGGTGTGGTTGTTAGCGATAAGATGAATAAGACCATAGTGGTGAAGGTAGACCTTATCAAAACACATCCGAAGTATTTAAAAAGCTATACTATGAGTCAGCGCTACAAAGTTCATGATGAAAAAGAAATGTTCAAAGAAGGTGATAAAGTGAGTTTTGTGGAATGCCGGCCGATGTCAAAAGAAAAGAGATGGCGAGTGTTATATTCACGCGAAAAAAGCGAATAAATATATGATTCAACATTTATCAAAATTAAGAGTAGCAGACAATTCCGGCGCAAAAATGGTTCAGTGCATCAAGGTTTTGGGCGGTCATAAAAAACGTTATGCCCGGATTGGCGATGTCATTATCATCACAGTTAAGGAAGCTACGCCGCACAGCCTGGTGAAAAAAAGTGACGTTTTGCCGGCAGTGATTGTCCGCACCAGAAAAGAAATCAAGCGCAAGAACGGCGTCTGTATTCGTTTTGATGAAAATGCCTGTGTAATCATTGATAAGAAAACCAAAGAGCCGAAAGGCACTCGTATTTTTGGGCCGGTAACTCGCGAGTTGCGTGATAAAGGTTATAATAAAATTATTTCGCTCGCGCCGGAAGTTCTTTAATCACAAAACGCATATCGCGTAACGCATAGCACCATATGCGAGGTACAAGTTAGCTGTGAGTAAATAAAGTATTTGTTTATTGATAGGTAGTTTGTAAGGTCGATCATTTTATATTAGGAGGAAAGTCATGACAGATACAGATAAAGAAGAAAAAGACAGGAAATGTAATGCTCTGCAGGAACTGCGAGAAACAATCCAGGAGATGCGAGCATTGAATTTAACTTTTAGGTGTATAAAAAATAATGATGTTGTTGATGAGTATGTTAAAGCACTTGATTACGCAATTATGCAGTTGAGAAGTAATTAAGATCGCAAAGATATTTTTTGCCTATCAGAATGATAGGCGCCTTTTCCAAGGTCGTAAAGAAATTTATGGCTTTAGAAATGGACAAAGAAAGATTTAACCATTAACCTTTGACCATTAACACATTCGTGGCATTCGCATAATTTGATACATGTGTAAATACGTACAGCGAATTCGCATTAATGGTTTGACGTCCGCCTCAATACGGATAACATAACGTGAACTATGAATATAAAATCAGGAGACAAAGTAATAATCATTGCCGGCAAAGACAAAGGCAAGAAAGGCAAGGTGCTTCAGGTATTTCCCAAGCGCGGTCTTGTTAGTGTGGAAGGATTGAATTTATTGATAAAGCACATGCGTCCGCGTCGTGAAGGCGAGAAAGGGCAGCGCATTGAGTTCCCGGCGCCGCTAAATAGTTCTAATCTAATGGTGGTTTGTCCGAAGTGCGCCAAGCAAGCTAGGGTTGGCTACAAAATTTTGGAAAGCAAAAAAAAGGTCAGAATTTGTAAAAAGTGTAAAGAAGTAATTGATTAAAAATATGAGTTTAAAAGAATTATACGCAAAAGAAGTAGCGCCAAAATTAAAAGAAGAGTTTGGCTACAAAAACAACATGGCAATACCTAAAATCAGCAAGGTAGTTATTAATGTTGGTGTCGGCCGTTTTTCCAAAGAAAAAGCCTACATTGATAATGTGGTTGAAACAGTGAAAAAAATTACCGGACAGCAGCCAGTGCAGACTAAGGCAAAAAAATCAATTTCGGCGTTTAAAGTTCGCGAGGGCATGGTAGTCGGCGTAGTTGTCACATTGCGCGGACAACGCATGTATGATTTTACGGAAAAGTTGATCAATGTTACACTCCCTCGAGTCAGAGATTTTCGCGGTTTGGATATGAAGAGCGTTGATCGTTCCGGTAATTTAACAATTGGCTTAAAAGAACACATTGCTTTTCCTGAAGTTGGCGCTGATGATTTTGATAAAATTCATGGCTTGGAAATTTGTCTAACGACCACCGCTGAAACTAACGAAAAAGGTTTGGCCTTGTTCAAACTACTTGGTTTTCCATTTAAAAAAGAAGCAAAAAGTAATAAATAAATTTAAAATATGGCCACACAAGCACAAATTTCTAAATCAAAAAAACATCCGAAGTTTACTACTCGAAAAGTACGGCGTTGTTGGAGATGCGGTCGAAATAGAAGTTATATGCGGGATTTTGATCTTTGTCGCATCTGTTTCCGAGAGTTGGCAAACAATGCTCAGATTCCCGGAATCAGGAAGTCTTCGTGGTAATAAATAAATAATAAAATAAATTTATAAATATGACAGATCCAATTGCTGACATGTTAACAAGAATAAGAAATGCGCAAGCAGTAAAAAAAGCTGATGTGGTTTTACCATTCAGCAAGTTTAAATATGAATTGGCAAAACTTTTACTAACAGAAGGTTGGTTGCAGGCAGTTGAAAAAATTACCAAGCAAAAAGGTAAAGGATCGTTTGATGAGTTGAAGCTCACTTTGAAATACAATAAATCAGGAAAACCGGCCATATCAAGCTTAACCAGAATAAGCAAGCCCGGGCGCCGCATCTATACTGAATATAAGACAGCACCCTATGTTTTAAATGGTCTCGGAATCGCGGTAATATCAACTTCCAAAGGATTAATGACTAACAAAAGATCGCGCCGTGAAAAAATCGGGGGCGAGGTAATCTTTGAAATTTATTAAATATATGTCTAGATTAGGAAAATTACCAATTATATTACCAGCTGGAGTTGAATTAAAAATTCAAGATAGTATTATAATAGTAAAGGGGCCAAAAGGGGAGTTGCAACAGAAACCTCACAAAGCCATAAAAGTTGAGGTAAAAGACACGCAATCAGGCCAGCAACAAGTTGAACTAAGTATTGCTGATAAAAAAGAAAAAAAAGCCTCAGCTCTTTGGGGACTTTACCGACAGTTGGTCAATAATATGGTTTTGGGCGTTAGTGAAGGTTTTGCAAAAAAGCTTGAGATAAATGGAGTGGGTTATCGCGCGTCAGTAGCCGGAGATGTCTTAACTCTGATCGTCGGTTACTCACATCCGGTTGATTATAAGTTGCCCGCTGGAATTAGCGCCAAAGTTGAAAAAAATGTGATTACCATTGAAGGTATTGACAAACAAATGGTTGGAGAAGTATCATCGCAAATTAGAAAAGTTCGCAAGCCTGAGCCGTACAAAGGAAAAGGCATTAAATATGTTGATGAAGTAATTAGGCGAAAGGCCGGCAAGACGGCTGGTTCAACCAGTAGCTAAAATTTTTATATGATCAAGCAAAAA
Organism: bacterium; assembly: GCA_030698385.1. Taxonomy (GTDB): domain Bacteria; phylum Patescibacteriota; class Patescibacteriia; order Patescibacteriales; family XYC2-FULL-47-12; genus JAUYLZ01. The sequence continues at coordinate 3,271 of JAUYLZ010000004.1, read as the reverse complement.
TTAAGAATTAAAGAGCAAAAATTAAGACGCAAGCAAAGAGTGCGGGCGCGTATTTTTGGTACTGAAAATAGGCCGCGTTTAAATGTTAAGCGCAGTAATACTGGTATTTACGCTCAGTTAATAGATGATGATGCCGGAAAAACAATGGTCAGTGTTAATATGAAAGAAATTAAACAAAGCGGCACTAAAAAAGAGGCAAGTACTGTTTTGGGTGAATTATTGGCAAAAAAAGCCTTAGAAAAAAATATTAAACAAGCAGTTTTTGATCGTGCTGAAAATAAGTATCACGGGCGCGTCGCGGCATTTGCAGAAGCCGCGCGCAAGGGCGGTCTAAAAATTTAAAAAATTTATGAGCGAAGAAAAAAATATAAAAACTAATAATCAAAGCAAGCCACCGATGGAAAAACCGGCGGTTGAGAGTGCGAATGTAAAAAATGACTCAAACAAAAGTACTGCCAAAAAGAAGTCATTTGGAGATAATAAAAAGCGCCGCTTTTCTCGAGATAATCGTGAAGACGACGGGTTTGAACAAAAAATAGTTGATTTGGCCAGAGTTACTCGCGTGATGAAAGGCGGTAAACGTATGCGTTTTCGCGCTTGTATTGCGGTTGGCAACAAAGCAGGCAAAGTTGGGGTCGGTATTGCTAAGGCCGCCGATGTCACCAATGCTATAACCAAGGCGGCGGAGAAGGCGAAAAAGAATATAATTAATGTCCAGATTATTGATGGAACAATTGCTCATAACATCAGTCACAAGTATGGAGCGGCTAGAATTATGCTGAAGCCAGCGATGGTCGGTAAAGGTATTATTGCCGGTGGCGCCATGCGCATTGTCTTGGAGCTCGCGGGCATTCATAACATTGTCGGAAAAAATCAAGGATCAAAGAACAAGGTTAATATAGTAAATTGTGTTATTGAAGGTTTAACCAGTCTTAAACAAATGGATATCAAAAAGCCAGATGAGAAGAAAAAAAGTGATCCTAAAAAAGAATCAGTTAATAAAAAATAATTATGTTGTCATTAAATACAATTAAGCCGTTTAAAGGCGCGACTAAAAAAAGAAAAAGAGTGGGCAGAGGCAATGCTTCCGGTCACGGCACTTATAGCGGCCGCGGTTTAAAAGGGCAGAAATCCCGCAGCGGCGGCAGAAGCGGTTTGAAGCGCAAGGGTATGAAGCAGATATTACTGCAGCAACCGAAGTTGCGCGGTTTTAAAAGTGACAAACTGAAGAATCAAGTTATTAATATTTCTGATATTAATAAAAACTTCCAAGACGGAGCTGAAATTTCCGTCCGGGCCTTGATAAAAGCCGGTCTGATTAAAGATATAAAGAAGCCGGTAAAAATTTTGGGCAATGGCAAGCTAACTTTAAAAAATATCACCACCAAGGATATGTTGATGAGTAAAAGCGTGGCCGGACAGTTGCCAAAAGTAGAGGTTAAAAGCAAAAAGAAAGTTATCAAATAATATTTTAATCAGCGTTTTTTTAGTAAATATGTGGAGTAAATTAGAGCAAATTTGGCAGGCGAAAGATTTGCGGAAGAATATTCTGTTTGTTTTGGCAATGCTGGCCATTTTTCGTCTGACCGCGCATATACCGATTCCGGGGGTTGATGTGATTGCCTTGCGTGATTTGTTTTCATCAAACCAAATTTTGGGACTGCTTAACTTGTTCTCCGGCGGCGGCATGCAGAATTTTTCCATTGTTATGATGGGTGTCGCGCCTTATATTACCGCTTCAATTATGTTTCAACTCTTGGCAATGATTGTGCCAAAGCTTGAAGAAATGCAAAAAGAAGAGTCTGGACGCCAAAAAATAAGTATGTGGACGAGATATATAACCGTGCCGTTGGCTTTGGTTCAGTCGTACAGCATGATCGTCTTACTGCGCAATTCTTCATTCCAAGTTTTGGGTGACATATCAGCTTATCAAATCATTTCAATGATGATAACTATTACTGCCGGCACAGTATTTCTGATGTGGTTGGGAGAATTAATAACTGAAAAAAATATTGGTAATGGCATTTCAATAATGATTTTTGCTGGTATTATTGCCGGGTTGCCCTCAGCAGTCCAGCAGATGGCGGTTACATTTGACGCCTCTAAATTATTTATGGTGCTTGGATTTATCGCTATCGCGTTAATAACTGTTGTCGGAGTGGTTATCATTACCGAGGGTCAGCGCAATGTCCCAGTATCTTACGCCCGCCACATCCAAGGCAACAAAATGTATGGCGGCACAAACACCCATTTGCCTTTGCGCGTGAATATGGCCGGCGTTATTCCAATAATTTTTGCCATTTCAGTCGTACTTTTTCCGCCAATGATAGCTCAGTTTTTTGTAAATGCGCATACAGTCTGGATAGCTAACGCAGCTACATGGACAATTACTATTTTTAATAATCAGCTGGTCTATGGAATTATGTATTTTAGTTTAGTGTTTGCTTTTACTTATTTTTATACCGAAGTTATTTTTCATCCAGAACGCATCGCTGAAAATCTGCAGAAGCAAGGCGCTTTTATACCCGGTATTCGTCCAGGCAAGCATACTGAAGAGTATCTAGGAAAAACAGTTTACAAAATAGTCTTTGTCGGCGCTTTGTTTCTAGCTACTATCGCGGTACTGCCATTGATTATGCGCTATTTCACCGGCATTCAGGCCTTGGCTGTCGGCGGTACCAGCCTTTTGATCGTGGTAGCCGTAGTTATTGATATTGTGAAGCAAATTGAAGCCCAGTTAACAATGAGGGAATATGAAGGCTAATAAATTTATAAATAAAAAATCATCAGTCAGTATTTTTAAAAAAGCTGACTTTTTTGATATTTATGCTATAATGTTGGTGTATTAATTATTACACTAAAGCAATGCTAGAAGTAAAAAAAACAATTTTAATCATTGCTGATGAAAGAGCAACTTCAAGCGTATTAGCCGAAAAATTTAGTCAAGAAAATTTTAGCGTCTTAACAGCTTTTGATGATAACAAAAAGGTTGAAGTCGCAATTAAAAATAAAGTTGATTGGAGCATGGATGAAATCATTCAGAAAGTTAAGGAAAAAATTAAACAAAGTTGAATTATTAATGCAATACCATCAGCAGTCATCTGGTGGTTTTTTGTGGGCAACCAACTATTTTAGCTAAAAGTTAAAGATGGACATCAGAGTCATCAACCAAAGTATTATCAATATAGCAATCAGGCGAATAACAAAAATATTTGCTGATTTTAAAGTATATGGCAAGGCAAACGCCCTTAAGCTTAAAAAAGAAAAAAAT
>JAUYLZ010000003.1 GCA_030698385.1 bacterium | reverse complement strand
GGCCTACATGAAAACTTAAATTATACTTTCTTGACCGAATACCTTACTGGTAAAGAGTGTAAAACAGAAGTAAAAACTTGTCCACAAGGGAAAGGCTATTCCCAAGTTAATTATAGCTAATAACTATATACATGAAAAAATTAAAATTAAAATATAGTAAATTTAAATTACTTATTCCGCTTAACCGGCGCCGTTCTTCTATTAATTCGTTTAATTTATCTCTTTGGTTTATTGGTATTGACGGGAATATTATAAATTACTTTTAGCATTTTTTGCGTAAAATTTAGCGCTTTTTCGCGCGTATCAATATGAAAAACGCAACCACTCTCAATGAGAAAAAAATTAAAAAACTCTATCTGCAAGGCTGTAAGGAGTTTAGCATTAAGCCAAAGAAGAACAATTTGAACAATTTTGTTCAGTTTCTTGAGGCTGACGCGAAATACTGGATGCGAGCAAATTTGAAGTTTTTCTTTGAGCAGATGAATCACTAGGGCATATGGATTTTCATTGATTATTTATAGATAATCACGGATGATACTTGCGTTGATAGATAATATCGTCTATACTGATATTAATTAAATACTAGTTAAAAAACGGACGCTCTTTGTCCGTTCTTTCGCTATGTAAAATTTTAGACAGCAAAAATGCAAAAATTTAAATTACATTCAAACTATCAGCCGGCCGGCGACCAACCAAAAGCGATTGAAGCCTTGGTTAACGGCATCAAAGCCGGCAAACCGCAACAGACGCTTTTGGGCGTGACCGGCAGTGGCAAGACTTTTACAATGGCGAACGTGATAGAAAAGTTGCAACGGCCAACGATTATTTTGTCGCACAACAAAACTCTGGCCGCCCAGCTCTATGAAGAGTTTTTGGAATTTTTTCCGGAAAACAAAGTGAATTACTTTGTCAGCTACTTTGACTACTATCAGCCCGAATCTTATCTGCCGGCGAGCGATACGTACATTGAGAAAGATTCTTCAGTTAATGAAAAAATTGAGCGCATGCGTCTGGAGGCGGCAATCAACCTTTTGACTCGGCGCGACACTATTATTGTGTCTTCAGTTTCATGTATTTACGGTTTTGGTTCGCCGGAGGAGTTTCGCAATGAGACTTTTGAGATAAAAGTCGGTGATGAAATGCCTCGGCAGCAATTATTGTTCAGATTGGTAAAACTGCAGTATGAGAGAAATGATACTGAATTAAAGCCGGGTCGTTTTCGCGTGCGCGGCGACACGATTGATATTATCCAGGGGGGAGGGACAATAATTACGCGCGTTGAATTTTTTGGCGACACGATTGAAGCCATTCACGAGTTGCATCCGGTAACGCAGTCCAAACAAAACAGTCTAAAGTCAGTTTGGTTTTATCCGGCGCGCGCTTATGTAACCAATGAAGACAGCACCAAGCGAGCGATAAAATCCATTCAAGCTGAACTAGCGGAAACTTTATTAAAAATAGATAATCCGGTGATTAAATATCGCTTGCAACAACGAACAAACTATGATCTGGAGATGATTGAACAGCTTGGTTACTGCAAGGGAATTGAAAATTATTCGCGCCATATTGATAACCGCGCGCCCGGCAGTTCACCTTATACGCTTTTGCATTTTATGCCCAAGGATTTTTTATTCTTCATTGATGAGTCGCACGCGACTCTGCCGCAGGTGCACGGCATGTATGAAGGTGATCGTTCGCGGAAAAAAAATTTGATTGATTACGGTTTTCGTCTGCCCAGCGCTTTTGATAACCGGCCGTTAAAATATGAAGAATTTACCAAGTTTTTAAAGCCGCAAAATAAAGCGGGCGCGAATGTTATTTATGTTTCCGCCACGCCGGCCGCTGAAGAATTGCGCAGTTCAAGCCAAATTGTTGAGCAAATAATTCGTCCAACCGGCTTGGTTGACCCGCCGATTGAAATTAGAAAGTCAACAGGACAAATTGAAGACTTAATGTCAGAAATTAACGCCACCGCCAAGCAGGGCAACAGAGCTTTGGTAACGACCTTGACCAAGCGCATGGCTGAAGAGCTGGCCGCTTATTTTTTAAACCATGACATTAAAGTTGAATATTTGCACAGTGAAATAGATACTTTAGAGAGAATAGAAATTATCAAAAGATTGCGGCTGGGAAAAATTGACGTGCTTGTCGGCATCAATTTATTGCGCGAGGGACTGGATTTGCCGGAGGTCGGATTGGTCGCTATTCTTGACGCTGATAAAGAAGGATTTTTGCGCAATGAACGCAGTTTAATACAGACCATCGGCCGCGCGGCGCGCAACGTTGATAGCAAGGTAATTTTTTACGCGGATAAAGAAACAGTCAGTATGAAATTGGCGATTAAAGAAACGGAACGCCGTCGTAACAAACAGATCGCACATAATAAAAAATACGGCATTACGCCGCAGACAATTAAAAAAGCTATCAAGCAAGAAGAATTAGTAATAGATAAAGAAGAAATGGATAATACTGATTTCACCGCCGAGAAATTAATTGAGATGGAGCTGGAAATGCAAGCTGCCGCTGAAGATTTAAATTTTGAAAAAGCGATTGAGTTACGAGATAAGATAAACAAATTAAAGAATAAAATTTAAACTTTGCCTGCCCCGCCTTTATTTATCCCGTCCTGAGTGCTCGGGATGCGGGATGGCGGGGAAAAAGCGATTGAGATTAGAGACAAAATAAAATAATTTAAAAAAAGAAAATTTAATTTTAGCCAAAAATAAACCCCTTGGTAAAAAAACCAAGGGGATGGAGCGATTTCAAAGAAATCGCGTGTGGGGGTTATTATTAATGTAGTTATTGGAAAAAATGCCCCGCAGACTGCGGGGCCAACGGGGCACAAGGCCCCCAGGGTTGAGGGTTGATGTACTAAAATTATATTTATTTTAGTATATATTACACTAAACCCTGTGTAAGGAACGGAAATGATAATATAAATTATCAACAACTACATACTAGTACTATTTAAAAAATTTGTCAATAGTAGTTTTTATTAAAATTTTTAAAGCTATAAAGTAAGCTGAAAATACAATATAAAAAGCAAATTTATTCAGGTTCCCGGCGTTCGCGAATACACCGCCATTGAAGGCGTGGTGCGCAACAATAACATTTAACTTAAAAAATATGAAAAATAAGTACATAGAAGTTAGAGGGGCTAGAGAACACAACTTAAAAAATATTGATGTTGATATTCCTATTGATAAATTAACAGTTATAACAGGGTTGTCAGGTTCCGGCAAGTCAACATTGGCTTTTGATACAATTTATGCCGAGGGTCAACGCCGCTATGTGGAGAGTTTGTCGGCCTACGCGCGGCAATTTTTGGGGTTGATGAACAAGCCGGATGTGGATGCTATTCATGGACTGTCGCCGGCTATTTCCATTGAGCAAAAGACTACTCATCATAATCCTCGTTCAACAGTTGCGACGGTGACGGAAATTTACGATTATTTGCGCTTGCTCTACGCGCGCGTTGGTACGCCGCACTGCCCGAACTGCAGAAATGAAATTAAGCCGCAGAGCGTTGAAGATATTGTGAAAGCTATTTTGCAAGCAGGCGAGGCAGCGCTACCTCGCCTTCAGGGAAATAAAAATATGGCACAGCGCGTGCAAATTCTCGCGCCCATCATCCGCGGCCGCAAAGGAACTTATGAAGAAAAATTCAAAGAATTGCACAAAGCCGGTTTTGTCCGGATTCGTATTGATGGGGAAGTTCATGATTTATCGGATTGGAAAGATTTTAATTTGGATAAGCAAAAAAAACATAATATTGAAGTAGTAATTGATAGAGTTGTTACGCAGAAAAAAAATGATAAAGATTTGATTAGTCGTTTAACTGCTTCAGTTGAACAAGCCGGAGACCTAGCCAGCGGTTTAATTATGGTGATCATCCAGCCTGAGGACAAGGTAGCGCGACCTCATCAACAAGAAAAAATATTTTCTCAAAAACTCGCCTGCGCGAACTGCGGCATTAGTTATGAAGAACTACAGCCAAGGCTTTTTAGTTTTAACTCTCCTTTTGGCGCCTGTCCGGAGTGTCATGGTCTGGGCGCTAAGCTTGAGTTTGACCCAAATTTAGTTGTGCCAAACAAAGAACTTAGTTTAAATGAAGGCGCGATTAAACCCTGGCGCAACCAGTTGCAAGGCGGCAGCGCTCAGCACAGCTCAAACCAAGCTGAGCGCGGCGGTTATATGAAGCAGTTAGTAAAAAGTGTCGCGGAGGTTTTGGAGTTTAGCATGGATACCCCATGGCGCGATTTACCAGCCGGCATTAAACATATCTTGCTTTACGGCTCGGAAGAAAAATTTAAATTTAATCTTCACTCCAAAAGTATGGAGTCGCATTTTTCTTACCTGGGCATGTTTGAAGGCGCGATTAAACAAATGGAACGTCATTATCGCCAGACTGAGAGTGACCACCGCAAACGTGAAATTGAGAAGTATATGAATAATAAAAAATGCTCAGTTTGCGAGGGACAGCGGTTAAAACCAGAGGCGCTGGCGGTTACAATTAACGACTTAAATATATATGAGGCAACTGAGATGTTTATTGACGGAGCGCAAAAGTTTTTTTCTGAACTAAAGCTTACTGAAACACAAAGACAAATAGCCAAGCTCATTCTCAAAGAAATAAATTCTCGTTTACAGTTTTTACTTGATGTTGGCTTAAACTATCTGAGTTTGGGCCGCGCGGCCGGCACGCTCTCCGGCGGCGAAGCCCAGCGCATTCGTCTGGCGACGCAAATCGGCAGCGAACTGCGCGGCGTGCTTTATATTCTGGATGAGCCTTCTATTGGCCTGCACCAAAGAGATAATGATAAGTTGCTTAAGACTTTGAAAAATTTACGCGAGTTGGGAAACACAGTTATTGTCGTTGAGCATGATGAAGAAACCATGCTGGCGGCAGACCATATTATTGACCTTGGTCCGGGCGCCGGCACGCATGGCGGTTATATTGTCGCCAGCGGCACGCCGGATCAAATTAAAAAAAATAAAAAGTCATTAACCGGCAAATATCTTGCTTACGAAGAAGAGATATTTTTACCAACGACTAGACGACAGCCGAGGAATTTTTTGGAAATTCAAGGAGCGCGCGAGCATAATCTGAAAAGTATAAATGTCAATATTCCACTGGGAGTATTTACGTGCGTTACCGGCGTATCAGGTTCCGGCAAGTCAACATTGATCAATGATATTTTGTATAAATCATTAATCAATAAATTACACAAAGGGAATGAAATATTCGGCGCGCATCAGGATATCAAAGGATTAAACCTAATAGATAAAGTTATAAATATAGATCAGTCGCCGATTGGACGCACGCCCCGGTCAAATCCCGCCACTTATATTGGAATTTGGACGCATATTCGCGAGCTTTTTTCCGCGTTGCCGGAATCACGAGCGCGCGGGTATCAGCCGGGACGTTTCAGTTTCAACGTGAAAGGCGGCCGCTGTGAAGAGTGCGAGGGCGATGGCGTGAAAAAAATTGAAATGCATTTTTTGCCGGATGTTTATGTGACTTGCGAAAAATGCAAGGGCAAGCGTTTTAACTCTGAAACTCTTCATATTAAATATAAAGAAAAAAATATCGCTGATGTTTTGGATATGACCGTTGAAGAAAGTCTGAATTTTTTTAACGCCATCCCGTCTGTTAAAAATAAGTTGCGGACGCTTTATGACGTAGGCCTAAGTTACATAAAACTCGGTCAGAGTTCCACAACGCTTTCCGGCGGCGAGGCTCAGCGCATTAAACTGACGAGCGAACTGGCTAAGCGCGGCGATGGCAGTACGCTGTATATTTTGGATGAACCGACAACTGGTTTGCATTTCGCCGATGTTAACCGTTTACTTTTGGTTTTGAACCGGCTGGTGGACAAGGGCAATACTGTGCTTGTTATTGAGCATAATTTGGATATGATTAAAAGCGCTGATTACCTGATTGACCTTGGCCCCGAGGGCGGCGACAAGGGCGGGGAGGTGGTAGCCACCGGCACGCCGGAGGAGGTGGTGAAAGTGAAAAAGAGTTATACTGGACAATATCTAAAGAAAGTTTTAAGATAATAATATATGGAAGTTATTACACAAAATGAAGTTAAAAAAAATGAACCCGTAACACGGGGTTATTTTGATGAAAAGTTTGAAGATTTTGAGAAGAGAGTTGACGTTAAGTTTGAAGATTTTGAAAAAAGAGTGGATAGTAAATTTGACGATTTTGAAAAGAGAGTTGATGATAAATTTGATAACTTTGAAAAGAGGGTGGATAGTAAATTTGACGACTTTGAAAAGAGAGTAGAGAAAAAATTTGACGATTTTGCGCTCATAGTTAAACAAGGTTTTGACGAAATGGGGAAACGTATTAGCGGCGTTGAGGGAAAGGTGGATGGTTTGGAAGTGAAGGTGGATGGTTTGGAAGTGAAGGTAGATAGTCTGGAACATAGAATGAGTAATTTGGAAGAACGAATGGAGCGGCTTGAACAAGAAATTCGCGGCATTCGGAATGAATTGCAAAACATCAACAATCGCCTTGATACGCTGGAAGAAAAAATGGATCGCCTGATTCGCATGGAAGATGAAGATGTAAAAGCGATGCAAGCCGATGTTATAGAATTACGCAAGAAGCAGAATATTCTGGAGCAAAAAGTGTTAGAAATGGAGCGGCAGAGTGTTAAGCGTTAGCGTCAATTATGAAAAATATTTTAGAACAACCAAATAACAACAAAAACGAATACGTAACGCGTGAGTATTTTGATAATAAATTTGACGAATTAGGAGTTATGATTAAGGGCGGTTTTGATGATATGGGGGCGCGTATCAGCGGAGTGGAAAACCGAATGGATCGCCTTGAACAAATGGTGCAAAATATTAGTAATGAGTTGCAGAATGTTAGCAAACGTCTTGACCAGCTGGAGTGGCGCGTTGAGCAATTAGCGCAAAAAGTGGACAAATTTGACGAAAAAGCCGACCGCCTCATTCGCATGGAAGATGAGGATGTAAAAGCGATGCAAGCCGATGTTATAGAATTGCGCAAAAAGCAGAATATGCTGGAGCAAAAAGTGTTAGAAATGGAGCGGCAGAACGCTGGGCGTTAGGATTAAATTTTTTGAGTAAAAAAAGAACACCGAGGTTGTTGGACACTTCGGCGTTTTTTGTTTCAAAAGAAAAGAAACAAGCCGTGATATTTGCTTTGATTGTTTATTTTTTTAAATCCAGCAAAAAAGAGATGGACGAACCATCTCTTTAAAAAATTAACATCCCAGTTCTCTGGCTTCTTCATGGGCGTGAAATATTTTTGCCATAAGGTAGATCAGAACAAACGCGGGCGCATTGCCGTACGACGACCAGTTCATTTCGTCAATTATGAATTCGGCGGTTAATTCAGTGAGATCATACAAACCCGGGTTGGCTTTGGAAATTTCCGTTTTCATATTGTCAATAATGAAAGGGCTGTTTTTGATTGAGCGCATCAGTTCATAACGATTTTTATCCTTTTCATACAGCTTGCGTTGACTATTTGTCATTTCGTCAAATTCGATTTCTTCAAATTCACCCAAGTCAAAATTATGAAAGAGCACCAACCCATCTTTGCAAAAAGTTTTTCCCTGAACTTCTTTCTGAAAATCCGCGTCAATTTCACTCAAAATTTTTTTTATCTTATTTTGTTCTTTTTCAAGAATGTCAATCAGCGCGTCTACGGTTCCATTGGTAATTTGACAGAATTCGGAGTCAGCGCCCCAGAAGTGCGCGAGCTCGGTGATGATGTAATTTAAATACGCGCGCAGCGGATAGCATGGCCCCCAAACTGCTGGTAAAAAAATATTGGTGGTACGCAGAGCATAGAGGCCAGGACTGTATTTTTCAATATTTTGCCAATACCCCTCTCTTTTTTCTGAATTTTCCAACAGCTGTTCAATGCTTGGTTTACCAATGTGTTCAATGAAGTAGCGCGGAATCTCATCTTTGATAGTATGATATGTTGCTGGCATGGTAAGGTTCATTGTACGCCTCCTTATATTGAGTTGAAAAGAAATTAGTTACAGGTTATACTAAATAAACTATAATGTCAATTCTAAAAGAAAAACTAAAAAATTTACCCGATCAGCCCGGCGTTTACCAATTCTACGACGCGCGGGGCGGTTTGTTGTACATCGGCAAAGCCAAAGCGCTTAAAAAGCGCGTGAATTCTTATTTTAGTAAAAAAGATCACGATAACAAGACTTCAGAATTAGTGAAAAAAATTAAAGACATGGAAATTACTACCACCAAAAATGAACTGGAAGCGCTTTTGCTGGAAGCCAGTTTAATCAGAAAAAATCAGCCGCCTTTTAATATTGATTTAAAAAGCGGTTCGGGACGTTACGCTTATTTAAAAATAACTAACGAAAAATTTCCGCGCATTATTACGGTACGAAAGGAAAATGAAAAAAGCGACGGAAAAATATTCGGCCCGTATGCCTCCGGGCAGACGCGCCGCGAGGCGCAGTATTGGGCCAATGCAATTTTGAAACTGCGCACCTGTAAGACACTGCCCAAGCAGGCCTGCCTGCTTTATCATATTAATTTGTGCAGCGCGCCCTGCGTCAAAAAAATTTCTGAAACTGAATATAATGAAAATGTAAAAAAAGCGGAAAAATTTCTTAAAGGCGATATCAGCGCTTTAAAAGAAGAAATGGCGCTTGAGATGAAGGAGTTTGCCAAAAGTTTAAAATACGAACAGGCTAAGCTTCGGCGCGACCAGATTTTGGCCATAGCGCGCATTGAAGAAAGACAAAATATTGACCTGCCCAAGGGCTATGATCAGGATGTGTTTAATTTTAAAATCACTAAAGACGAATTAATCGTTCAGCTTTTTAATATTAATAAAGGTTTAATTTCCGGCAAAAAAGAGTTTAATCTAAAAAATACCGATATCTCCGAGTTTGTAATTCGTTATTACGATCATCATGAAATTCCGGAGGAAATAGTTCTCCCCCGAAAACTAAAAGACCAAGCTATTATTAAAAAATATTTGGAAAATCGCAGCAGCCACAAAGTAAAATTTACCATTCCGGAAAAGGGGAGCAAGAAAGATTTACTCAAACTACTTGAGCAAAATTTGGAAATCAGCGCGAAAGTCGGTAATGCCGTCTTGTATGATCTGCAGCAGGCGTTGAATCTGCCGCGTCTGCCCAAAACAATTGAGATGTTTGACATCTCGCACACCGGCGGCACGGAAATTGTCGCGAGCCTGGTTAGTTTTAGCGATGGCCGTCCCGACAAGTCAAACTATCGAAAATTTATTATGAAGACGGTAAAAGACAATGATGATTTTGCCGCGATGCGCGAGGTGGTGGAGCGCCGTTACAAATTTTTAATTAAAGAAACAAAGCCGTTGCCGGATTTAATAATTGTTGACGGCGGCCGCGGCCAGCTGTCTTCGGCCTTGAGCGTTTTACAAGAGCTTGGTATTACCACGCCCTTAATAGCGCTTGCGAAAAAAGAAGAGGAAGTTTATACTGTAGGCAGACGGTTTCCGGTACGCTTGGCCAAAACTAATGAGAGTTTGAAATTATTACAGCGCATCCGCGACGAAGCGCACCGTTTTGCCATCACCTTTCACCGCCAGCGGCGGAGTAAAAAATTACTATTAAATAAATAACCATATGTCAGAACAATTATTACATGCCGTGGAGCAACCAGATAAAAAATTAGATGCAATAAAAAAAATTAATGGAGCATTAAAAGACATGGGAATATATGAGAATTTTCAGTTTACTCGCCTAAAAAAAATTGTGGAAAATGCTGATGGGTGGGAAAAGTCGAATTTAGTGGAGAAAGTTGTTGAAGAAGAAGATAATATTATTACAGAAAGTTATTATTTGAAAAATTCTAACGCTAATCGCGGTCCTTTGATTTTTGCTATTACTTATGATCCGTCTCTTAAGATGGAAGCAGGCTATAGATCAGCAACTAAATATACAATCAGTACATTAGATGATAATGGCCGCGTTAGTAGGCACAGTGAAATAGCTGTGGACACAAAAGCTGGAGAGGGAGATATTAACCAGCGCGCGCTGGTTGCTGATGAACAGCATACATACCATGCCAATGGCGGTATAAAAGAAATTATAAAAAAAGAATGGGATGTTGGTCGCGGTCCCTTTCCATTCGGTAATACGGAAGAAGAAACCGTAGCATTAAATAAAGGTAAACAATTTAATCGTGGCGTTGAACATGCTAGCCAAGAGGATAATAGATTACGTACATATGGAAATAACGGCAGACAAACAAAACAAGAGTTTGATGAAGACGGAGGACTAATCGATACAACGAAGTGGCAAATTAAACCAGACAATAAGCTTGAACTAATAACAGATGACGATCAGGATGAGCCAAGGGATAACGGGATAACGTGATAGATTTATCAGAAAACAGAAAAGCAGTCTAAGTAAAAAATTCAAATAAAACAATGCTCATGATTCATCGCGCGCAAGATTTTCATGACAAGCATAGATACGGGCAGTATGAGGTGATTGATACCAAACAGAGATAAGTTAGCTAAACGCGAAGCTTTTTTAAATGAGGAACAAAAGTCCATGCTCCGGCAACTCCGCAAGCGTGTCTGTGAGTCGCAGACAGCGATTTGGAAACAAGATAAAATTATCAGAGCGATTACTGCTCGGGTGGAAACGCTAGAAAAATAACACTTATATAAAAATATCTCTGGTATTGCCAGAGATTTTTGGTGTAAATGAGGATTTAAACGTTTCTGGGCTATTTTTTTACTCGTTTATTTTAACTTTCTCTGTTTACTTTACATATTTAAAAATAAATACTTTTCCATCGGCGATAGATTGCACGTGATCAGCGCCAATGCGCGCTTCGGCGAGAATTTTTTCAAAGCCAAACCAGTAATCGTTGATGACAAAATACACGGTATCAGCGCCGACCAAATCCGCCGCTTCCAGAGCGGTTTTTCTTGCCTGCCCAGCTTGCGAATTTTGTGGTGGGTTATCTGCCTGTTCATTAACCATTTTGAGATAAAATTGATACAACGCGTCGCCGGTGGGAATTGGATAGTAGAAAAGTTGACCTTTATTGGTTTGATAATATTTTTTAAAACCAAATTCTTTCAAAGCCGCCGCCGAAACTTGCTGGTTCGCGAGGACGATAAAATTATTATCATTGGCGTTTTGTTCAATCCAGCGCACCGCTTTCACATCTGACAGTGAAGTCGAAAAACTGCGGGAATTGAAATAATCGTCATAGCGCGGGTAGGTGCTATACAGTGAGGCGGTAATTATTAAAGTAAAAAATATTAGAAAAGAAATTATCACGAATTTTTTTTGCTGAAATAGTTTTTGGATAAATTCTACTAAGGCAGTTAAAATAAAAGGCAAGGCAAAATAAGCGGCGATTATTAAGATTCGTTTAGAAAAATTACCTTGTTCATAGTTTATTAAATAAGAAAAATCCACAAAGTTCATGAGAAAGTATGACGCTACCAGAGCAGTTGACATTAAAAAGTATGGATAGTAAATCACGAAATTGCTCGTTTCGCTGAAGCTATCGTGAAGCGAGCCGCGTCGCCTCACTCCTCGCAATGACAGTGTAATGCCAAATATGATTAATAAAAAAATTATTAATCCGCTGTTGAATCCATAAAGATAAATAAAATTTAGCCAAACACTGCTGGTGTCGTTTAAAAATAATTTTGGTAACTGCCAACCGGCTGAGGCGCCGGCGTCAATATTATTAATAATCGCGCTGGTTTTATTATTAATATAAAAAGCGGCGGGTAGAGCGCCGGCGCTGACAATAAATAATGAACAGCAGACAGTAAATAATAATTTTTTATTTGTAATTTTTTTACCAATAATAAGAAAAATAATAAATATTAACGCCGGTATGCCCGAAATCGGGTGGATTGTAAAAGTTGCCAAAGCTACAGAGGTGAGAAGTAAAAAGTTTTTTTCTTTTTGTAAACTAAGTAAGATTAGCAAAATTAAAAACAGGTTAGCTAAGTTTTGCGGCGTAGTGACGATGAAGTTTGTAAATGGAAAAATCAAGATAAATAAAGATGATAGCAGCGCGATTTTATTTTTTAACCTAAAAGATTTCAAAGCTGTAAAGAGCGCGGCTGGTAAAAGGATGGCCGAGAGAAACGGCAGTAATAATTTATCAATCCAGAGAGTCGGCAAGAAAAATATTTTATTTAAAAATAAAACCAAAGAGTACTGTCCCAGATAGTAAAATGGCTTTGGGTAAACCGCGCCGGTTTGGGCTATCAAATTTTCCGTTGCCTGATGAATAAAAGGATCAAAGCCATAGCCGATTTTGTAAATAATCAGCGCAACGCTGAAAGCAAGTGAGAAGCAAGAAGCAAGAAGCAAGAAGTATGTTATTTTTAATAATTTTGTCTTTAAAATAATTATCACCAGTACTAAAATCAGTAGCGTGAACGTTAGAAAAAAATACCAAGGGACGACTTCCCAGGGTGAGATGATTGAAGCTGTTGTTTGGAATTTAAAAAGGATTACAAAGTTTAATGAGAGTAGAATTAGATAAATGGCGATTAAAATTAAGTTTGAGCCGGTCAGTGATGTTTTTTCTTCATCATCAATTTTCAAGGCCGGCCGGTTGCCATTTTTGGCTTTTTTGATTAAGATATAGGTAATAACAATCGCAGCGAGAATAATGGTTGCATAATTTAACGCATAAAAATAATAAATAATACCGCCCAAAGCAGCTGCTAATGAAGTAATTGTGAGAAAATTATAGTAATGTTTCATATAATGATTATACCATATGTGGTTTATACATGACGATAAGGATTACCAGGTTGCGCCAAAAATATTTTGGACTGATAAAGTTTTACGAGCGACTGTTCTGAAGGTTATTCCTGATTCAATAAAGCCAAATCATTTAACCATGTTCCGTTTTTTATCAACCCCCGGAGTTATTATATTGATGTTTTTCGAAAATTACCAATTGGGCTTGTGGGCGTTTCTAATCGTTGCGTTTACCGACGCTTTGGACGGAGCTCTGGCGCGCACGCGCAACCAGATTACTGAATGGGGAAAAATCTATGATCCGTTGGCAGATAAGCTTTTGATCGGCGCCATGATTTATTCAATCGTCTTGCGCTATATTGATTTTTACGCGGCGCTGGCGGTTATCGCGCTTGAGGTGATTATCATTACCATGGCTTGGTGGCGCAAACATAACGGGTATTTGGTAGAGGCGAATGTTTGGGGAAAAATAAAAATGATTTTGCAGGTAGCCGGCACGGTTTTTTTGCTTTTAGCAATCGTTTTTCATTTTGAAGCCTTACTGCCGTTTGGCGCCGGCGCGTTTTATCTGGCGATAGCTTTCGCGATAGTGAGCTTGCTAACTTATGGAATTTAAATTTGAATTATTTATATGAATTATGATCACAGTAAAATTGAAAAAAAATGGCAGGATAAATGGGAAGAGCTTGATTTGAATAAAGCCGAAGATTTTTCTAAGAAAAAAAAGAAATATATTTTAATTGAATTTCCCTATCCATCCGGCGCCGGCCTGCACGTCGGGCATGTGCGCTCTTATACGGCTTTGGATATCATGGCCAGGAAATTTCGTTTGGATGGATTTAATGTTATGTTTCCAATTGGCTGGGATGCTTTTGGTTTGCCCACGGAAAACTACGCGATCAAAAATAAAATTCATCCGCGCGCGGCTACAGAGGAAAATATCGCGATCTTTAAAAAACAAATGAAATCGCTTGGGCTGTCCTTTGACTGGTCGCGCGAAATCAACACCACCGATCCAAAGTATTACAAATGGACGCAGTGGATTTTTTTACAGTTATACCGAAAAGGACTGGCTTACAAAAAACAAATGCCGATCAATTGGTGCCCAAGCTGTAAAACAGGTTTGGCCAATGAAGAAGTCATTGACGGTAAATGCGAGCGTTGCGGTACGGGCGTTGAACAAAAAGATAAAGAGCAGTGGTTGCTGGCTATTACCAAGTACGCTGATCGTTTACTTTCCGACCTTGACACTGTTGATTATCTGGAAAAAATAAAGACCCAACAGGTAAATTGGATCGGCCGCAGTGAAGGCGCGGAAATTGATTTTAATATTAAGGGTTCCTCAGCATTTATAAAAGTATTTACCACGCGTCCGGACACACTTTTTGGTGCGACCTATATGGTGCTGGCGCCGGAGAACAAATTAATTGATAAGTTAGAAAATAAGATTAAAAACTGGAAGGAAGTTTCTGAGTATGTAGAAAAAGCAAAAAATAAAACAGATTTGGTCAGAACAGATTTGCAAAAGGAAAAAACCGGCGTTGAGCTAAAAGGAGTTACGGCGATAAACCCGGTAAATGGAGGTGAAATTCCGGTCTGGACCGCTGATTATGTCTTGGCTGGCTATGGAACGGGATCAATCATGGCGGTTCCGGCGCATGATCAAAGAGATTATGAGTTTGCAAAAAAGTACGATCTCAATATTGTCGAGGTTATTTCCGGAGGAGATATTTCAAAAGAGGCGTATACCGGCAATGGTTTAATGATTAATTCTGGAGAATTTGACGGTAAAGATTCACAGGAGGCAAAAAAAGAAATTTCCGTAAAAGTATCCGGTAATTTAAAAATACAGTACAAACTCCGCGATTGGGTTTTTTCGCGCCAGCACTACTGGGGCGAACCGATTCCGATGATTCAATGTGAAAAATGCGCCCGCCTCAACGGCGGACAAGGCTGGGTGCCGGTGCCGGAAGATCAATTGCCGGTTGAACTGCCCAAGGTTGAACACTATGAGCCAACCGACACCGGTGAGTCGCCTTTGGCAAAAATTACGGATTGGGTAAATGTGAAGTGTCCGGACTGCGGCGGTGAGGCAAAAAGAGAAACAGACACAATGCCAAATTGGGCCGGATCAAGCTGGTATTTTTTGCGCTACTGCGATCCAAATAATGATGATGCTATGGCTGATAGGGAAAAAATGGATTATTGGTTGCCGGTTGATCTTTATAACGGCGGCATGGAACACACGACTCTTCATCTTTTGTATTCACGTTTCTGGAACAAATTTTTATTCGACGAAGAGGCGGCGCCTTCAACCGAACCGTACGCCAAGCGCGTATCGCACGGCATGGTGCTCGCTGAAGATGGAAAGAAGATGAGCAAGTCTTTGGGCAATGTTGTTAATCCGGATGTAATTGTTAATAATGTCGGCGCCGACAGTTTGCGGCTTTATGAAATGTTCATGGGTCCGTATGCCGATACAATTCCCTGGAGCACGGAGGGGGTGAAGGGCGTGCGCCGGTTTTTAGAAAAAGTGTGGGCGTTGCAAAATTTTGCAGAGACGCGCCGTGGCGCGTCTGTGCGTCCGTTGTTGCACAAGACAATAAAGAAAGTCGGCGAGGACATTGATGATATGAAATTTAACACAGCGGTTTCAGCAATGATGATTTTTCTTAATATTGCGTTAAAAGAGGGAATTACCAAAGAAGATTTTGAAAAGTTTTTAATCATCCTCGCGCCGTTCGCGCCGCACCTGGCTGAAGAGCTTTGGGAAAAACTGGGTCATAGCGACAGCATTTTTTTACAATCATGGCCGAGTTATGATAAAAATTTAGTGAAAGATAAAACTGTCACTATTGCCGTTCAAATCAACGGCAAGTTGCGAGCTACGGTTGAGGCGCCGGCTGATGTTTCTGAAGAGGAGGTTAAAAAGCAAGCCCTAGACAACGAACAAGTTAAAAAATGGACCAGCGGCAAAAAAATTGTTAAAATCATCTATGTACAAGGCAGGTTGATTAATATTATCATAAAATAAATATGGAACAGTTAAACCCAAAAATTGAAGAGCCTTTAATTAAAATTAAAAATGCAGGTCAAATAAATTTATTGACCGAATTAGCTGACGATGGCTATATTGGAATTGATTCGGAGACAAATTTTAGAGTTAAAGAAAGGTTGATTAAAGATAGTGATATTTGGAGTGGAAAAGATATTGATGAAATTAAGAAAAAAGTGGTTGATAAATATTTGATTATCAAGCATGAGGAATCTGGAGTTGAAGGGAAAGTGGCTTGAATATTTTTAATAATATCACATTTATAAAAACAGTTCTTTTTAAAAAAAGGAGGAATATGCATGATCAGGATTGCGCTTTTGTTTTTTAAATTTAATGATATAATGTAAATAAGACTGTCCGCAGTTGGCATTGAAACAAAAATAAAATTTGACCTAAAAGGATCGGGCCAAATTTTACTAGCGCCAAATATCCGGGCAGTCTTATGGTCTATGCGAATTTTTTAATTTGAGATGGATATTCCCATCTTTTTTTAATTATATATTTATTGACAAAGATACCTCTTACACTGTAAAATTAAATATATATAAAGTTATTTTATGCGGCTATCAACGCTATTTACTAAGTCAACCAAAGAAGCGCCAAAAGACGAGCTTAGCTTTAACGCGCGTATTTTGATTCAGGCCGGTTTTATTGATAAGCTGGCGCCGGGAGTCTATACCTACCTGCCATTCGGTCTGCTAGTTTTAAAAAAAATTGAAAATATAATCAGAGAAGAGATGAATATAATTGGCGGTCAGGAGGTATTAATGCCGGCGTTGACGCCGCGTCAGAACTGGGAGATCACTTCTCGCTGGGATTCGTTTGACGCTCTTTTTAAGTTAAAGGGTTTTGACAGCAAAGAGTATGCCTTGGGTGCGACTCACGAAGAAGTGATAGTGCCGATGATTCGGCAGCACGCTTTTTCCTACAAAGATTTTCCGGTCTATGTGTACCAGATTCAGACAAAGTTTCGAAATGAAAAACGGGCCAAATCAGGGCTGATGCGCGGACGAGAGTTTATTATGAAGGATCTGTACTCATTTCATATGGATGAAGATGATTTGGAAAATTACTATCAGATCGCCCAAAAGGCCTATTTCAAAATTTTTGAACGTTGCGGTCTTTTGGATAAAACTTTTTTGACCTATGCTTCCGGCGGCGCTTTTTCCAAATTTTCTCACGAGTTCCAAACACTGGCTGAATCCGGTGAGGATGATATTTATGTCTGCAGAAACTGCAGTATTGCCATAAATAGCGAAATTATCAATGATATGCATCATCAGTGTCCTAATTGCAAAAGTAAAAAATTGGCTAAAGAACGAGCTATTGAGGTTGGCAATATTTTTAAGCTAAAAGATAGATTTACAAAACCGTTTAGTTACGTCTATATCGATGAGAGTGGAAAAAAACAGCCGGTTTTGATGGGGTGTTATGGCATGGGTCTGACGCGAATTCTCGGAACTATTGCCGAGACCTGTCATGATGATAATGGTTTGATCTGGCCGAAAGAAGTAGCGCCGTTTACGGTTCATATAGTCACTCTGAACAGCCGAGAGGCAGAGTCAAATAACAAGGTGAAATTAACCTCTGAAAAAATTTATAAAGAACTGAAAGAAAGTAAAATTGATGTATTGTTTGATGATCGTGAAACCGTCAGTACCGGTGAAAAATTTGTGGAGGCTGATTTAATCGGTTGTCCGATTAGACTGGTTGTTAGCGAAAGAACTTTGGCTGAGGATAGTGTGGAGATAAAAAAACGAGACGAAAAAGAAACTGAATTGGTGGGGTTAGATAAAGTTCTTAAATATAGCCAATAAAAAATCTCAAATAAAAATTTGAGGTAAATTTTTTTAATAATAATATAATATAAAAATATCATTGCCAAAAAACACAAAAAATAAGATATGTTAAATAAAATTTTAGGTAAATTTAGCAAAGATTTGGGTATTGATCTGGGGTCGTCTTCGACCCTTGTTATTACTAATGAAAAAGGCATTGTGATCAATGAACCCTCAGTTGTGGCTGTAAACACCAGAACGGACGAAATTTTGGCCGTTGGCATTGATGCTTCAAAAATGTCTGGCAAGACGCCGGCGCATATTATTGCCATTCATCCGCTTGAACATGGTGTTATTTCTGATTTTGAGATTGCCGAGAAGATGCTTAAGTATTTTATCGACAAAGTGCACGCCGAGAATTTTTCGTTTCTGCCAAGACCGCGCGTAGTCATCGGCATACCTTCTGACATAACCGAGGTTGAGAAAAAAGCGGTTGAAGACGCGACTAAGACGGCTGGCGCTCGAGAAGTTTTGCTGGTAGACACGGCCTTGGCTTCGGCGATTGGCGCTCGTTTGCCGGTGCTGGACGCGACCGCGAATATGATCGTTGACATTGGCGGCGGTACCACTGAAATTGTCGTCGTTTCTCTGGGCGGCGTGGTTACTTGGAAAAATTTGCGTTTATCGGGCGGTTCTTTGGATCAAGATATTTTGCAGTACGCTCGCGATGAATTTAATATGTTAATCGGCGAGCAGGTTGCTGAAAATATAAAAAAACTCATTGGTTCGGCAACGCCATTGGCTGAAGAAATGAAAATCCAGATGCGCGGCCGTGATCTTGTAAATGGCCTGCCGAAAGAAATAATTGTAAATGACGGACAAATTCGCGAAGCTCTGGCGCGCGGCATTTATCAAATTATTGAAAATATCAAAGCCACTCTGGAAATGACGCCGCCTGAATTGGTTGCCGATATCTACGAACGCGGCATAACTCTAACCGGTGGCGGAGCGCTGTTGCGCGGCCTAGACGTGGAGATAGCCAGGGCGACCAAGATTCCGGTCCACATCGCTGACGACCCATTGACTTGTGTTGTCCGCGGCACGGGCAAAATTTTAGAGGACTATGACGCTTACAAAAATATCTTTACGCCGTCCGCTAGTAATTAGTTTTTTTATGCGGTAATAATTTTTTATCTACTCATTAAAAATAAAAAATGTATGGGTAGCTTAGTAAACAAAAAAAATCTTAGCCTGATCGCAGCCGCCGTAGTAATAGTTTTTTTACACTACGTCGGTTTTTTGAAGTTTATCGAAAATACCGTCTTGCTTGTCGTGCGTCCGGTTGAACGAGTGGCGCAGCAAGCCGGCTCGCAACTGAGCTTAATCTATGATCAGACAACCGATCGTCGCGATCTTTATAATATCAACAAAGCACTGGAGCAATACAATCAAGATTTACTGGTTGAAAACGTGAGCTTGAAGGCGCTGGCTGAAGAAAACAATAGCTTGCGCCAGCAGCTTAATTTCTATTCAAGAAACAATTTAAAAAAAGCGCTGGGATATATTATCAATCGCGGTGAAGAATTTGAAACCGAACGCATTATAACAATTGATAAAGGGGCAAGTGACGGCATCAAAGCCGGGCAAGCGGTCTTGGTAAGCGATGGCATTATGATTGGCAAAATATTCGCAGTCAACGACAAAGTTTCTTTCGCGAGGCTAATCACTGACAAGCAGTCGCAAATCGCCGTAACCATATCTGGCAAAGATGATATTAAGGGGTTATTGCAAGGAGAGCTTGGTTTGACGGCAAAAATGGATCTAATCTTGCAACAAGCTGATATCGCGGAAAATGATTTAATTATAACTTCCGGCCTTGAAGAAGCCATACCAAAGGGGCTTTTGATTGGCAAGGTTCAGGAGCTAAAAAGAGACGCGAATGATTTGTTTCAGACCGCGATTGTCGAGCCGGCAATTAATCTAAATAATATTTCAATCGTCTCAGTAATTTTGTATTAAATTATGTTTTATCAGCTATTAAGCATTATTTTTGTATGTTTAATTACCATACTGCAGGTAAGTTTTGTGCCGGTTTTGCCATTTCCAGCTTCGGCGATTAATTTAATCATAGTCAGCGCTGTTTTGGGTTTGTTTTTGTATCGTTTTGACAAAGTTTTGCTCTATATGCTTATTGCCGGATTTTTGTTGGATATTAATAGTTGGTATTTTTTCGGTTTAGAAATAAGCGCGATTTTTTTAACATTATTTATCACTCAATTTTTTTTGGATAAATTTTTTACAAATAAATCAATTTACTCAATCGCCGTTCTGATGGTTATCGCCACTTTGATTTATGAATTTTATAAAAGTATAGTAATTTTTGTCGCTGGGGCTTTTTCGCAGCAGACGACTTTTACGGATTTTTACTCTTTGGTTTTTTTTCAAAATGCCGCCACCGAGTTAGCCGCTAATTCAGTAATTTTAATAATTTTGTTTTATACCGCCAACTATTTTACCAACGCGTTTAACTCTGTTTTTTTAAAAAAAGGCGCTTAGAGATATTATGAAAATATATTCAAGAAAATTTAAAAAAAACGCGCAAGATCCATTTCAGATCCAGCTCAATAATTTTGATGACGCGAAGTTGTCAGCTGGATATCGAATGCAATGGACAGAGGAAGGAATTATGGGTCAGCGTGAAGCCGAAATTCCCGGCAACAAAATCGGACGGAATATTTCGATGCAAAAAATTGCCTGGTTAAGCATTTTTTTACTTGTCGGGTTTTTTTCCCTGTCAGCAAAGACAGCTTATTTACAGATCGCGCAAGGCGATCAATTTCAAGGTTTATCTCAAAATAACCGTATTCGGCAGGAACGTATAGTTGCTGACCGCGGCGTGATTACTGATGCTGATTATAATGTGTTGTCACATAACACCCCATTATTTTATCTGGAAGTCATTCCGGCTGATGTGATTAATAATTTTGGAGAAAATGATTTTAATCAGCTGGGAGGAGATGTGATTGGTGAAATACTTGGGCAAGACGTCTCTGAAGCTTTAGATTATATTTTGATAAAAAATAAAGAAATCACTCTTGAGTCTTATCGGCCTCAAATTTTCGCAGAAAATATCGGTTATGACCAGGCGGTGGAATTAATTATAAAAACCAAAGACTTGCCCGGCATCAATTTGCGCATCAAGCCGCAACGCAGTTATAATCTCTCGACTTTATCTTTTTCTCACCTTCTTGGGTATACGGGAGTGGTCACTAAAGAAGAGTATGAGAATAAAAAAGATATTTACTCTCCGGTTGATTATGTCGGCAAGACCGGCATTGAAATGACCTGGGATGAGTATCTTCGAGGCAGTAATGGTTATAAAAATATTGAAGTTGACGCGCTGGGAAAACAAAAAAGAATAATTAATCAAGTCGACAAAGTTGACGGAAAAAATCTTGTTTTGGCGATAAATTCGGAATTGCAGGTAAAAATAGAACAAGAATTAATTGAGCAGTTAGAAAAGGTAGGCGCAAAAAGCGCGGCGGCGGTCGCTTTAAATCCGCAAAATGGCGAAGTACTCGCGCTAGTTAGTTTTCCCAGCTACAATAGCAACTATTTCGCGCTCGGTATTAGCCAGGAAGATTATTCACAGTTGATAAATGACGAAAGCCTGCCGCTTTTTAATCGCGCCATTAGCGCCGCGTTTCCAACCGGATCAACGTTCAAGCCGGTGATTGCCGCCGCCGCTCTGCAGGAGGGCGTTGTGACCAAAGATACAAAGTTCAACAGCGTCGGCGGCATTGGCGTAAAGTCTTGGTTTTTTCCGGACTGGAAGGCCGGCGGCCATGGCATAACCGACATGAGAAAGGCCCTGGCCTGGTCTGTAAATACTTATTTTTATTATATTGGCGGCGGACATGATTCAACCGAGGGGCAGGGAATTGATTTTGACGGTTTGGGTGTGAATAAAATTACCGATTACGCGCGACTGTTCGGTCTTGGTGAAAAGCTCGGCATTGATCTGCCTAATGAAGCGAGCGGTTTTTTGCCGTCAAAGCAATGGAAGTTGGATGTGAAGGGTGAGAACTGGTATATCGGTGATACTTATAATATTTCCATCGGTCAAGGAGATATTTTGGCTACGCCTTTGCAAGTAGCCGCTTTTACCTCTTTTTACGCTAATCAGGGAACACTATACCGCCCTCACTTAGTTAAAGAATTACTAAATAATGATAATACAAAATACGCGGTTGTTGAGCCGGAGGTGATTAGGCATAATTTTATTGATGCTCAACATATTCAGACCATCAGAGAAGGCATGCGCGACGCGGTTGTCTATGGCAGCGCCAGCAGTATGAAAATTGTGCCCGTACCGGTGGCAGGAAAGACCGGAACCGCGCAATGGTCAAACACAAAAAAACCGCACTCTTGGTTTACCGGTTTTGCTCCCTATGAAGACGCGCAGATTGTTATTACCGTCATTGTTGAAGAAGGCGGGGAGGCTTCAGACGCGGCCGTGCCGGTCGCGCGCCGGGTGCTGGAGTGGTGGTTTGGGGAGAAAAATAATGATGGTGAATAGGTTATATTAAGTTTTTTGTTGAACTTGACTTAGCCTTTGGATATATTACTATTGAAGTACAGATACTAATTGTTTTTTTAAAAAAAAATAAAAAGAGGGGGTAGATAATAATGACAGAACTGTTCGTTAAACACTCCGTATACTGTTACAGCAAAATTGCCCACCATTTCTTAATTGCCTATCGCGAGCGAAATCGTTTGCTCAATGTCCCCAACGTTTTGGTTTCACTGCGTTTCATGCTCACCTTTGTTGTGGCCGAATTGCTTTACCGGCAGTACTTCTACGGCGCGTTTGCCGTTTTTGTAATCGGTAGCGTCACGGATTACCTGGATGGCAAAATTGCCCGCGCCTGGGATCAAAAAACCGCCACCGGCGCGCTCTTTGACACGCTGGTGGACAAAATTTATATTCTCTGGCCGCTGTACGTTCTCATGATCGAGTTTGATTTGCATCCGCTGATTTTTTACACCATTGCCTTTCGGGAGGTGGTGGTACTCAGCGTCCGCGCGTTTGCTGACAACAACATTCTGCTGAAACCGGCTATGGAGGTAAACTTTGCCGGCAAGTGCAAGATGGTGGCGCAGTGTATCTGTGTCGCGTATGCGATTTTGCAGTTCCCGCACTTTAATTATATTATGATGATCGCCGTTCTTTTTACGCTCTATAGTCTGTATAGCTACAGCAAACGTTTATTCAATGTTGTAAAGCAGATGAAACGCATCGTTGTCGCCCCCGAAAAAATATAGTTCAATTATGCTACTCTGTTATGGAGTAGCTTTTTTGTATAACAGGATTTTTTTATCTCTTGACAGTATTTCTCAGTATAGTATATTGTAATTAGCACTCTTGACACTAGACTGCTAACTACGATATAATAATTAATATGGAAAACAGGCAGGAAGAATTACTAAAAATAATCATCAATGAATACATAAAAAATGCTGAACCGGTAAGTTCTGGTTTTTTGGTGAATAAATTTAATCTGCCGTATTCGCCGGCCACCGTGCGCAATGAGCTGGTTAAGCTCGAAAAAGATGGGTATATATTTCAGCCCCACACCTCAGCCGGCCGCGTTCCCACTGAAAAAGGCTTTAATTTTTTTATTAAAAATTTTTTAAAACTAAATAATACAAACAAAAAAAATCAAAAGAACGTGAACCTAGCTAATGAAATGTCTATCAAGCAAGCGGCTAAAAGCTTGGCTGAAGAATCAGGCTTGGCAGTCTTTTGGGCTCTGCACCGAAACAATGTTTACTACACCGGCATTTCAAATTTGCTCAGTCAGCCGGAGTTTTGCGAGACGCAAAAAGTGATAGATATTTCCAGAGTTATTGATCACATTGATGAAATAATCAATGAAATTTTTAAAGATATAAAGTATAGCGAACAGATATTAATCGGCGAGAATAATCCTTTTGGCGCTGTCTGCGGATCGGTAATAATTAAATATAAAAATAAAGATGTGCCGTCTGTCGCTAAAGCTATGGCCAGTGAAGATGGCATGCTGGGAATTATTGGACCGATGCGCATGGATTATGAGAAATGTGTCGCCTTGATTAATGGCATTTTGTTAACTTAAAAAAAATTTTTTATGTCTCAAAACAAGAAAAAAGATAAAAAAATTAACGCGCCTGATGATTATGAGAATCTCTATAAAAGAGCTTTAGCCGACTATCAGAATCTGCAAAAACAAACCGCGCGGGAAAAAGAAGAATTCGCGCGCTACGTCAAGGGCAATTTGATAATGGAGTTTATTCCCATTTATGAAAACTTGCGGACTGCCATTGATCACTCTGGAGAGGAAAACAGCTGGCTTACGGGTGTGAAGTACGTTATCAAGCAGTTTGAAGATATGCTGGCAAATAACGGCGTACAGATTATTAATCCGGTTGGTGAAGAATTTAACCCGCATGAGCATGAAGCCGTGGAAAAACAGGAGACTGAAGATGAAACAAAAGTTGGTAAAGTGGCCAAAGTCCTAAAACAGGGGTATAAACTGGGAGACAAGGTTATTCAGGTTGCGAAGGTGATTGTTTATAGTGAAAAATTATAAATTTTCATTTTTCAATTTTCAATGATCATTCAATTTTCAATTGGTTAATTTTCAAATATTGAAAATTGATTACTGAAAATTACTTGAAAATTGAGATTTGTAAATTGATAATTATAAACATTATTTACTAATTTGCCAGCTTCAGCGACAGCGATAAAGAAGCAGGCTAACTGGAGGACATATGTCAAATATTATTCGTTGGAATCCGTTCTTTGATTCCTTTGACGACGATTTCAGTCGTCTGCTGGAGCGTTTCCACGGCGGTGAAAATACCCGTCAAAACATGTTCATGCCGGCTGTTGATGTCTATGAAGACGGCGATAATGTCATTGTGGAAACCCAGCTCGCCGGTGTTGAGCCGGACAAGACCGAAATTTCGGTGGAAAATGATGTCCTCACCATCAAAGGCGAGGGCGAGAAAAAAACCGAAGTTGATGATAAAAACTACTACCGCAAAGAAATTCGCTCGGGAAGTTTTTATCGAAATATTCCTTTGCCTACGCACGTTGATGGTGATAAGGCTTCCGCTGAATACGACAAGGGTGTGCTGAAAATTTCCATTCCCAAGCGCGCGGAGGTGAAACCAACGCAGATTAAGATCAGTAAAAAATAAACGAGTAAACAAAAGATTTGTCATTCTGAACGGAGCGCCCCAAAACACTTTGGGGCGTTCAATCAGGATGATAAAATAACAAAAATATTTTTTGCACATTAAAATTTTTTTTAAAGGAGACAGTAAAATGAAAGAACAGAAAAGCAGATTTTTGAACTGCGGGTCGCCGGTGGCGGCAATGATGGGTTTCATGAATGTTGATACGGAAATAATAAAGTTAAAGAAAAGCCTGTTGATTAAAAAGTTTATTCCTCGCGGACGGATGGCTGAAGTTGGCATTGATAATTTTAATGTTTACATTGAAGATGACGGGAATTTTTTGCATATTGAAAACAAAAATGATCCCGAAGACCATGAAGAAATCAGCTTGATGTTGTGTAGTCATTCGCTGAATAAAAAGCCAAAATTGGTTGAATATGATGAGGAAAAAGAAGAATTATTGATTATTTTAGAGTATAGTCCTTAGTTTAGAATTGTCTTTCTACAGACCGCTGAACTTCGGTTCAGCGCTTTCTTAGACAGAAGAAGTATAAATACAAATTACAAAATTCAAAATGTATCGCACATTAACAAAAAAGTAAAAAGGAGAAATGACAATGCGTACTAGACTACTAGAGAATGAAGACTTGAGAGCGGTGATAAATTTACTCAAAGAAGAGAGTGACTTTTTTAAAACAGTCTGCGGTGAGGATGAGCTAACGCAAATTTTAATAAACAGAGATGTCTATTGCGTGGTTGCTATTGATAGCAGCAATTTAATTGCCGGCATTGTGTTTATTCAGCCAGGATTTTTTTCAAACCTATCATACCTCGTGGTACGCCAGATGTATCGTAACATCTTGGCTAACCGGGGAGTAACTATTGGCGAGCTACTGATATGCAAAGCTTGCGAGTGGCTCCGGAACAGGGGGTACAAAAAAGTGTATATTACCATTGAAGATTCAGATCTTCGCTTCGAAACATTGCGAGACTACTTTTGTTGCTTTGATTTTAAATCTGATAAGAAATTGCTGTCAATGTCCAGATCATTAAGTTAATCTTTCTATTGAGCGCCTCGGCTACTATCGGGGCTCTTTCTTAGGCAGAGAAGTATAAAATGCAAATTGCAAAATTCAAAATTAACTATTTAACTAATCACTAATAACTTAACATTCACTTCGCGTTATACGCCTTGCGTGGCGCGTTAGGTGATTAAAAAAAACTATGAGTAAAATATTAGGTATAGATCTCGGAACAACCAATTCCGCCGTGGCCATCATTGAAGGCGGCCAGCCAAAAATTCTCGAAAACAAAGAAGGAAACAGAACGACGCCGTCGGTCGTGGCAATTTCCAAAACCGGCGAACGTTTAGCCGGACTGGTTGCTAAGCGCCAGTCGGTAACCAATCCGGAAAATACCGTGTATGCGGTGAAGCGCCTGATCGGGCGCAAGTACGGCGATGAAGAGGTGCAACGCGACGTCAAGACAATGCCGTACAAAATCGCTTCACAAGGCGATGGTGTCGTAGTGAAATTAGGCGGCAAAGACTACACGCCGCAGGAAATTTCAGCAATGATTTTATCAAAATTAAAAGCGGACGCGGAGGAAAAAATCGGTGAAAAAATTACTGAAGCGGTGATTACCGTGCCGGCTTATTTTGACGACAGCCAGCGCCAAGCAACCAAAGACGCTGGCAAAATCGCCGGATTGGAAGTGAAGCGCATTATCAATGAACCGACCGCGGCCGCGCTGGCGTACGGTTTTGACAAGAAAAAAGGCCAGCAGGCGGTTGTCTATGACTTGGGCGGCGGTACTTTTGACGTATCGGTTTTGGATATTGCTGAAGATACCGTTGAGGTAAAAGCCACCAACGGCGATACGCACTTGGGCGGTGAGGACTTTGATAATCGCGTGATTGACTATATTATCGCTGAGTTTCAAAAACAAGAAGGAATTGACTTGAGAAAAGATACTTTGGCGTTGCAAAGAATTAAAGAAAGCGCGGAAAAGGCAAAAATCGAACTCTCAACCACCATGGAAACCGAAGTTAACCAGCCGTTTATCGCGACTTCAAATGAAGGTCCGAAGCATTTAGTCATGAAAATAACCCGCGCTAAACTAGAGGAGCTTGTCGGTGATTTGGTCGAGAAAACCATGGAACCTTGCCGAAAGGCGCTGGCGGATGCCGGGATGAAAACAACTGAAATTGAAGAAATTATTTTAGTCGGCGGTATGACGCGCATGCCGCTGGTGCAGAAAAAAGTGGAGGAGTTTTTTGGCAAAAAGCCGAATTCAAGCGTTAATCCGGACGAAGTGGTCGCGCTCGGCGCGGCCGTGCAGGCCGGAGTATTGCAAGGCGATGTTAAAGATGTGCTGTTGCTTGATGTAACGCCGCTTACTTTGGGCATAGAAACTCTTGGCGGCGTTTCCACTCCTTTGATTGAACGCAATACCACGGTGCCAACTTCCAAGTCGCAGATTTTTTCTACGGCGGCTGATAATCAAACCTCAGTAGAAATTCACGTTTTGCAAGGCGAACGGCCGATGGCAAGCGATAATAAAACATTGGGCAGATTTATTCTCGACGGTCTGCCGCCGGCGCCGCGCGGCGTGCCGCAGGTTGAGGTTAGTTTTGATATTGATGCCAATGGTATTTTAAACGTCAAAGCGACTGACAAAGCCTCTGGCAAAGAACAGCATATTACCATTACCTCATCTTCGGGTTTATCCAAAGAAGAAATTGAAAAAATGAGAAAAGACGCCGAGGCGCACGCCGAAGAGGACAAGAAGAAAAAAGAGCAAATTGATATCAAAAATCAGGCTGATCAAGTAATTTTTGCCTCAGAAAAATTAATCAAAGAAAATGGCGACAAGATGAAGCCCGAAGACATTAAGGAATTGCAGGATAAAGTTGAGGATCTCAAAAAAGTAAAAGAAAATCCAGACATCGAAGCTACCAAAAAAGCCATGGAAGTCCTGAACCAAGTCGCGCAAAAAATCGGTACCGCCATGTATTCCGCCTCCGCTAACGCTACGGCGGACAAGCAGAATCAAGGTGGTAATACAGAGCAACCAAGTGATCAAAAGACGGCAGACAAAAAATCTGATGAACCAATGGAAGGTGAGTTTGAGGAGAAAAAAAATTAGTAAAATAAAAAAGCTCGCCTGAGGCAAACGCTTCGGGCGAGCTAAAAGTTTAAAATAAATTTTTAACTATTTTTAATAATATGGAAAGTAATAACCCGCAACCGCAAATTAAAATCGCCGACAATATTGCCGGTGCCGAGTATGCTAACGCCATGCAGGCAAGCCACAATAAAGACGAATTTCATTTGATTTTTATGAATATTTTGCCGCCTTCCGGAAAAGTAACCGGAAAAATCATCACCTCGCCCGGACACTTCAAACGCATGGTAAAGGCCATGCAGGAGAATGTGAAAAAATATGAAGATCAATTCGGTGAAATTAAAGAAGCTGAAAGCGTTGGGAAAGAAATCGGTTTCGCCCCGTAACATTGCGCAGTATCAGTTTTTCCGTTAAGATTAGTTTATAGAAAAGGCTGTTCTTTCATAAATAAATGAATAATTTTTATACCAAAAAAAAGGATTGGTGAAAAATATGTGCGGAGTCGTCGGAGTGGCAGGTGTAAAGAATGCGGCTAGTCTAATGCATTTAATGCTTTTCGCATTGCAGCATCGCGGACAGGAAGGAGCAAAAATAGTAACTCTGGACAAAGACAAAAAACAGTTTGTTTACGGCGGATTGGGACTGGTTGATGATATCTTTAATGAAAAAAATATTGGCGCGTTAGCCGGATCTTATGGCGCCGGACATAACCGCTACAGTACGACCGGGGATAATGATATTAACAATCTGCATCCGCTTTGCGCCAGAAAAGGTCATGGCAAGAATATGGAGCGGATTTGCGTCGCTCACAACGGCACGCTGACCAGTGAGATAACCGGTTTGCGGATGAGCGAGACTGACACAGAGCAAATTTTGGGAAATTTTCGTGATGTCAACGATAGCCTGCCCATTCATCGCCGTATTTTTCAGGCGTTGAAAAATGTAGAAGGCGCGTTCGCTTTGATATTTCTTTTTCAGGACGTAAAAGGCAAAAATCACTTGATTGCGCTCAGAGATCCTCACGGTATTCGGCCGCTTTGCATTGGCAGATACAAGGATGGATATCTGGTTGCTTCGGAAAGCTGCGCCTTTGATATTATTGAGGGCGCTGAGTTTTGGCGTTTTGTCAAACCCGGCGAGATGGTTATTTTTAGCGATGACAAAGATAAGCCTTTTAGTTTTCAGCCCAAAGCCTGGCGCGATTTTAAACGCAGTTTTTGCAGCTTTGAAGAAGTTTATCTTTCATACCCGTCCAGCCGAACTGAAACGGCCGATGGCAGTATTGCTTTTTTTTCTGAAGTTCACGAATCTCTGGGGCAGGAGCTTGCTTGTGAAAATCCCGACGTTACCGGTGATGTCGTAGTCGCTGTTCCGAATTCGGCGATTTATCACGCGCGCGGTTTTTCCAAGAAAAAAAAGATACCCTCTGAGCCAGGAATTATCAGAAGCCACTATATCCCCAGGACCTTTATTGATCCGGATAATAAAAACGGCAATATCGTAGTTAAGCTACTGAAAAAATTCCGATTTATTTACGCAATACTATTCGGCAAGTCGCTGATTTTGGTTGATGATTCAATTGTTCGCGGCAATACCATGCGGCGTTTAATAATTCTGATGAAAAATTTTGTGAAAAAAATTGTCAGTATTACCTGTATGATAGCGTCGCCGCCGACCAAATTTCCTTGTTTTTTGGGAGTTGATACACCCACCAAAGGGGAGTTAGCGATTAATAAGTTTAAAGATTCAGAAGGAGTACGCAATCATATCCAGGTAGATACTTTACGTTATCTTTCTCTCAAAGGAATGTTAAGAGCTATTTGCCGGGTAACTCGTTTCAAAGAAAACGATTTTTGCGCCGCCTGCTTCTCCGGTAATTATCCGGTCAAAATAGACAGAGAGGATTTTTTGGAAGAGTTGTCAAAATAAAATTATTCAAACAATTAAACTCGGGGAGTAAAAATGCTCCCCCTCCTTTTTATATATCTATTAATTATTCATATCATTTTTATTTTTTTTAAATTATATTGCCAAAAAATTATTAACTCGCTTGGCTTGATATTTTATTGAACGGCAAGCGCAATATTTATAAACTATGTCAAAAGAATATTATAAAGTTCTTGGTGTGGAAAAAAATGCCAGTCAAGAAGAAATTAAAAAAGCGTTTCGAAAGTTAGCGCATGAACATCACCCTGATAAGCAGAGCGGAAACGAGGCTAAGTTCAAAGAAATAAATGAAGCCTATCAAGTGCTTGGTAATGAAGCGAAACGCAAGCAATACGACCAGTTCGGAGAATCAGCATTCCGCGGACAGGGTTTTGGCGGCACCGGCATGAACTGGGAAGACTTCGCGCGCGCGGCCCAAGGAGGCCAAGGCGGATTTCATTCGGGCGGAATTAATATCGATATGGACGACCTTGGCGACTTGTTCGGCGGACTGGGCGATATTTTTGGTTTTTCTTCACGCGGCAGTAGAAGACAGTCACGCGGTTCTGATATTCAGACAGAATTAAAAATAGAATTTAATGAGGCAATTTTTGGCGCTGAAAAAGAAGTCAGTCTTTATCGCGCTACTTACTGCCGGAAATGTTCTGGCAATGGCGCTGAGCCGGGAACGCCGATTGAAACTTGTCAGACCTGCAAAGGCTCCGGACACGTGATGCAAAACCAGCGTACGATTTTGGGAAATTTTTCCGTTCGGTCAACTTGCGGCGATTGCCATGGCGATGGCAAAAAAGCGTCAAAAAAATGCACGCAATGCCATGGCGCCGGTCTGGAAAAAGAAACAGCCAGTCTAAAAATTACCATTCCCGCCGGCATAGATAACGGCCAAATGATTAAATTAAGCGGCCAAGGAGAGGCGGTTGGCAATGGCATGGCCGGAGATTTGTATATAAAAGTAATCGTCAAACCTGATGAACGATTTGAACGCGACGGTGATAACATTTATACGCAGAGCAACATTACGTTTTCTCAGGCCGCGCTGGGAGATAAAATTACCGTACCAACCGTGGACGGGGAGGTGGCTCTGAAGATTCCGTCTGGCACGCGATCAGGGCAAACATTTAAACTCAAAGGCAAGGGCGCGACCAAACTGCATGGCCGCGGTCGCGGTGATCAGTTTGTCAAAATAAATCTGGAAACGCCGCAAAAGTTATCCCGCGCCCAAAGAAAGCTTTTTGAAGAATTACTCCGTTATGATAATGAAAAATAAAAAATAAACAAAGGTAGTCCGGCGGCTACCTTTTTTAGGTGTTGAACACAATTTGGCAAGAGTTTGTTTCCTAGCGATAAAATTGAATATTAGCAGTACTATGATATAATTAAGACACTAGAGTTTACTAAAATACACATGTCCTCATCCTCGCAATTCATCTATTGCCCCCGTTGCGGCGGCACTGGCAAAGACAATGAGGCCGCTGACAAGGGGCATAATTTAGTGTGCAAAGAATGTTATGATATTGGTTTGGGTACTTTTATAAAAAACGATTTTTTGTTTTGGGGTTATGATCTGATGTTTGGCAAAATTATTGTCCGGCACGCGAAAAGGGTTTTTGATAACGCAATCACTGGCATCTTTTTAATTTTTGGTTTTGCCGGCATCATCGCCTTGGCGTGGTGGTTAAAAGAAAACGCTGTCAGTTCCGGATTCAACGTGAACATTGGCGTTATTTTAACTTTTTGGGGCTATCAAGCTACAGAAATTTTATTCTTTTGGATTGGCGCGCTACTTTTGATTTTTGTGTATTTTCGTTATCACCATGCCAAAGAGGACAAACAGATTGTAAAACCTTCTATTTATCCAGAAATAATTAAATTAAAAAAAATTAAACAAAACATTCCGAATAACTGGCAGGAATTAAAAAGGTTCAAAACCAAAATTGACGTGTCAAAAAGCTATGATGACGATCTGCTGACAATTATTGAGCGCGCGTATGAACTGGCTGTAAATTTGAAGCAAAAAGTTGTGCTGCCGATACACGTTTTAGCGGTGATTTTGATGGAGCAAAAAAATGGCAGCGCGGCCAAAACAAAAAAAGAAAAATTTTTTATCAAATCCAGAAAAACTCTCAACTTTGTATTTGCCAGACTGGGTATTTATCAGGGGAAAATTTTGCCAAAAATCGAACAAGCGTTAGGGCAAGTGCCGGCTCAGGAGTGGTCAAAAACTGGCAGACAAACCTTGGCAAAAATTAAGCTGGTAACTGTTATTAGTTCACAACTAAGACGGAGTTTGGTAGAGGCGTATTTACACGCTTACGATGCCGGGCGCAGCAAAGTTTATTTTGCTAATTTGGTTGGATACTTGGTTGCGAATGACCCGTTGCTTAGTAATATTTTTTCTTCACTTGATGTTGATGTGGAAAAAATTCAAAAAACAGCTATGTGGTCAATAATGTCTGATAATTTTATTGAAGAAAAAGAAGTAAAAAAAGACATTTTTTGGCAAAAAATTCAATTTAAGATGAAAGAATCAACCATGGCGGTGGCGACACCTTTACTTAATTATTTTGGCACCAATATTACACGTGAAACAATATTTAAAATTGATAGCATTATCATTGATGACAGTGCGATTAGTGAAAATTTTTTTGATTTATTTACCGAAAAAAAACGCCAAATTATTTTTTCTGGACCAACCGGTGTTGGTAAAACAAGCATTATTTACAACTTGGCGGAAAGAATTATTAATTATGATGTGCCGGTCGCGTTGCAGGGCTATCAGTTATTTTTGCTTGATAATGAAAAATTTTATAATGAAGCTCGCCAGTTAAGCGTTGAAAAAAAAGTACTCGGGATGATTGCCGAACTAAAGCACGCGTACAAAGTAATTTTAGTAATTGAGGATGTTAATGATGAATTTATAAATATTATTAATAAATACCAAGGAGAATTCGCGTGTTTGATGACCGTTGCCCATTTGCCGGCGGGCAACGAACTGCCGGTTATCAATGTTGCAGAGCCGACCGGACTTATGCTTAGGCAGATTCTAATTTCTCAGACATTATTTCTGGAGAAAAAATACGGCGTTTTTTACAGTAATGAAGCAATTGATTTATTGGTAGACGCGGCTGAGTTGTATATTAACGATGAAATTTTGCCGACGGCCGCGATTAATATTTTGAAGACAGTCGGGGAGTCAAAAATAAACTCAACTAACAAAAATATCACTAAGCGTGAAATCGCGCAAGCCATATCAGAAAAAGTCGGTGTACCGTTTACAAAAATTCTCAGGCTTGAAACATAAAATTTATGACTATTTATTTTTTTGCCGTATTTATCTCAACGCTAATATTGTCAGTTCTCATAACTTTTGTAATCAAGCAAATCGCGGCAAAACTGCGCATTGTTGATCAGCCTGATAAATCGCGAAAAATCCATAAAGTCGCCGTTCCATTACTGGGCGGGGTGGCGGTTTTTTTTAGCTACTTTATAGCTTTGTATTTTACCTCAGATGAAGTTATGGCCAGAGGTTTAATTTGGCCGCAAATTATCGGTTTCACCGGGGGCGGATTGCTCTTAATTATTGGCGGTTTTTTGGATGATAAGTTTAATTTAAAACCCCAGTGGCAAGTTATTTTTCCCCTGTTGGCGGGAGTTACTATAGTTCTGAGCGGAATTGTGATTGAAAAAATTACCAATCCTTTTGGCAGCTTGCTTTTTTTTGGCGCTACCGCGAGCACGCTTTTGACGCTATTTTGGATATTGGGGATGATGTATACGACTAAACTTTTGGACGGCATTGACGGTCTAGTGGCCGGGCTCGGCGTTATCAGCGGTTTTATTATTTTTTTATTCACCATTACGACAAAATACTACCAGCCTGATGTTGGACTGATGGCTTTGATATTTAGCGCCGCGTGTTTAGGATTTTTATTTTTTAATTTTTATCCGGCGAAGATTTTTCTCGGCGAAAGCGGCAGTTTGTTAATTGGATATATTATCGGCGTGCTGGCCATTATTTCCGGCGGTAAAATCGCCATCGCGCTTTTGATAATGGGTATCCCCATGATGGACGTTATTTTTACGATAGTTCGCCGCTTGTACGCCGGCAAAAATCCTTTTCAATACTCTGACCGAAAACATTTGCACCACCGTTTTTTGGATATGGGCTTGAGTCAACGCCAAACAGTTTTGATTTATTATTTGCTGGCAATTATCTTTGGCGCCACCGCGCTATTTTTGCAAAGCCAGGGAAAAGTCGTAGCCTTGGGGATTTTGGTAATAGTTATGGTAGTGTTAGTTTATTTATCAATTTTAATACCAAAAAAATACAATATTTGACTTTTTTTTCATAAAAGTGTAATATTGTATAAATTATTAATAATAAAAAATTATGTCTACAATCGCAGTTATAAAAACCGGCGGCAAACAGTACAAGGTTAAAGAAGGTGATACCATTAAAGTCGAAAAATTAACCGGTGAGCCAGGAAAAAAAGTTAAACTGGAAACTCTCTTAATCGCCGATTCCGATGGTGTTATCAAAGAACTTGGCGCGCCAAGCCTCGGCGACAAAGTCAGCGCGGAAATAGTGGAAACCGAAAAAGACAAAAAAGTCACCGTTGTTAAATATAAAAGAAAAACTCGCTATAAACGAACGCTTGGACACCGCCAGCCGTATACAAAGCTAAAAATTGAAAAAATTAGTTAAGAAAAAAACTACCATTACTTAGATGGTAGTTTTTCTTTTGCCAAAGGAAAGAACAGCGACAAAATAACCATTATTAATCTGCACAATCCATAAAAACTGAATACCATTAATTTTCCGACGAACATTTTTACTCGGTTCATTACTACTCTCCTTATCGTCTGTTTTGGATGGCGTTTGTCAAAGTCAGCTCATCAGCGTACTCAATATCGGCGCCGCTGGGCAATCCGCGCGCCAGTTTGGTTATTTTTATATTATAATTTTTTAATAAATTACTAATATACATTGCTGTCGCCTCGCCTTCAAAGGTTGGCGAGAGAGCAAGAATTATCTCGGCGTATTTAACCGCCTGCGCGCGTTTGATTAAATTTTGTAAATTGAGCTTTTCCGGCGTAACATCCTTAGCTGTATCAATATTACCGCCCAAGACATGATAGCGGCCGTTAAATTTTCTCGTATTCTCTATTAGTATCAAATCACGAGTAGTACTGACAACACACAGGAGTGCGCGGTCTCTTTTTTCATCAGCGCAAATAGGGCAGGGGTTAGTATTGGAAATATTGCCGCAATTATCGCAACTCTGAATATCTTTTTTCACATTTTGCAGGTTATTGGCAAAATTATCAAGCTCAGCCTGAGGTTGTTTGAGCAGCCAAAAAACAAATCGCTCGGCAGACTTTCG
This sequence comes from bacterium, assembly GCA_030698385.1. Classification (GTDB taxonomy): domain Bacteria; phylum Patescibacteriota; class Patescibacteriia; order Patescibacteriales; family XYC2-FULL-47-12; genus JAUYLZ01. Next base: position 4,189 of record JAUYLZ010000003.1, on the reverse strand, counting down.
TCCAATCGTTGGCAGTTTGGCAAAAGACTCAATTAGTTTTTGAATGGATTCTGGGTGAGTCATGTGATGATTTTAGATTTATGATTGCAGATTGATTATTGATGATTTGAATTTGTCCGGCTGAAACGGCTTTAATCTGAGGATTCTAACGGCCGAGCCGGCGGTTTTAATTTTATCTTCATCAGCTTTTTGATCGTAGCCAAGACAAACTGCTTCAGGTTTTTTTTCTTTGATGACTTTGTAAATGTCGTCTTTATCGCCCAGTACGACCTCGTCGGCAAGGTTTGCGTTTTTTACCGCGAGCAGTCTTTCATTTTCACTGAATTTTGGCGAGTGTTTTTTAAACCGCAAAACATTGCTGTCGCGGGCAATAACGACTATTAAGTAATCGCCATATTTTTTCGCCTGTCTAAAATAAGACAAGTGCCCCGGGTGCAAACCGTCAAAGGTGCCGAAGCACATTACTTTTTTTTCTGTCATTAGAGTTTGTTTTTTTAACTAAGACCCGGAAAACCGCCCATCTCTTGCATTTTGCGCGCCATAATTTTTTGCACGTTTTTAATTGAATTATTTACAATATCGGGGGTGAGTTGAATTAACGCTTCTTTTGAGATATTATCTTCAGCGGTAAATTCAGTTACCTCCATATTACCATTCATAACCATTTTGATGCCGTTGCGCTCGGTTGTCACTGACTCTTGTCCGAGTACGTTTTGCATTTGTTTGGCCTGGCTGCGCAGGTTTTTTACTTGTTTGAGTTTGTTGAACATACATTTAATTTATGATATAAGATTTATGATTGCAGATTTGCAACTACATATTACTTAATTATGAATAAAATTTTGATATTTTTCAATAGCTTGGTTAATAATAGTAATGTCTTTGACAGGAGATTTATTGTTTTGTATATACTTTTTTATTAATTCAGCAATTACAGTAGCTACTTCAACAATTTCATCTGAAACACAAAAAATAAAAGGATGAATCCAGTCTTTAATATTTTTACCTCCGCTGGTTACGTTGGAACGACGGTGGTAAGTATCTTTTGGTAATACAGTGATCAGAGGCTTTTGAAAGTATTTCGCAATCAGCATCTCCATGGCAGTGCCAGCACCAATTTTTGACTCTGCGTTAGCAACTACAACATGTGCGTTTTTTATCAAGTGGCAGTCATGTCCAAAGAGGTTATACGGTCCAATTGATTCATCAACGTCATTAAAATCAAGCATCTCAACATCAGGTAATTCTTTTTTTATGCTCTGGAGATAGGGAATTCTCCAGTCTTGAAAATTTTTTAACGCCTCATCGCTTTTTGGGGCTGAGCCGATAAAATAAATTTTGGTACTCATAGTTTTTTAATCTAAATTCATAAATCATTAATCCGAATTCTGATGTTTAGAATTCTGGCGGCGCTTCCATCTCTATTTTTTTATCCAAATTTTTGAAGCTGGCGTTAGTTTCGTTGAAATAAAGATCAACTATGCCGGTTGGCCCGTTTCTGTGTTTAGCGATAATAATTTTTGCCAGATGTTTTTCGTTTTCCGGTATGTCTTCCGGCCGGTAATGCCGATCAGCGGATTTGCGGTAAATAAACATAACCACATCCGCGTCCTGTTCAATTGATCCTGACTCACGCAGGTGAGATAGTTTTGGAATAGCCGCGCCGCCGCCCATTTCAACCGCGCGTGAAAGCTGTGATAGGGCGATAACCGGAATATTCAGTTCTTTGGCGATAACTTTTAGCGCGCGGCTGATTTCCGAGACTTCCTGCACTCGGTTGTCAGTATATTTACCGCGGCCCTCCATTAGCTGTAAATAGTCAATTATCACCAGTCCCAAACCATGCTCCATTTGCAGTCGCCGCACTTTTGTCTTTATCTCCATTATATTAAGGCCGGCGGAATCATCTATGTATATTGGCGCTTCAGAGAGCGTGCCCATGCCGTGGCTGATTTTGGAAAAATCGTCATCTTCGGGGCGGTCAGAGAGTTTGCCGGTGCGCATCTTCCATAGATCGATATTTGCCTCGGCGCAAAGCATGCGATCGACTAATTGTTCCTTGCTCATTTCTAGGCTAAATAAGCCAACCGGCACTTTTGACTTAACCGCAACTTGCCTGAGTATATCTAGCGCTAAGGATGTTTTTCCCACGCTCGGGCGGGCGGCCAGAATAATTAGATCTGATTTTTGCAGTCCAGCCAGCAAATTGTCCAAGTCGGGAAAACCGGTCGGTATGCCGCGCAGTTTGCCTGAGTTTTTGTGCAGATCATCAATACGTTCAAAAGCGTCAGCCAGCAGGCCTTCAATGGAAACAAAGGTATTTTTTAAGTACTTTTGTGAAACGCTAAAAAGTTTCTGTTCGGCTCGGTCGAGTATTTTGTCAATATCATCATCCTCTTCTTCGGCTGATTCCGTTATTTCGGTGGCGGCGTGAAGCAATCGGCGCAAAGTCGCTTTGCGCTGAATAATATTCGCGTAGTGGACAATATGGGCGGCGGTAGCGACTGAAGATGAAAGTTTGGCCAGATAGCTTCGGCCGCCGATTTCTTCAAGCTTCTTTTTTTCCTCCATTCGGTTTGATAGTGACAAAATGTCAATCGGATCGTTTTTTGAGAAAAGTTCCAGCATTCCTTCATAAATATGAGAATGGCTGGTTTTGTAAAAATCGTTTGAGTGCAAAATATCGGCGACTTTTATAATCGCGTCTTTGTCAATCATCAAAGCGCCGAGCAGAGCAATCTCGGCCTCAAGGTTTTGGGGTGGTAATTTTTCGATAATTTGATCTGTTAGCATGCCATTATTTTACTCTCAATACAGAATTCATTCAAGCGTTTTTTAAACACACCTTGAATACATCTTTTGCACAAAAAAAAATCCCCACTGACTTTTGCAGTGGGGGAAAATAAAAAATATTACTCTCGAATTTCACCGATTTTTTGCAGATCAACCAGTTTAGCGTAGAGGCCGTTACGTTGTATGAGTTTTTTGTGGTCGCCGGATTCGACAATTTGTCCGCCGTCAATGACGTAGATAATGTCAGCCCGCTGAATCGTGGCGAGACGGTGGGCGCAAACAATGATAGAGATGCCGTCTTTTTTTCTGAGTTTTTCTATCATCTCCTGCACGGCCCGTTCCGCCATCGCGTCCAAGTCTGATGTCGCTTCGTCTAGAATCAAAAAACGCGCGCCTTTTTTTAGCGCTAGGTAGGCGCGGGCGATGCCGACGCGCTGTTTTTGTCCGCCAGAGAGCCTGATGCCGCGTTCGCCGACTTCGGTGAGCAGACCGTCCGGAAATCGCTCACTATCATCAACAACTTCATGCAGGTGTGCTGACCGAATAGCTTCAATAACATCTGATTCAGTGGCATCAGAGACGGCATAACGAACATTTTCCATAATACTGGTGTCAAAAATATCAACTTCTTGTGAAACGGTGGCGAACAAGCGACGGTACCAGTACAGATTAAAACTTTTTATATTACTGCCATCAAGCGTGATAGCGCCGCCGGTAACGTCGTATAATCTGGACAGCAACTTTAGAATTGTGCTTTTTCCCTCGCCGGTTTTACCAACTACCGCTACCATGGACCCATGCGGAATAGGCATGTTGATTTTTTTCAAAATCTGCTTATGCCGGCTGGTGTAGCTGAAATCAACCTTGCATAATTCTAATTGGCCAAGAACTTTTGTTAACACCGGGGCATCTTGGTTGATTTGAATTGTGGCTTCTTGCGAAAGCAGTTTGTCCATGTGAAAAACGGCGATAAGTCGTTTGGAAATCTCCAGATACTCATGGGCAATTAGCCAAACGTTGTTGAGCGCCATTTGTCCGGTGGCAATCAGATAGATGAGAACTCCCAGCTTAGTTTTTCCGGTAATGACGAAGTGAAGACCGATAACCAGCGTCACGATGTAGAAAAACGAAAGCAGGGCATTAGTAGCAAGCAGATACTTCTGAATATCAACACAGGCAAAGGTGTCTATGCGTTGCATGTCGTTGCGCAAGTCGCTATGTTTTTTATCTTCATACGCTTCCTGGGCATAAGAATGGGGTCATACAGAATATTGCTGGACTAAACTGGAAATTTTGAGTTGACGCAGGTATAATGATAATCATAATTAAGCTAACGATTATCATTATGACAATTGAAAAATCAATTTTAAAAATGTTTTTCCCCGAGGGAATTCTC